>NZ_JAWQUN010000005.1:0-238891 GCF_033447105.1 Formosa sejongensis
ACTAATAGAAAGACCTATAAAATCAAGAAATAGTACAAAAATCTTTTTTTTAAGATAAAAAGTAAGTCAAATCCATTTAAAAAACATGGAACTTAGAAAATTATTAAATATTGCAACGGTCTTAAATAACTCAAAGTATCTCTAGTGTAATTCGAAATTTGCATATCGAAATTATGATCTTTATTAACTTAATCTATTTTTTTAAGATTATTAAAGAAACCCAGCGTCTACAATAATGCTTATTGCTTTCGTTGGCATTTGTTGAATGTTGATGAGATAGATGAAATTCTTTTTTATGGTGAAATCTTTCCGTTTCAGAACGGTGTATAAAGCGTAAAAAGAATAGATTTTGAATGTTAAACTCTTTAGGTAATAATATTGGTTAAAGGTGTTTTTACTAAATAAAGTTGTCAGCTTTTTAGTTATAATTGCTTTAGGTAAAATTTAGGCACCTGCAAGATATGATTCAAAGAAATTATTTAGAACTTGGTAAAAATTTTAAAATTTAATCCCTGAAAAGATATAGAGTAACTCTTTATATTATAGATGATTATAAGTTATCTCTTTAGCGAAAACAAAAGTCTGTTGATCTTCGTCCATTCTACTCGCAAGTAGCAATGTTTTTGTTTTAGGAGTAATAACGGAACGTAAAGTATCTAATCATGAAGCTTATTGAGAGAGGATCGGTCGATGTTTCTGTAAAATTTGGAGGTGTTTCTATTAATTCTGGCGAATATATTTACGTAGATTTGGATGGTATACTTGTTAGTGAACTTAATTTAATAAAATAATATAGATACAATGAAAGGTAGAAAATTACTAATGATACCAGGTCCTATAGAATTTGAACCTGATGTATTACGGGCCATGAGCATTGCAACAGACAGTCATATAGCACCAGATTTTATTGAAACTTTTGGTAACAGTCTTGAGCTCATGCGAACCATTTGGAAATCGCCAAAAGGACAACCTTTTATTATTTCAGGAACAGGTACTTTAGGTATGGATATGGCTATTTCTAATCTTATAGAAAAAGACGATTATGCACTCGTGATTTCTTCCGGATATTTTGGTGCACGTTTTAAAGATATTTTAGAGTGCTATGGGGCAGATGTAACTATTTTAGAAGCTCCAATAGGAGAAGTTGTTAGTCTTCATGAAATTGAAAAAGAATTAAAAAGCAAGCACTATAAAGTTTTAACTATGACTCATGTGGATACCTCTACAGGCGTTCTCATAGACCCAAAACCAATAACCTCTTTAGCTAAAAAGTATAATACATTAAGTATTTTAGATGGTGTATGTTCTGTTGCGGGGGAAGAGATTAATCAAGACGATTGGGGAATTGATGTGGTGTTAACAGCCTCTCAAAAAGCAATAGGAGTTCCTCCTGGATTGGCGCTTTTAATGGTTTCTGAAAAAGCGATTCAAGTTTGGGAAAACAGAAAAAAGCCTGTTAGTAATTATTATGCAGATTGGAAAAATTGGCTTCCAATTATGACAGCTTATGAAGAACGACGACCTTCGTATTTTGGTACGCCACCGGTTAACCTAATTGTAGCATTAGAGGTTAGCTTGAAAATAATTTGTAAAGAAGGCATAGATAAACGTGTACAAAGACATCAACGTTTAGCACAAGCTTTTAGATTAGGTATAGATGCTTTAAATTTAAAAACACTGCCAGTTTCTGATGCAATATCAGCTAATACTTTATCGGCAATATATTATCCCAAAGGCGTAGACAGTGTAACATTAAGTGCTAAAATGAATGCTAGTGATGTAATAATTGCAGGAGGTTTATTAGCAGATATTAAATCAACATATTTTAGAGTAGGGCATATGGGGTCTGTTTCTCCAAACGATTTGTTATCTGTTTTAGGAGCTCTAGAACGTGCTTTAATAGAATTAGGCTATCCAATTAAATCAGGTAAAAGCTTACAAGTTTTTCAAAATGAACTACTTAAATGATTAGATACTAAATATGTTAGTAAGAGGTTGATGAAAAATAAAATTTTCATCAACCTCTTTTTTATTCCTCCATTTTTTTAGAAGTATTTGCGCTTATAAAATCTGTTATTAAATAGGTTATAAGCTTTCCAATTTGATCAATATTTTCTTCGGTAGGAGATGCTTCACATATATGTAAATATTGTGCACGTTCTCGTTTCCCGAAATAATGTACAAACTGTCTTGCTTTTTTTAAGCTAAATCCGGCAGGAGACATAACATTACTACTTATGTTTTCTATGGCTTCGCAATCTAATTCTATTCCAAAAGATTGATCTCCAACATGAGTTAATGCATTTTGTAATTCTTTCTTAAAGGACGTATTTTGTTTGATTTCCATGTCTTCATAAGTACTGAAATTAACATGGTTCAATTTATTTATGGTTTTTAATATGGTATTAGATATATAGCTTTCATGCAATCCGAAAATGTAATAATTATTTAAAAACCCTTCGGTAAAGGCATATGTTAAAGCATTGCCACTATGCCTACCTTCTTCTGGTCTAAAATTGGTATGTGCATCAAAATTGATTACATTTATAGAAGAATTAGAAGCTAATGCTGCACCTTTAATATTCCCGTAGGCATTGTTATGTCCACCGCCAATTATTATCGGTTTTTTACCAGCTTTTATGATGGAATATATTAAATGTGAAACATGTTTATCTATTTTGGATACAATTTTGCGTGATTTAGCTAGCTGTTTATCAATTTTCCGATCAAGAGTGTTAATTTTTTCAAGTTCTTTTTCAAAATTTAGATGTCCTAGAATTAAAACCCTTTCAGGATTTGTAAATTCGTTTTTCTGAATATTTAATAAATTCTTGAGAGTCGTCTCCCAAGTTTTTGAAGTGCCAAGGTTTCCAAGATTAGCAAAAACACCTACATCTTCAGGAAGTCCAACTAAAATATAATCGACGTCTAAAGTTTCTATATATTCGTATATATTGCATGTCTCGGGTAGTATGTTTACATGCTCTCCGAATTTAGATTCGAAAGGGCGAATGTTTAAAAGTCTTGAAAGATCTGAATTATTAAATACAACAAGTTTATCCATTATGAATTCGATTAATTAAAAATTAAAAATACAGGTTTTTTTGCTTTATGAACTTAATTTTAATAATATTAAGCAAGATTAAAACCAATAAATCGTTAACCAATTAGAAATTATTAATTTAAAAATAAATTATGGAACAAAATAAATCAAATAATGGTTTAAAAGTCGCTTTAGGAATCCTTTTAGTTTTATTTTTAGGAACAGCGTTTTACACGTTCGACCTTATGAAAAGTAAACGTGAAACAGAAACTCAACTTAAAGAAGAGAAAGAAGCAGTAATGATTGATTTAGGTAATATGGCAAAACAATACGATGTTGCCATAAGCGAAAATGATATAGCTAATGCTAATTTAATTGAAGCAAGAACACGTATTCAAGGTTTAATGGATTCGCTTCAAATTTCTGAAACTAACGTAAAAAGCTTGTGGTTATACAAACAAAAATACGTGAACTTACAAAAAGAAATGGATTTCTTGTTAGAAGAAAATGGGAAGCTAAAAGCTGAAAATAGTCTTTTATCAACCTCATTAGATAGTACACGTACACGTTTAAATGAGCGTAATGTATTTACAGATTCCTTACTTGTACAGAATACAGCTTTAGCAGAAGTTATGGAAAATGCTGCAGTTTTAAGTACTGTTGGTTTAAAAGGGTTTGGTGTTATAGAACGTAGTTCTGGAAAGCTTATTCCAACCGAACGTGCAAAACGAGCAGATAAGCTTAGAGTTTGTTTTACTGTGGCTAAAAATAGTTTAGTACAAGCAGGCGATCAAGAATTATACATTCAAGTTATAGACCCAAAAAACAATGTTTTAGGTGCTAACGAACAAGTCGTATTTGGTGAAAAAGCTTTAAACTATAGTTTAATAAGCCGTTTTAATTATGAAAACACAAGTTTAAATGTTTGTGAGTTTGTAGCTTCTAAAGGTGACGAAAGTTTTGAAGAAGGTCGTTATGTAATTAACGTTTACAACGCTAAAGATTTAGTATCTTCAACAGAATTTACGCTTAAATAAAAGATTAAAACATCATAAAAAAATCCCGAATGGTTTTAAATCATTCGGGATTTTTCATGCTTTATTTGTTTATATTACTCTACAATTTCACCATTAATAATAACGGTATCTATACAGTTATCTCCGAACGCATAAGGTAAATAGTTATAGTTAGGTATCTCTTTGGTAATTATAATGTTAGCCTTTTTACCTCTAGTAATACTTCCAAACATTTTATGAGCTCCCATGGCATAAGCTCCATTAATTGTAGCTGCATTAATAGCCTCTTCGGGAGTCATATTCATTTTAATACATGCAGTGCTAACTACAAAATTCATATTACCACTAGGCGTAGTACCTGGGTTATAATCACTAGCTAATGCAAGAGGTAAACCTGCATCTATAATCTCCCTTGCTGGAGTATATGGTATACCTAAAAAGTAAGAACAAGTTGGTAATGCAACAGGCATAGTATTACTACCTTTTAAGGCTTTTATATCTTCAGGATTCATAATTTCAAGGTGGTCTACAGAACGTGCGTTATGCTTGACCCCTAATGCTACACCTCCAAAAGCATTGAATTGATTTACGTGAATTTTAGGAACCATACCGTGTTTAATACCTGCTTCTAAAATCCTATCAGTATCTTCTAACGTAAAATAACCTTCTTCACAAAAAACGTCTATATATTTAGCTATTTGTTCTTTTGCAATTGCAGGAATCATATTATTTATAATCTCATCTACATATCCGTCTTTATTGTCCTTAAAAGCTTTAGGAATAGCATGAGCTCCCAGAAATGTAGGTCTAACCAATATAGTGAAATCCTGTTTTAGTCGTTTTATAACTCTAAGCATCTTTAGTTCAGATTCTAAAGTTAAACCATAACCCGATTTAATTTCAATAGCACCTGTACCTAAGCGCATCACTTCATGTAAACGTTTTACAGATTGTTTATACAATTCGTCCTCACTTGTTTGTTCTAAAATTTCGGCAGAATTTAAAATTCCTCCACCACGATTAGCGATTTCTTCATAAGTCAATCCGTTTATTCTATCAACAAACTCTTGCTCTCTATGTCCCGCATAAACCAAATGGGTATGCGAATCGCACCAAGCAGGTAAAACAACTTTACCCGTTCCATCAATGGTTTTTTCAGCAATAATACCTCCAATATTTTTCATTGAACCATATTCTACAATAGTGTCGTGTTCAATAAGAAGGTAAGCATCTTCTATTAAAGGTAATTCTTTCATTTCTTTACCAGAAACTTTATAAATCCCGTGAGTTCTTGTTTGTAGTAATTGTTTTATGTTGGTTATAAGTATAGACATTAAATATAATTTTAAGTGTTCCATAAATTTATAAAAATATATTTACTTGTCATCTTTACAAAGGCATAGGTTTTTGATAAATTAGTAATTATGATGTGTTTTTTACCACCATTCTTCAAACTATATGCTTTGAAATATTTTTTTTGGAATTACCTTAAAAAAAACACATTTTATTTTTACTTTTTTAGTATTGATTCAATCTAAACTTCCCATTACAATTTCTCAAATAAAAATTATATTTCAATTATAAAACATGTTGGATTAGGCTTTAAAATAAGTTGAATTGCATAAATTTATCAGCTTGTTAGAAAATATTAAAAGTGTGATGGTATAAGATGATAGAAATTAGAGATTATATAGAATCTACAGTATCCATAAGTGATGCCGATTGGAAGTTATTTTCATCGAAACTTAAAACACGAAGCTTTAAAAAAAGAGAACGTATCTTAAATGTTGGTCAAACAGAACATTATATTTCTTTTATTGGCTCGGGTATCGCTCGTTTTTTAATACCAAATGAAGACGAAGATAAAGATGTGACTTTCGGGTTTTGTTTCGAAAATGAATTTGTAAGTGCATACGATTCTTTTTTAACGCAAAAACCGTCTTTATATGCCTTAGAAGCGCTAACCGATTTGTCTATATGGAGTGTCTCTTATGCTGATTTACAAGAGGTTTATAAGAAAACAGAAGTTGGTAATTTAATAGGTCGATTGTCTTCAGAACGTTTATTTCTAATAAAATCGAAGCGCGAACAATCCTTGTTAACAGAAACTGCAGAACAACGGTATTTAAACTTATTTACAGAACGTCCAAACCTTATAAAAGACATTCCTTTAAAATATATAGCCTCGTATATTGGGGTAACGGCTCAAGCTTTAAGCCGAATAAGAAAACGAATTTCTTAACCCATGTTCAGATTTAAATCCTAATAATTTAAGTTCTTTGCTATTATAAACTATAGCAAATGAAAATAATTATCTTCATGATTATACTGTGGTATTCAGGTTTGTTTTTTCAAACTTTTTTTCTTCACAGATACGCAGCGCACCAATCGTTTAAAATGTCTCGATTTGGCGAGAAATTATGTTTTGTCTTAACCTGGATATGTCAAGGTTCTAATTATTTAAGCGCTTACGGATATGGTGTAATGCACAGAATGCATCATGCATATGCCGATACAGAAAAAGATCCGCATTCTCCAAAATACGATAGCAATGTGTTTTCAATGATGTGGCGTACCAAGACTATTTATCAAGATATAAATAATCAAAATATAGCAGTAGATGCTAAATTTACCAAAAATGTACCCCAATGGAAACGCTTTGACAGCTTTGCAAGTTCGCGAGTGTCTCGATTAATTTGGGCTGCACTATACATTGTTTTCTTTGTTGTATTTGCAACAGCTTGGTGGCAGTGGTTATTTTTACCTGTAGCCTTTTTTATGGCACCTATTCACGGCGTTATTATAAATTGGTTTGCACATATTTATGGCTACGTTAATTTTAAAGTGAGCGATACGTCTAAGAATTTATTGCCTTTCGATTTTTTAATGATGGGTGAAGGTTATCATAATAATCATCATAAATATGGTGGTCGTGCCAATTTTGGTGGTGTACGTTGGTACGAATTAGATGTCACTTATGGTATTATGAAAGTGCTAAATGCTTTAGGTTTCATTACGATTAAGAAAAGTGCTTTAATTCCTGTTAAGCGAGAAGTATAAACCATACAAACAGCTTATCAAACTTTATGTATTGCTTTTTTAATCTTATTAGTGCGTTCCCTTTTTAAATAAAAAGGTCGGGCTTTCCGCTATATCTTTTTATGCGAAATAGCATAAAAAGGATGCCGCTACAATCCCTAACGCCATTTAAGGTTAAATCTTCTGTATAGAATGTGACGTTTCATCAAGATAAAAGTAATTAAAGATAAACTTCCACATATAGAAAATCCTACAAATAGAGGGAGAGCTGTATCTGTCATAAATTTCCCTATTAACGTTGCAATTGGTATTGCAACTAAAGTAGAAATAAATCCGGTTATGGCGGCTCCAATTCCTGCAATATGCCCAATAGGCTCCATTGCAATTGCTCGCAGATTTCCAAAAAGGAAACCTAAAGCAAAGAATAAACCGACTAAAAACGGAATAAGAACAAATAAGCTAGGGTTGGGTTTGTTCCAAAACAAGAGAACATAACTAGTCGAAATTAAACAAAACAGGCATAAAGACATAAATGCTAATCGTCTCATCCCAATGCGAACAACTAAGGTTCCATTCAGTAAGGTCGATATACCAATAGAAGTAGCAAGTCCAGCAAAAATGTAAGGAAATTTATCGCCAATACCATATTGGTCTTCAAATATATGTTGCGAAGAACTTAAATAGACCATAAACGCTCCAGTAATAAAACCAGAAACAACTGTAAAGGCCATTGCTTCTTTATAACGAATCAATTCTTTAAATCCGTTAACATATACATGTTTATTAAAGGGTATTTTAAAATCTGGGTTTAATGTTTCTGCTTGTCGCTTCCAAAACCAAAAGCTAACAAGAATAGCAAAAAATACTTGTGTATAAAATATAGTTTGCCAATCGAAATGATTTAGAATAAACAGACCCAATGCAGGAGCAATTACAGGAACCAAAATAAAGAATGCGGTTACAAACGACATCATTCGTGCCATATAATCACCTTTATGAGAATCTCTAATTATAGAAATACAAATCGTTCTTGGTGCAGAAAGCCCAATTCCTTGTAGAATTCTACCAACAAGCATCGACTCTAAAGATGTTGAAAACACACAGATAAAACTAGCAAATATAAAAATAACAAACCCAATATACATAATAGGTTTTCTTCCAAAACTATCAGACAGCGGACCTAAAATTAATTGTCCAACCCCAAAACCTAAAAAAATCATGGTAATTAATAACTGTAAATCTGTACTGTTTTGGTTACCTATTGCAAAACCAATTTCTGGTATAGCAGGGAGTAAAGCGTCAATAGATAGTGCTACTATAGACATAAGTGACGCCATTAACGCTATGAACTCAAATTGGTATCTTGTTTCATTTTTTTGCATGCGTAAAAATACTATTTCCGCATCTATAAAATAATTAATTTAACGTTATATCTCAACGCTTAAAGGCTAAGTGTTTTGTTGTTGATTTTATTCGAATTTAATACATATAATGCAGAAATTTTGCTAAAATATTTTCAAATTCTGAATGCTTCTCTATGCATTTTCAAACTTAGGTACTTAAAAATTTAACACTAGCTATAAATCCAATTTCAACCGTTCTAATTCATTATTTATAAATAGTAATTCGTCAGCAGATAATTTTACATCTATTGCTTTTGCGTTAGAAATTGATTGTTCTGCATTTCTAGCTCCAGCTAAAGCTATCGTAATACCAGGTTGCTCTATTGTCCATCGTAAAACCAATTGCGAAATTGAGGCTTGTTTAGCCTCAGCTAATGGTTTTAATTTATCTAAAAACAGAGCTGTTTTTTTAATGTTTTCATCTTTAAAAAATGGTAATGTTTTTCTATGATCACCTTTAGCAAATTGATGTCCTGCTTTCATTTTTCCTGTTAATAAACCACGTTGTAGTGGGCTATAAGCTAAAATTGAGGTGTTGTTTTTAATTGCAAACGGAATAAGATCACTTTCAATTCCACGATTCACCATACTATAAGGTACCTGATTAGAAACGATATTTACATACGTATTAGCTTCTTTTAATTGATCAACACTATAATTACAAACCCCTGCATGTCGTACTTTTCCCTCTTTAATTAATTGTGCAACAGCCTCCATTGTTTCCTGGATTTCTGTAGTTTTATCAGGCCAATGTATTTGATACAGATCGATATAGTCGGTACCTAAACGTTTTAGACTATCCTCACATTCTTTAATAATACTGGCTTTAGATGAATGCTTATAAATAGCAATGTCCTTGCCGTCATTGTCTTGCGAATTCACATAAAAATCACCTTGAGTTGCATCCCAACGCAAACCATACTTTGTAATAATTTGAACTTGATCTCTAGGTAAATCTTTAATAGCTTCACCAACAATTTTTTCGCTGTGTCCCATACCATAAATAGGAGCCGTATCTATAGTTGTTACACCAAAATCGAAAGCAGATTGCATAGCCTTTACAGCGTCGTTTTGTTCGGTTCCGCCCCACATCCATCCACCAGCTGCCCATGCACCAAATGTAATTGCCGATAATTTTAAATCTGAATTTCCTAGTGTTCTATATTCCATAATATGTAAGTTCTTTAAGAAGTTTAAAGTTAATAATTAGGTTGTAAACACGTAAACTTTTTATGAAACTCTTAATATTAATTTTCTCCATTAATGATCAATAGTTTAACTAGTAAAATTATCTTTACACTCTAAATTAAAATATGAGACATCTAAAAAAAACGTCGCAAGAAGACCATAATACAAAATCTAAAATAAGTATGGCGCAAGCCTTCAAGACTATAATTTGGCCAAAACGAAACTTAGTATTTGTAGGTTTAATATTAATTGTATTCAGCCGTTTGGCGAGTTTAGTTCTACCATGGAAAAGTAAAATTCTGTTAGACGACGTTATTCCAAATAAAGATTACGATCAATTATACAGTTTATTAGCAGTTGTAGGAGGGGCCATTTTGGTACAAGCAGTGACATCATATTTACTTACAAAAATACTAAGTGTACAAGCACAGTATTTAATATCAGAATTGCGAGCAAAAGTTCAGAAAAAGGTGTTATCACTTCCTATAAGTTTCTTCGATAATACAAAATCAGGTGTCTTAGTCTCTCGAATTATGACTGATGTGGAAGGCGTTAGGAATTTAATAGGTACAGGTTTAGTACAATTAGTAGGAGGGACGTTTACAGCAATAATATCTCTAGTATTATTATTGCGAATAAGCACGTCGATGACTTTTTTTGTTTTAGTTCCTGTGGCTGTTTTCGGAATTTTGGCTTTGAAAGCGTTTAAATACATCAGACCAATTTTTAGAAAACGAGGGGTTATTAATGCTGAAGTTACTGGACGTTTAACCGAAACGTTAAGTGGCGTTCGTGTTATTAAAGCCTTTAATGCAGAGGATCAAGAAAATAAAACGTTTGAAGCTGGTGTAGATAAATTATTCCAAAATGTAAAAAAGAGTTTAACTGCAACAGCAATTATGACGAGTTCCTCTACTTTTTTATTAGGAATTGCGTCTACTGGAATTATGGGAATTGGTGGTTACAAAATTATGCAAGGCGATTTAACCATTGGTGATTTTATGTTTTTTACCTTACTTCTAGGGTTTATGATTGCTCCAATTGTACAGATGAGTAATATTGGAAGTCAGTTAACCGAAGCTTTGGCAGGCTTAGATCGTACCGAAGAATTAATGAATATGGAAGCCGAGGAAGATGATGAAAATCGAACTTTAGAAATTGAGAATATGAAAGGTGATTTGGTGTTTAACGATGTGTCTTTTGCTTACGAAGCCGGAAAACAAGTGTTGCATAATATCAGTTTTAATGCCCCATCGGGTTCTGTTATTGCTTTGGTTGGAAGTTCTGGTTCAGGAAAATCTACAATAGCAGGATTATCGGCTACATTTTTAAATCCGAAATCAGGTGTGGTTTCTGTAGATGGTTACGATTTATCCAAAGTGAAGTTGAAGAGTTTCAGAAAACATTTAGGAGTTGTTTTGCAAGACGAGTTTTTATTTGAAGGTACAATCCGAGAAAATATTTTATTTCCTAGACCAAATGCGACTGAAGCTGAACTTTTAAAAGCAGTAGAATCTGCTTATGTTAGCGAATTTACAGATCGATTTGATGATGGATTGGACACTTTAATAGGAGAACGCGGTGTGAAATTGTCTGGTGGTCAACGTCAGCGTATTGCCATTGCACGTGCTATTTTAGCAAATCCTAAAGTGATTATTTTAGATGAAGCAACATCAAACTTAGATACAGAAAGTGAAGGTTTTATTCAGAAAAGTTTAAATGAATTAACTAAAGATAGAACCACCATTGTAATTGCTCACAGATTGAGTACAATTCGTAGAGCTGATCAAATTTTAGTTATTGAAGAAGGAAGAATTAAAGAACGCGGAACTCATGATGAACTTATAGCAACTCAAGGACGTTACTATGATTTGTATACATATCAAGCCAAAATATAACGTATAGTATATTACGATAAAAGCCTTCAAATTATTATAATTTGAAGGCTTTTTTGATTGTAAATCTTGTAAAATTACAATGGAATATTACCGTGCTTTCGTTTAGGTAATTCTACTTTTTTATCTTCTAACATACTAAACGCCTTTAGTAATTTTCGACGTGTATCTTGTGGTAATATAACTTCATCAATAAAACCTCGTTCCGCAGCACGATACGGATTTGCAAAAGTATTGGCATATTCAGTTTCCTTTTCTGCTAATGTTGCAATTGGGTCTTTGGCGTCGTGTATTTCTTTTTTAAAGATAATTTCACTAGCACCTTTTGCTCCCATAACAGCAATTTCGGCACTTGGCCAAGCAAAATTCATATCGGCACCGATGTGTTTCGAGTTCATAACATCGTAAGCACCACCGTATGCTTTTCGGGTGATTACAGTAATACGAGGTACAGTTGCTTCGCTTAACGCATACAGTAATTTTGCACCATTTGTAATAATACCATTCCATTCTTGATCTGTTCCAGGTAAAAAGCCAGGGACATCAACTAAAACCAATAGTGGAATATTAAAACTATCGCAGAAACGTGTAAAACGAGCTGCTTTTTTAGAACTATTTACATCTAATACTCCCGCTAAAAATAAAGGCTGATTGGCAATAACACCAATACTGCGACCACCAAGTCTGGCGAATCCTACTATTATGTTTTCGGCAAAATCTTTATGAATTTCAAAAAATGAACTGTCATCGATAATGCCTTCAATTACATGATGCATATCGTAAGGTTTGTTCGCATTATCAGGAATAATGGTTGCTAATTGCTCACGGATTTCATCTTGTAATTCAAACGGAATTTTATCTGCTGTTCGTGTATTATTTTGAGGTAAATAACTTAAAAGTAATTTTATGTCTTCTAAACATTCCACATCGTTTGTAGATGTTGTATGTGCGACTCCAGACTTTGTAGCGTGTGTATGTGCACCGCCCAAAGCTTCAGATGTTACTTCTTCATTAGTCACTGTTTTTACAACATTTGGTCCCGTAACAAACATATAACTACTATGTTCTACCATCATTGTAAAATCTGTCATCGCTGGAGAATACACAGCGCCACCTGCACATGGTCCCATAATTGCAGAGATTTGTGGAATGATTCCTGAAGATTGTACATTCTTATAAAAAATATCTGCATAGCCACCAAGCGAACGTACACCTTCTTGAATTCGAGCTCCTCCAGAATCGTTTAATCCAATTATCGGAGCCCCCATTTTAAGCGCAAGATCCATAACTTTACATATCTTTTCTGCATGAGTTTCAGACAAAGATCCACCAAAAACAGTAAAATCTTGAGCAAAGATATAAACTAATCGGCTATTAATTGTCCCATATCCGGTAATCACTCCATCGCCATAATAAATTTCTTTATCCATATTAAAATCAGTGGTACGATGAGTAACTAGAATGCCAATTTCTTCAAAAGAACCATCATCTAATAAATAATTCACACGTTCTCTTGCAGTAAGTTTCTTTTTACTATGCTGTTTTTTAATACGCTGAGAGCCACCACCAAGCATTGCCTGGGCTAGTTTATCGTTTAATATTTTTATTTTAGAATCCATACAATTTCAATTTAACTATTAGGTAATCTCACTTGTTTAAGATCGGCTTCATATTGTTTCAAAGCAATTAATGCAGCAAGTCTAGCTTCCTTTTCAGTTTGTTTTTGTAATATTTTAGGTTCATAATAGATGTTTACAAAATTGGTATCGTAGTTTCCTTCACGGAATGCCGCATTTTGAAATACAAATTTCCCGAAACCTAATGTTGTATTAATACCTTCAATTTTGTAGTCGTTTATAGCGTCCAACATTGTTAGAATTGCTTCTTCGCGTGTGCTTCCATAGGTGATTAATTTTGCTAACATGGGATCGTAATAAATAGGTACATCGGCACCTTCGTTTATTCCGTTATCTACGCGAATATGTTCTCCTTGGGGTAGTTTATATACATTTAATGTCCCAACACTTGGTAGAAAATTATTCAAAGGATCTTCAGCATAAATTCTTAATTCTAAAGCATGACCTTTAATTTCTAAATCGGATTGTGTAAAGTTTAAAGATTCTCCTCTGGCTATTTTTATTTGTAATTCTACTAAGTCTAAACCTGTAATTAATTCAGTTACGGGATGTTCGACTTGCAAGCGCGTATTCATTTCTAAGAAATAAAATTTATTATTTTCATCGATAAGAAATTCTACCGTACCAGCACCAACATAATTACAAGCTTTAGCAACTTTAATCGCTGCATTTCCCATTTTATTACGTAAATCTGGGGTAAGGATTGTTGAAGGAGCTTCCTCTATAACCTTTTGATGACGACGTTGAATACTACATTCGCGTTCGAATAAATGTACAGTATGACCTAAACTATCTGCCATAATCTGAATTTCGATGTGTCGGGGAGAGGCTATATATTTTTCTATAAACACAGATCCATCTCCAAAAGCATTAGTAGCTTCGCTTATTGCCCGTGTCATTTGTGCTTCCAATTCATGTTCATTTTGTACGATGCGCATGCCTTTTCCGCCACCACCAGCTGATGCTTTTATAAGTATAGGAAATCCAATTTTTTTAGCAATAAGTTCTGCTTCTTTAACATCTGTAATGGCTTCTTTAGTTCCAGGAACCATTGGGATATTATAGTGTTCAACAGCTTCTTTTGCAGCTAATTTACTTCCCATAATTTTTATAGATTCAGATTTTGGACCTATAAATATGATGTTATTGGCTTCTACGTTTTCTGCAAATTTTGCATTTTCACTTAAAAAACCATAACCAGGATGAATGGCGTCGACATATAATTCTTTGGCAATTTTTATTATTTTATCTCCAAGTAAATACGATTTATTTGAAGGTGGTTCGCCTATACAAACGGCTTCATCTGCATAAGTTACATGTGGAGATTCTCTATCGGCAGTTGAGTAAATGGCAACAGTTTTAATGCCCATTTTCTTTGCTGTTTTCATGATGCGCAAGGCTATTTCACCTCTGTTTGCAACTAAAATTTTCTTCATAGTAAAGCGCGTTAAAATTATTCGAATTCGATTAAAAGATCACCTTTGTCTACTGTAATCCCTTTTTTTATAGCGATAGATTTTATAATTCCATCGCGAGGAGATACTATACTGTTTTCCATTTTCATGGCTTCTAATATGAGTAATGGGTCATCTATTTTTATAGAATCTCCAACATTGACAGTGATGTCTAAAATAAGTCCTGGCATAGGTGCTTTTATAGCATCTATTTTTTTCGAAGCACCTATTTCAAATCCCATTTTTTTAATCAGTTCGTCTAAATCATTTTCAATATTTACCTGATAAAGCGTGTTATTGATTTTGACTGTATAGGATTTCTTCTGAAA
Source organism: Formosa sejongensis (assembly GCF_033447105.1). NCBI lineage: Bacteria > Pseudomonadati > Bacteroidota > Flavobacteriia > Flavobacteriales > Flavobacteriaceae > Formosa > Formosa sejongensis. Next base: position 15,005 of record NZ_JAWQUN010000005.1, read on the forward strand.
ATCTTTTTTAGAAATTTCGGCAGTATAAGAAATATGATTTTGAATAATATGAAAGTTATCGTGTTCTGTTTGAACACTATCTAAACCTTCAACATCATTTAGAGTGAGATCAAAATGATGCAAATCGTTTACGGTTACTTTGGTAGATTTACTCATGTGGTAGTTGTTTGTCTTGTAAATATAATAAATAAGACGAGGATGAGTAATCTTTAGAATGGAGTTATTTACAATTTAAGAAGATCTTTTAAAGTGAAATCTTTTGTTTTAACAAGAAAGTGCACAGATCTTAAAAAGGCTAAGGCGGTAATTAAAGCATCTCCGGAAGCGGTATGTCTATCGCTTAAATCGATGTCATAGTTTTCAGCAAGGTCGTCTAAAGAATACTTCTTTTTAGCATCTGATGTATTAGACTTTAAACGTGTTGCTTTATAAATAAACATGGTATCCAGAACTTTGTTTTTTAGTTCTGGAAGTTGTAATCTGTCTAACGCCACATTAATCATTGTGATATCGAAAAAGGCGTGGTGAGCAACTAAAATAGAATCTTTTATATAATCTAAAAATAAGATTATTGCTTCTTCTTCAGAAATGGTTTCTATTCTTTCGTTTCTAAGTATACCGTGAATTTTAACAGCATCTTCGTCATAATAATCTTGTTTAATATAAATTTCGAAGGCTGTATTGACATCAATATAACCATCTGTAACTTTAACAGCTCCAATACACAGCATTCTATCTTTATCGTAATTAAAACCGGTAGTTTCGGTATCTAATACAACATAAGTAGATGAGTTTATATCATTCTGTTTAGTATCTAAAAACAAGGACTCGTAACGTGACCAATATTCTGGATATGTACTCTCGTTTTTGTTATTAAGCCATTTCATTAAATGAAATTCTTTAAATTAAATTTTAATTTAATAAGTTCTTGTACTTTTCCTACTGCTTTAAAACAACGTTTTAATTTCATTTTTTCTTCTTTAGATAATTCCGCTAAAGCAATAAAACGTCCACTGTCGTGATGACGAATTCCGTGTTTTGTTCTGAATTTTAATAATGCTTTTGAAGCATAAGCACAAGAATAATACAGCTCTTGATCTTCAGGCATTAATTCTGCTAATTTCTCAAAACGTTCGGCAGTATTATTTATATTTTTAATTTGATAATGCATAGCCAATAATCTACCTGCATCGGTAATTGGCATAATTGCACGTTTCTTTAAATCGAAATGATCTTTATGTTCTCCATCTTGTTCTACTAAAAACTGTCTGAAAAATCCTAAAGGAGAAGGACTTCTTAATGAACTCGCCCCTAATTTAGATTGAAATATTAGATTGCTTTTCGTGATTTCTAAAACATGATCAGCAAGCTGATTGGTTAGAGTAGGATCTCCATATGTTACATCAAAATCGAAAAAGATAGAACAGAACAGTAACTCATCTTCTTCATTTTCTCTAGTCCAAGCCGAGAATTGATTTTCCCATTCGTCAACACTTAAGCAAAATTTAGGATTCTTCGCCATCATTTCGCCAGGGCAATAATCAAAACCAATAGTTTTTAAACGCTTATTTACTTTTTTAGCAAGAGTTAAAAAGTACGTTCTTACTTCTTCAAGATGATCGTCGTCTGTGTTTTCAAAAATAAGTGCATTGTCTTGATCGGTATGTAAAAGTTGTTCTTTTCGTCCTTGACTACCTATGGACATCCAAGCAAATTTTACTGGAGGCACTTGATCCATTTTCTCAATACAACGTTCAATAACACGTTTTATAGTGGCATCGTTTAGTTCGAAAATAATGTTGTTAATATGTGTAAGAGGAATGTTTTGTTGAATATATCCGTCTAAAAGCATCATGATTTTTTCACGAATACGCTTTAATTCTTTTGTAGAATTTGAGCGTTTTATAGCTTTCATTAAAACAGAAGGGTTTGTTCCCTTCATAACTATAATATCATGCTCAGAAAACACACCTAAAATTTTTGAATTTGCAGTACCATCTTTAGTCACAACAATCTGATTGATTTTGTGTTTCATCATGGTGATTTGCGCCTGTGCAATCGTGATATTTTTCTTGTAACACATTACAGGTTGTATCATGATTTTAGAAACATCTTCATTTATAGAATAGTTTCCTGTTGCCACATGTAATCGCAAGTCTTTATCTGTAATAATACCTATAGGGCATTCTTTATCTTCAATAATAATAGACCCAACGTTATTATCTGTCATTAACTTCGCAGCATCTTTTATACTAGAACTCTGCTTAGTTGTAATTACATTTTTAATAAGTCGAACCGGTTGCATCTCGAACATATCTTTTGTGAAATCTAATTTCACATCGTCTTCAAGCAACTTCTTTTGAAACTCGTTTGAAAATGGATTTTCTGTATTCGAAGCAAAACTCTCAATTAAATACTGACGTACATCTTTATTATTATCTATAAAAGGATTGAACATTTCTATTGGAATACAATATAAAATGGTCTCTTCTTCGGTAACAGATGTTATTGCATAATTTTCTTTTGCAAATAAAGGACGCAATCCGAACACATCTCCTTCATCAAACTGATCGATTGTTTCCAATTTTTCATTGATGTATTTCTTGAGTTTTACGGCTCCTTTATAGATCATATAGAACTGATCATGTAACGGATCGTTCATATTATAAATTACATTCTCTTTGTCTAAATACTTGATTTTAACCTCTTTAGAAATGTCTAATAATTGATTTTTATCAAGTAAATCAAAAGGAGGAAAGTTCTTTATAAAGTCTGCTACGCGGTCAGCTATCGTGTTCTTCATCGTGTTCATTTAATGAGATTTTCGGGAAATAAAGATAGTATTATTATTTAAAATATGATTTCTCTTGGTGTTTTTTTATTGCTTTTCTTGCTAATACAATTCCTATCCCTAGAGAGACAAAGGCACCAACCCAAATCCCTGGCACAAAATCGATAAAGAGAAAGAAATCGTAACTTCCGTGAAACACCATGGCAAGTAATAATCCTAATAAATTATATGTAATTCTGTTGTTCGAAAATTTCGCTTTTCCCATAAAATAGCCCATAAGTATAGCAAAACTTGCATGAGCAGGAACAGCTGTAAATGCTCTTAAAACTCCAGAACGAACACCGCCGTCAAGTACATAAAAAATATTTTCGGTAGCAGCAAACCCCATTGAAACCATAACGGCATACATAATACCATCAAATGGTTCGTTAAATGCCTTATTGGGTTGTGCAAAATAACGAACAATAATATATTTGCTAAATTCTTCTGTAAATGCAACAACAAAAAAGGCTTTTATAAATAACTGAACAACGTTAGATTCTTTTAACGGCACGTGATAGTTAAAAACCAAAGACAATATTGTTGTAATAAAAATACTTACAAATGCCCCAAGCAGAAAGTTGTAAAATAGAAACATTTTAGGTTCTTTCTCATATTTATCTTTATTGTATATATAAACTATAATGACAACAATAGGAGCAAGAGCCAGAAAGAGTAAGTTCATTGTTTATTTAAATTTTAAGATATAAATAGATCGTTTTTTTATTGTTAGTTGTAAAAAAGGATATATAATGTTTGTTATAAAGTGACTGATTAAAACAGCCATAGCTGCACCATTTATATAGTATAACGGAATTAAATAATAACAAAGAATTAGGTTAGAAATACATCCTAAAGAGAATCTATAAACCTCATGTTGTAACTGCTTGGTTGTTAGTAAATGCTTTTCGTATAACATACCCATAAACACAAATAATGGTGCCCAGCAAAAAATACGTAATGCAGATTTCGCATCGGCATATTGATTAGAGAAATAGGTGTTTAAAATGCTGTTTCCAAAAACGGTATAAAACAATCCGATGCTAATACCAAGAATAATCATGCCTAAAGCTAATTGTCTTAATTTTGTAATATAAGTTTGTCTGTCTTCAGTGTACGATTCTGCTAACGAAGGATACAGTGCATTTATAATAGCAAAACCTATGGTCCAACTTAATCCGATAACCAGGTATTGAACACTTCCAAAAACACCATTGGCATGGTCGTTATAATAGTATTTTAAAAAAAGTTCGTCTATACCTATATATACCATCACCAAAGCACTAGATATAATTAATGGAAAAGCCATGATTAATAGTTGTTTTCCTAATGGTATTGAAATCGATAATTTTTTAAAGGAAAACCCTTTGTTTAGCATAAGTAACACGCCATATATAGCACCTTGTATAAGAAAATCTAAGGCCAATACTTTAGCAAAAAACAAGACATCCAAATTATGTTTTACGCCGTAATATTGAAGTAATATGATAATGGCAAGACTAGTAATTTTACATATAAAAATAAATTTAGCTTGTTTTTTTGCCAAGAAATACAATTCAAAAACATCGGTTAATCGGAATAAATAACTAAAGAGTAGAATAAAGTATAAGCCGAATAATGTTGTGTTATTTGTGAATATTAAATAGCCCAAAACACTTATGCTTAATATAATACAACTAATTAAACGCATACCCATTGTGGTTGCCATAATTTTTTCAGAATCATTAGGTTTTAACACCATTTCGCGAATAGAAATAGCTGAAAGTCCTAAGAAAAAAACAGGAGAAAACATGCCTAAAAGCGCCTCAACAAAATGTAATTTTCCTATATCTATGGTTCCTAAAACATTAAATATTTTGGGAATAATAAAAACCCCAGCAAAGAGTTGAATACCTTTTTCAAGTGAAAACCAAGCGGTAGAATTTAAATCTTTTCTGCTGAAAGCAATGGGCATACCTATATAATAAGTCTCAAATATATAAAATACTCTTGTTTAAAGAAGTTTGCCACTAATTTTATTATTTTGGCTAGTTCTAAGACCTATTTATGACTTCAGAATTCCTTCGCCGTTATTATGTATTGCGTATTATTAAAGATCCAGAATTATATGGACTTTCCAGACCGTATGTGAGTTACGAAGAATTAAAACGTGCATTAAAGTTAATTGTTGAAAAAAACATAGAGGATAAACTATACGAAAAACTTGAGTCTAATAGTAAAAAAACGATTAAACGAGACTTAGCCGATATTAAATCGTTTCATCATATTGATATAAAACTTAAGCGAAATAGGGGATATTATATTTTGGAACAAGATTTTATAATGTCTGATGAACTAAAGGAGGTATTCGAAAAAACTGAACTTTATTTATTGCATCATCATGCACAAGCATGGAAACAATTTGTGAGTATTTCACGTACATCGTTAAGTGTGTATGTTGATATGGTGGCGTTAATTAATGCCATAGATTGTAAGTATATGATAGAAATTGATTATAAAGGTTGGTACGACGATAATCGATTTCAAAAAGTTAAAAATATGTTCCAACCACTGCATATAAAGGAAATTAATAATGCTTGGTATCTCATCGCTTATAATTCTGAAGTAGGCATATACTCGTTGTGTTTAGATAGTAGAATAAATGGTTTATTTATAACGAATAGGATTTGTAAACATCCTATTACATTTAATGAAGCTGAGTACTTTAAAAATTCTATAGGTATTTTAAACTCCGATTTGCAAGCCGAATGGATTCATATAAAAGTAGCAAATCACCACTTTAAGTATTTAGAAAGTAATCCGATGCATCATTCACAGGTTATAGTCGCTCGACCATTAGATTTGGATACTCAAGATTTAAACTATGCAGATGAGCGCATTTGGGGTGAAATTAAAATTTATGTAGAACCGACTTACGAGTTTTTTATGCAAATCTTAAAGTTTAATAGGTGGGTAAAAATTATATCACCTTCGCATGTCGTTGCCGATATGAAATTGACATTAAAACAAATTTCGGAGTATTATAATTAATTTCAATTTTATTAACTCTATCCAATTATTATTTAACTTAAAATTCACTTTTTTCTTACACCTTGTTTGAAATGGACGCATTTTGTCTGTTTGGTCACTAAATTTGGTTTATTAAAAATCCTACATTATGTGTATTTCATCTGAAATATATGTAATTAATAGGGTGTTAACCTAAAATCTAACTAAATGCCAACATTTAAAATTACAACCAAACAAGCACTTAGCGTGCAAGGAGAGTATGTAGGAGCAGGCCTTTTTGTTCAAGTTACATGCATGATGTTAAACCCATTCGACGAAGTAGAAAAAGTTCATAAAGCATTTCTAAGAATGCATGGTATAGATTTTAAGCCTGAAGGTTATTTGAATCCTGGGTATTTTAATATTGAGGAACTTTAATCTTGTAAATAACCTATCATTTAATTAAGATAACTTTCTCAAATATTTTAGAGAGTGATACTAATTTTCCATAAATATGAGTTTAAAAAATCCAGATGAAATATTTCTTAATCAAATAAATAAAATAGAAAAATATCCTTTTCTAGCAGACCCTTCGTTTCTTTACTATAAAACTCAACTTCAAAATATAAAAGAAAATTTATTAAACAAAGAGTTTAGAATTACTGTTGTGGGAGAATTTAGTAGTGGTAAATCTACTTTTTTAAATTGTTTAATAGGTAAAGATATTTTACCTAAAGGTGTAAATGAAACTACAGCTACAATAACCTATGTACATAACGTAGTTAATACTCATGAATATTGTGATAAAGCTGTTGTACATTATAACGATTCTTCTAAGGAAAAAACAATAATATCTTTTAAAGAAAATAAGAATGCTTTAAATGAATTTGTATCTACAATTTCAAGAGAATTGGATGTAGTAAAGGAAGTTCAATCTGTTCATTTATATACTACTTTTAAGGGAATTACGGAAAATGTAGTTTTGATTGATACACCTGGATCCAATGGTACAGCTAAAGGTCATAGAGAAATTGCTATTAGAGAAATTCAAAATGCACATGCTAGCTTGTGTTTATTCCATTTAAGAGGGTTTGGAGAAAGTGATTTAGCTTATGTTAAGGAAATTAGTAATTATCAAAAGTCAATTTTTTATGTAATGAATTTCTTTGATGAAATAAAAAAACATGAAGGGGAATCTGAGAAGTCTAAATTGACAGAATTCAAAAAACAAATTAATGAACTTGTTTATAATGGTAAGCCAAATAATGCTAAGGTGTATGGTGTTTCGGCGTTACTTGGTTTAGTTTCAAAAGATCATTCAATTACAAGTTTATATAACAACATTAATCAAACAGAAATTTCTCTCGAAAAAAGGAGTGAATTATATTCGAAATCATTAATGGGTCCTTTAGAAATTGATCTATATTCTTATATAAATAGTGGAGAACGGCTTAAAACGTTTTATAATTCCATTGCCCAAAAACTATATACGTTAATTTCTGATTTATATAATTTATTTGAAGGGAAAAAAGAAATATCAGAAGCTAAAATTAATAAAGCAGAGCTTGGGTTAATATCTAAAAAACTGGATCATATTAATGAGAAAACAATAAGGAATAAAGAAAAGGTTAAAACGCATTTGCATGCTCAACAAGGCGATTTAGAGAAGAGTACAGTTGCAATTATAAAGCTAGGACTTGAAAAAATCAGAAGCCAAATTAAATTAGAGGTTGACAAAGAGACTTTAGAAACATTAGAAAAAAAAGTGAATCATAAATATAATAATATGATTCGATCTGAAATACAAATATTCCAGAATAAATTAACTGTTATTTTACAAGATAAACTTACAGTGATTAATACAATAATACAAGACCATATTCATGAATATATTCCGATGATTGAAGTTGGTGAAAAAGGAAATTTAAAATTTGTATCCTCTTCAGAAATTGTTTTAACAGATGTTAAACTAGAGTCAGATAAAAATATATTGAATAAAGTCTTGATTGAGTTAAATAATGAATTTGAAAGTAAATCTTCTGTTTATGAGAAAGAACAAAATGAATTACAAAATAAAAAGATTCAAGCTGATATAGAAATATCTAAAAAAAATAAAGAAATTATTAAAATTAAAGAGGCTACAGCTAGAGCTAAAAAAGAACTAGGCGCAAAACCTTACCCTCAAAAAAAAGTTGTAAAAGTAGAAAAGGATAGAACTAGTATTTTAGGTTTGTTCTTTCAACCTGTAATTGGAAAAAAAACAGTTGAGGAAAATAAATATAGCAATACAAATGTTAATAAATGGACTAAAAAGTTCAATCAAATTATTATAGATGCATCAAATAACGAGAAAATATTAATTGAAAGCATTGATAAAATTAATAATGGAATGAGAAATATTGAAACTGGTTTGAATACTAAAAGCAATGAAATCACTGCATTACAAAGAAGAAAAGAAACTTATCAAAAGAAATTAGATAGAGTTAAAACAGACGTAGAGTTTTATAAAACAAATGCGAAAAACGAGTTTATAAGGAATCAAAAAAAAGAAATTAACGAAAATATAATTAAAGTTTTAATGCCTCCATCTGGAAATATTTATTGCGAATTACGTGAAATATCAAGGATTAATATAGCTAAAAATATTAAATTACTTGAAGATGTGAATATGAAATATTACGATCAGAAGGTGAAGGAATATGAAGCTAAATTACAAACTATTCTGTTAAATATTCAGGGTAAAGGTAGTATTAATGAAGTGCAAGGATTAGAGAAAAACATAAATATACTAAAAAAAGAAAAAGTGAATTTTGAAAAAAATATTTTAGCTTTTTTAAATTAAGAAGTGTTTCTCAAGTTAGTAGTAGATAAATATAAACGTATTTAAATAAAAATAATGAATCAATACAGAAAGTCTTATCTAGATAAAAAAAATAATGTGCTTGAATTATTAGGTAAAACGGCAACATTTTTACAAAAATATGAAAGTGAAGATCAAGCTGAATCTTGTATAAATTTACATGAACAAGTTGAAAAAGGTAATTTTTCAATAGTGGTGGTAGGTGAATTTAGCGCGGGAAAATCGACTTTTTTGAACGCTATGATGGGGAATAAATATTTGCCATCAACGAGCTCAGAAACTACAGCAACTGTAAATTTTTTAAAACATAAGAATCAAGCACTTTCGGGAGAAGGTGTACGGGTTTATTATAAAGATAATACAGAAAAAACATATCCAGAAGCTTCTTTTGAAACTATTGAGAATTTTGTAAGTACAAAAGGAGACAATGTAGCTGAAAAAATAAGTAGGGTAGATTTATTTTTAGATTCCAAATTTTTAGAAGATGGTGTTACTTTAGTAGATAGTCCAGGTCTAAATGGTGTAGCTGGAGGACACAAAGAAGTTACAGAGTCACAGATCGAAAAATCTCACGCTGCGATATTTATGTTTTCAGCAGTACAACCTGGATCTAAATCAGATTTTGAGTTTCTAAGTCATTTAAAATCTAAATGTAAAAACATAATTATTGTTTTAAACCGTATAGATAGTGTTAATGAAAGTGAGCAGACTGTAGCCGACGTTATTAATAAATTAAAAACATCATTTCAGAGTCAGTTTCCAAACAAAAAACTTCCAGAAATTTGGCCTATTTCTGCCTTTGCTGCTTTGGTATCTAGAAATAACGAAAGTCTTGAATATCTAAATAAGTTGGAACGTTCCAATGAAGAGCGTAATGATTTATTGAAAAAATCAAGAATTGAAGATTTTGAAAACCGTTTATTGAGGTTTTTGACTCAAGGAGAAAAAGCAAAAGCGGAACTTTTATCACCCGTTTATCATGTTAAAAGTATGTTACTTGTAAAAAAACAAAAAGCAGAGCAACTAATATCGGAGTTAGAAAGGGCTACAGATACTGAAGAAGTAGAAAATCATATTATCACTTTAGAAAAAGAAATTTCGGAAATAGGTAAAAACTTAGCAAATGAAGAGGATAAAATTTATAAACAAGTTGAGCTTTTAGTTCGTGACTTTGAACGAGGTGTTAAAAGTGATTCCACAGAAACTAAAGATAAATACATAGCTAAATTAGAAAATCAAGAGGATTTAGAAGAATTAGAAATAAATTATGAACGTTATATTACAAAATTAAATTCAGATTTACTGTTTCAGTATGAGCATAGATATACTGATTTTATAAATGATTTTAAAGATATAATTCGAGATAATTTTTCGGAAATGGCAGGTGAAATAGAAAAGAAATTGCCACTATCCAAGGTACAGCTTGATGGAAATAAAACACTTTCTTTAGATAGTAAAGTATTTGAAACAAAATTTGGTTTAGAAGAACATACTGAAGAGTTAAAGCAAAAAGAAGCTGAAATAGAAAGGTTAGATGATGAAATGGAAAGTACTGAAATTAACAAGGGTAAAGCTATCTTTTCTGAAAGACAGATTGCGGATCTTGATTTTAAAAGAGAAAAAATAGGAAGTAATAATAACCAAGAACTTCGTCCTGATGTAGATAGGCGAACAGTTACTAAAGAGAAATATAGAAGAGGTCTTATAGGTGGTTTATGGGGAATTTTAGTTTCTGGTCAAAAAACTTATACAGAAGAGGTAGTAGATGATTCTGCTCAAAAATACTATGACCAAGAGAAAAAAAGAAAAGCTGATGAAGAGAAACGTATTAAAGAAGAAATAGAATCTAAAATTGCGAAACTCGAGAAAAACGAATCATCAGTAGAATTAGAAATTTTACTGAAACAATTAGAAAGAAGAAAAGAAAAAAAAGAGGAAGAAATTCAAAAAAAACGTGAAGAATTTAAACTAAATATGCTTAAAGAAGGTAAGACTATTCTTCGAAATGCTATAATTAAGGTTGAAGATTTAATTGATGAAACACAAAAAGATGCGACAATTTCAATAAACAAATTTATAAAATCAAAAAAAGAAGAATTTACTAAAGAAGTTATAATAGTCGTTTCAAATAATCTTAATGAACTTATAAGTCTTAAGAAAAAAGAACTAGAATTAAAGAAAAAACAACTTTCGTCTTCGGTAGAGGAGAAAACAATTATTATTTCTAATACTCAAACTGAAATAAGTAGTATTAAAAAACTTCTGGGTATAGCAATCGAAATATCTTCTGAGTTAGAGAGTGAAGAAACAGATGTTATAAAAATGGCAAATTAATTATTTAATAAATTACAATGAATACAAATATAACCACAGAATTAGAGAATTGTATTAAGGTAGCTGAAAATATAGAGGATAATGGTGCTAAAATTGTTTTAGAATCTTTTTTACAGCGTCTTCAAAATAATGAATATTATTTACCTGTCGTAGGACAATTTTCGGCAGGAAAATCACAATTAATTAATAAATTATTAGGACAAATAATTTTACCTGTTAAAAGCATAGAAACGACAGCATATATAACGTATATAAAATATGGTGAGAACGGCGCAGAGCTCTTATACAAAGATGGTACTATTGAAAAAATAGAATTAAAAGATTTATTAATTTTAGATCAACAAGAATCTGAAGTTAGAACTAATAGTATTGAAAGCATTCATGTTACACTTAAGCATCCTATGCTCGAAAATGGTTTAGTTTTACTTGACACACCTGGTGTGAATACACTAATTAATAACCATATTTCTCTTACTGAATCAGTTTTAGATGAATCACAATATATTATTTATGTTTTTGGAAAATCAGTTACTTCAGAAGATTTAAAATTAATAGAAAAATTAAAGAAAATTGGAATTAAATTTTTGTTTGTTAGAACCAAATTAGATGATTTAAAATTGCAAGAAGAAACAATTGAACAAGCTTTATCGACCGATAAAAATATCTTAACAAAACTGGAGGGTAAGGAATTAGTCTATTTCCCTATAAGTAATCATCCTGTAATTGGAAAGAAACCTGAATGGGAAAATTATTTTTCAAAATTAGAATTATATATTTCGGAAACCATATCTAAGAATACTCAATCCTTTTATATTAATTCTCTAGAAGACAGATTGATTATAATGAAGGAGACATTACGTTTTAAATTGAATGATAAAAAGGAATTATTAGAAACTTTATCACATAGTAGTATTCAGGAAATTGAAAAGAAACAACAAAGTTTAGAATACCAAATTCGTACTATTGAGCGTGAAGTTTTAATCTCTGAAAAAGAGATTGCTTCAATAATTCCAGAATTAATGTCTGAATTAAAACACGATATTAAAAAAATAACTCAAACTGAACTTTTAAATTTTGAATCAGCTTGTAATTTGGAACATATTAATCTTGAAAAATGTCAAGAATTTTTAAAGATTAAATTTGAAGAATCATTTGATTTAGCACAAGATCTAATGATTGAATCTGCAAAGCAAAAAGTTAATAAATTTACTGAAAATTCAGCCGAAAAATTTAACTCATGTTTCACGGAATTAAAGACGGCTTTGGGAAATGAAAATTTAGAAATAGATTTAGATTTCAACTTAGATACCTATGTAAAAAAATCTGAAGAGAATTCCAGAAAACTTGAGGTATTTTATCAAAAAAAATCTGAGATAGAACATTTACTAACTGTGAAATCAGTGGAGCTAAAGGAAATAGGTGTAAATAAACAAAAACTTGAATCTACTTTAATTGAAATGAATGAAGTTCAGTTGCAATTAAATAATCAGAAAATTGAATTGAATGAGTCTTATGAACCTGTTTATATTACAGAAGGAGGTAATGCAGGAAGTGTATTAAAAACTGTTGGAGATGTATTGGATTTGGCAGCATTATTTATTCCAGCTTCAGGTTTTGCAAAAGCGGGATCTGCTCTAGGGATTAAAGCAGCAGCTATGGCTTCTAAAGGAAGTAAAGTTGCTAAAATGACATCCAAAGCTGGAAAAATCACTAATATACTTACTAAAACAGGGTTAAAGGTTGGTTCTACGGTTTTAAATGGTGGTTCTAAGATTATGACAATTGCTTCTAAAACGGACAAGTTTAAGGATGAAACTAAAATTGGAGAATTAGTAACAAAAGGAATGAGTAAAGATGGACATAATAAGGTGTTATCAGGTATAACAAAGACATTATCTATGCTTTCTTTTTCTCATTGGGGAGAAAAATTAGGTGATTCAATTGATCCTATAACTATGAAACTTGATAATGAACATGAACAACAATTTTCGCAAAGAAGAAGGGCTATAGATCATCACTTAAATGTGGTTCGTAATCGGACGCTTGAAGAAATGAATAAGAATGGACTTTTTGAAAGTAATGATGCAAGAATAAGAAAAGAAAAAGAATTGATTTTAAAAAGTAATCAAGAGTTAGAGTTACGTTTACAAAAAGAAAAAGTTAAATTATATTCTGAAGCTACAGTTAAGTCAAAAGAACAAGCTAAAATTGTAGTAAACGAAAAATTAGAATCCAGTTTAAGTGATTTTGAAAAACAAATATTGTCACAAAGTTCCGTATTACTTAAAGATATCACCAATGATATGAAAATAGCAACAAATCAAATGTCAATGGATAAATTAAATGCAGTAAAAACAGCATTATCTAAAACTTTGGAAGGCAAGAAAAATAATATGGATAGTGTTAAAAGTTTTGAAAAAGAATATGATAATCTAGTTTCTGCTCTTTAAAAGATGTTTTTAATATGGAAAATTTGAAGTTGAGCAATACACAAGGAGATTTTTTTCTCTGTATTTCTCTTTCTGAAGATGTTGGATTATCCTTATTTGATAGTTTTATTGATGAAGAAAGTCAAGTAATAAATAAGAATAAGGTTTATTGTCTGAAATCTGAAAGGAGCATAGTTAAGGAAGGAGAAATAAATATACATATACCATTTAAATTGGTGAATTTTATTTTTGTTTCTTTAAATAAAGAAGGATATAAAAGTTTTATTAATATTTCTGATCATTACCAAATTAATTCTGTAATTCATAGAATCAGGAAAGTTGTTGTGTATGATGCCTTTCCTTTTCAACAATCTGATACATTAGATTTTATAACTAATTTAAATGAAAACCTAATTGAAAATCTTATTCCATTATCAGTTGGTATAGTTTATGGAACAAGGCAATTTAGCTCAACAGATATAGTTGGGCTGCCTCAAGCAATGGAAGAGGCTGTAACTAATTATGAATCTTTAATTAATAAGAATGAAATATTTAAAATAAATTCAAAACTTTCTCATAATAATTTAAAACAAATTATATCTAGGAAAGGCTCTTTTCGTTTGCTAAGACATCTAAGACATTTGAAATCAGTAAATTCTTTGATTAAAAACAATACATTAATGAAAGAAATGTTTGACTTAGATTTCGAAAATATTATAATTGAGATACGTTTAGAGTATAAAACTAATAAATTTCACGTTAATGAATTGTCTACAAAAATTTACAATGGAGTTTTCGACAATATCGAATTATTAGACTTAATTAGTTTCCAAAGAAAAAACAGTATTGAAAATCTTAAGAAATTGATAAAAAAAGATAGCTTTTTATTAGCTAAAAACTTCATTGATTTTTTTAAAAATAATAAAAGAAATAATTTGATTAAAACTTCAAAAGTATTAGCGGATAAAGTATATAGTCATAATAAAAATGAAATAAATTACTGGAATAATGAAAAACAATAACGTATTATCAATTTTAATATTTATAGCTATTGGCTCATTTACTATACCTCTATTTAATATTATTGCAAATGGACAATTTTATTGGGGAATAGCACCGTCATTATTTATAGCAATATTTTTTTATTTACAGGGTGAAAAAACGAAAGAAGAAAGAGATTTAGCTGTAAATTCTTTAAAAGCATACCAAATTAGTTTGGAAAACATTTTAAAACAAAGTTCTATTGATACGAGTAATGTTATAAATTCTTTGAAGGAAGAAAATTCATTATCACATAAAAAAGTTCTTGATTCTCTTAATATACAAACAAAAGCACTTAACAACGATATTAAAAGTTCTATTCAATCCTTTTATGAAATAGCTAAAACCAATAGTGCACAGCTTATGGTCTTGGAAAGTAAGATGATAGAATCTATCCTTGATTTAGGAAATCAAACTATAAATAGTTTCTCCAATTCTAATGACAGATTGATAGGTAAAATAGATGAATCGTTTGGTAAACAAGAATTTATTTTAAATAGTATTAATCATCTATTAGGAAAAGAAATAAAAGAAGCTAATATAGCTAACCAAAAGAGCATAAATCAGACTCAAGAAATTTTTACCTCAAATATTATTTCAATTAATGATAATAATATTGCTTATAAAAGAAACCTTGACATGCTCATGGAGTTTGTGAATAGTTTTGAAAAAAACCATAACGTATTAATTGAAAATTTATCAAATGATCAAATTAATTTTAAGGAAACTGTAATTACTTCTTTTAGTAATTTTGACATTTCTGTAGTAAATATGAAGAAATCTTTTAGAGGCTTTAATTCATCACTTGAAGAATTTCCAAGTAAATTAAATGATTTTATTTCCATTTCTAAAAAAAATAACAACGAAATAAAGACTTTTATTGAAGATTTAAATATTAAAATGGAAAAAGTTCAAAAAGGATATTTGGATAATTCAAAGGAGATACTAGAAGACTTAAAGGAATTACATAAAGTGGATGAGGAACTAATTTTAAATTTATTAACTTAAATGACACAACTGAATTTATTAGGCTTAATTGATATGGAAGAAAATACTTTTAATTCTATTTATAAGGATATGGATTTGAGTCTTATTACGATAGAGAATGAAGTGTTATCAGAAAAAATAGATTTGTATTTCCTTTTATTAGATAATATCCGACAACATGCTTATAGTGGTTCAAATAGGCAAGTTTTAAAATTATTAGTAATATCTCAACAAATCAGAAAGAAACTATTTTCGTAGATGTGTTGTTTTAACCCTACAAACTAAGATATAATAATATGCAAAATCCAAACCGTCCATACCACCGTACAGAAATCGACCAATTATTCACCAAAGTCAAAGCACAAATGCAAAAACAAGCCTTGATTAGAGGAGGAGATGGTTTAGCACTTTATACAGATTGTTATACTGGAGAAACCTTGAGAGGTGGCGATCGTTACGATTATGAGCACATCCGTTCTGCTGAAGCTGTGTTTATGGAGTATCGGGATCGATTAACCAATAGTGAAATTGCAGAAGTCGTTAACTGCCTGGAAAATGTGTCTGTAACCTTAAGAACGATTAATCAATCTAAGGGCAAATATAAAATGGAAGATTGGTTGAATAACGCTTCAAATATCGATACACATAGCATAAATATTAAAGTAACCAGCTCATCTATTATGAAAGCCGATTTAGGTATACATCAAAAGGCTGAAGAGATTTTAAATAGACAAACTTAAGTAAATGGAGTATCTTATAAAAGTACTGCCAATTCTAAAATTAAAAGGCTGTTCTGTTTGTACAATTTGTATGAATAAACAGCTTTTTTTGTTATAATAATTATCAAATAGACACCTTTTGTCTATTTGATAATTAAATTTGTTTATGTAAAATAGTTCGTGTGGCCTTGGTAATTATAGCAACATAAATTGTTTTTATTGATCCCAAATCAAAACTCCCATAAATGAAACATATCCTACTATGTATTTGTTGTTTACTATGCTGTAATATGTTTTCAGTCCAAGCAGCGACTTTAAATAATACAAATACGACAGTAATTAAAGATCGCGATAAAAATCAATTTAATCCCATTTTAATTGATAGACAGTATATCTCCGAACAAAGTCAGCAATTCATTAATCAAGAAATAAGTTTTGTTAGGGTTTTGGAAGAAGCGTCAAAATTTTGGCAGTCTGATGAGACACGAATAGAACGCTGGGAGCCAAGAGTCGAAAAGTATTTTAATGCGTCTACCTTTTCAAACTACGAAAATGAACATATTAAAAAGCAATTAAATGCAGAACAATCTCAAACCGATTTAAACAAAATCGTAAATATAATCACTACCGAAAGTATTGCTGAATATACAACTGAAGTAGCTATTTTGGGGCTTATTTGGATGTTAATGGGAGCTGTAGTCGTGTATACTAAAGGCCGACTTTTTGTTTTAGACGTTGTTCTAACTACAGTGATTTGTGTTTGGTTTGGACTTAAAAATCAAATGATTAAAGATAACCTAGAAGATTTCCTAGTCTTAAAAAACACACGTTTATCGGAAATGGTTGATGGTACAAATAATAATAAGATTAATCCAATGTCTTACGATAAACCTAAAGATCTAGAAGCTATACGACTTCTTGAATAGCTTTTAAAATCTGTTTATAATAAGCCCTATTAGAAGGCACAAAATAATCGTTAGTCTCACTATTAGCTAAAAGTGATTCAAATTGTGTAATGGTCACCAATTGCAAGGCTTCAACTTCCTCATCTTGTGGTGTTAATGTATGTAATGACTGACTTAATTTGGCAATATAAGTATGATGAAATTCATTGTCTTGAATTCCAGATTCGTAACTTTGAAAACATTCAAAAACCCCAATTTTAATTAAATCCGAATTGGTTAAAGTTAAACTGAGTTCTTCTAAAGTTTCTCGAATAGCTGCGTCTTCAATCGTTTCTCCTGCATCTACATGACCAGCAACAGAGACGTCCCACATGCCAGGACAAATCGTTTTTTTATAACTACGTTGCGCTAATAAAATGTCACCAGAATTCGTGTATAACCAAACGTGAGCCGTATTATGGTAATAACCTTTGGTATGGATTTCAGACTTTAAAGCTGTTTTACCAGTGGGTTTATAATCTTTGGTTACTATGTCTATAATTTCGTCCATAATTAAAAGAAAAAGCCTCAGAATTATCTGAGGCTGAATTATAATTTTATTTAAAATAACTAAATGTTTCGCCTTCTTCAATCTTTAAAAGCGTTTCATAAATTAATTTAATTACATGTTCAACATCCTCGCGATGTACCATTTCTACAGTGGTATGCATATAACGAAGCGGTAAAGAGATTAGGGCAGAAGCAACACCACCATTACTATATGCAAAGGCATCTGTGTCTGTTCCTGTTGCTCTCGATAGGGCAGAACGCTGAAAAGGAATCTTATTATTTTCTGCAGTTTCGGTGATTAAATCTCTTAATTTTTGTTGCACTGCAGGCGCATAAGCGATAACAGGACCAAGACCTAACTCTAAATGACCTTCCTTCTTTCTGTCAATCATCGGTGTTGTCGTATCGTGAGTAACATCGGTAACTATAGCGACATTAGGCTTTATGGTTTGCGCAATCATTTCGGCACCACGAAGTCCAATTTCTTCTTGCACAGAGTTTGTAATGTATAATCCGAAAGGTAATGTCTTTTTATTTTCATGAAGTAAACGCGCCACTTCAGCAATCATAAATCCACCCATTCTGTTGTCTAAAGCACGACACACAAATTTATCTCCGTTTAAAATATGGAATTCATCTGGATATGTAATTACACATCCAACGTGTACGCCCATGTCTTCAACTTCTTTTTTAGTTTTTGCACCAACATCTATGGTAATGTTATCTGGCTTTGGAGTTTCTTCCTTAGATTTATCTCTAGTATGAATTGCTGGCCAACCAAAAACACCTTTTACAATGCCTTTTTTAGTGTGAATATTTACTAATTTACTAGGTGCAATTTGATGGTCGCTACCACCATTTCGAACCACATAAATAAAACCTTCATCAGAAATAAAATTTACATACCAAGAAATTTCATCTGCATGTCCTTCAATAACAACCTTGTAAGGTGCATCTGGATTAATAACTCCAACTGCAGTACCATAGGTATCTGTTATAAACTCATCTACATAAGGTTTTAAATAATCCATCCACAGTTTTTGCCCTGTCCATTCGTATCCTGTAGGCGCTGCATTATTTAAATATGTTTCTAAAAAGTCCAGCGATTTTTTATTTAATATACTCTTCTTTGCCATTTATAATAGTTTTGCATAAAAATAATAATATTAATACGATTTTAAGGTTTTAACAGGTGTAAATTATTAATTTTGGAATAGTTTTTGGCCTCTGTTTTTATATGAAAATCCTACTTTACATTTTATTTTTAATTCCATGTTTTTCTTGGGCTCAGATTGAAGAGATTGAGCAAGACAGTCTGCAGGAAAATTTTATTATTATTGAAGGCGATAGTACTGTTAGAAAAAGTATTGATTTAGACGAAGTTATGATTCTTAATAAAATCGATTTTACAGATAGAAAGGAACGCATTCAGTATATAATTTTACGTCGAAAAACGCTAAAAGTGTATCCGTATGCAAAAATGGCAGCCGATAGATTACAAGAATTACAATTGCAATTAGATAAATTAGATAAAACTCGTGCTAAAAAACGATATACAAAACAGGTGCAAAAGTACTTGGAAGAAGAATTTACTGCAGAATTGAAAAAAATGACTCGTACTGAAGGTCAGATATTAGTTAAACTTATTTATCGCCAAACTGGCGTTACGACTTTCGATTTAATTAAAGATTTACGAAGCGGTTGGCGTGCATTTTGGTTTAATAGTACGGCGAGTTTATTCGATATTTCATTAAAAGAAAAATTTGATCCTATGGAGTCTAAAGAGGATTACTTTATTGAAGACATCTTACAACGTAGTTTCTTGAACCAACAATTAGATCGTCAGAATTCTGTTTTAGATTTCGATTTTTATGCTGCCGAAAGCAAATGGTCTAAACGATTAGAAAAGCCTGAAAAATGAGAATGCAATCGCCTTTCGAAGAAAAACTTAATGCCATAACTCATGGTTTAGGAGCTGTATTAGGCCTATTAGGATTTGGATTATTGTTATATTATAACGAACAAAAAACAGATTGGACAACCTTTAGCGTTGTGGTATATGGTGTATCTATAATTGTGTTGTTTTCTGCCTCAGCATTATACCATTCTGTGACTAAGGAAAATCAGAAACATTATTTAAGAATTGTAGACCACATTAGTATTTATCTTTTAATAGCAGGAACGTATACTCCGGTATTATTAATTGCCTTAAAACACAGTTTAGGTTGGAATTTATTTTGGACGGTATGGGGAATAGCTGCTTGCGGACTTATTCTTAAATTGTTTTTTACAGGTAAATTCGAACTATTTTCTACCTTATTATATTTAATAATGGGTTGGCTTATTATTTTCGATTTTACCAATCTTGCTGAAGTTATTGGAGATGGTGGTGTGTATTTACTTTTTGCAGGTGGATCTTTTTATACCGTTGGCATTATTTTTTATCTTTTTGATAAAATCCCGTACAACCATGTAATATGGCACTTATTTGTTCTTGCAGGAGCCATCAGTCATTTTTTGATGATTTTTTTATACGTAATCTAAACGATACTAATCGTCTTTTAAAATGTCTTCGTAATCTTCAAAAAAGGATTCGAATTTAGCCATGTTTTCATTAAAAAACTCCATAACCTCCAACCAGGTATTTTTGTTGTGAATGGATACTTTTTGTTCTAAAGGCACGTAAATTCGAGATATTTCTTTTCCGTTATCCAGTAAAAATTCTTCTTCGAAAATAGCTTCAGGTAAATAATCATCTTTTAAAATAGACTTTAACGATTCTAATTTCTCCCAATGTTTAATGCGGTTTTCTAAATCTTCTTCCACATCTAAAGTGACAAAAGCACATTTAGTATCAAAATGAAATTTAAAACTAAAGCCTTTAATTTTCGTATCATAGAGTAGCCATTTTCTCTGAAAAGACTTTCCAAAACTGGTCCAAAATAATTCTCTTAATTGTCGGGATTCTTCTTTACTAAACATAATTTAAATGACGTAAGCAGCGGCAACACCCGCGAATATTGAAATTAATTTTGTTAAATTGAATTTATGGTCTTCGCTACTTTCAAACAAAATAGTTGTAGAAATATGGAAAAATATTCCGATTACAATCGCATTTATATATTGAATATAATCTTCGGCTAAGGTTAAATGATTCGAGATAAATGTCCCAAGCGGTGTCATAATCATGAAAAAAGTAAGGAAACCAACAGTTTGTAATTTACTATAATGCGATTGAATTAAAAACGTAGTAATCAATGCCGCAATAGGAATTTTATGAATTAAAACACCATATACCATATCATTGTGATGATGGATCGGGAACCCTTCTAAAAAGCTATGAATACACAAACTAATAAACAATAACCAAGGAAAAGTAGTGTCGTGTTTATGTATATGCACATGGCCATGTTCTGCACCTTTAGAGAAGAATTCTAGTACAATTTGTAGCAGAATTCCGAACATGATAAATAAGCCTGTTTGTTTAGATTCTAGATGATGATACACTTCTGGAAGTAACTCAAATAGGGTTAAGGCCAATAAAAAAGCACCACTAAAAGATAATAACAATTTAGTGTTTAAAGCCGGTTTAGATTTACCAATTAAGGCTATAGCAATACCAATAATAACGGCTAATATGGGAAGTAAATACGAATTCATTATTTAATAAGCATAACTAATCTATCTGATGTTTTAGCATCAAATTTGTGTAATTTATAATTTCCAAAAACTTCTAATAAGTTAACATCTGCAGCTTCAAAAAGAGCTTCAAAATCTTTTAAAGTAAACGCTCTAACACGTTCTTGATAGTTATAATCTTCACCTTCAAAAGTAAAAGAGATGTCTTTTATAATATGGCCATCTTTAACATAACGTTTTAAATTAAATGTGATGCCATCTACAACTTTAGTGTCTTCAGGAACCAAGTTTGCAATTACATGATCAGAATTCATAAAATCGATAACACCAATTCCGTATTCATTTAAATCACTTTTAATGGCTTTAATGGTGTTTAAATTATCTTCGTCTTTATCAAAATAACCAAAACTTGTAAACAAATTAAAAACAGCATCAAAGGTGTCAGGAAAAGGTTTACACATATCGTGAACCTCGAACTTCAATGTGTCATTTTCAAATTGCTTTGCGTAATTTATACTGTTTTCAGAGAGGTCTGCTCCGGTAACATGGTAACCAAGAGAATTTAAATACACTGAGTGTCGTCCTTTTCCGCACGCTAAATCTAGAATCTTACCTTCTTCTTCAATATTTAAATATTGAGTGAGGTTATCCATGAACATTTGGGCTTCATGATCGTCCCTATCTTTATATAATATGTGGTAAAAAGGCGTATCAAACCACGATACATACCAGGTTGTTTTATCTTTTATCATTTCTAAACTATGTAGGGTGCAAAAATACTGTATTTTTGTAACCTATTTAAAGTAAATAATGGAGAATAATTTTAAAATGGTTGCCAAGACCTTATTTGGCTTTGAAGAATTATTAGCAAAAGAGTTAACTCAGTTAGGTGCACTTGATGTTGAAGTTGGTGTAAGAAATGTGAGTTTTGTTGGGGATAAGGGCTTTATGTACAAAGCTAATTTAGGTTTAAGAACGGCTATTAAAATATTAAAACCAATACGTACATTTCGTGTGGTTACCGAGCAAGATATTTACGACAATGTATATAAAATGCCGTGGGAGAATTATTTAAAATCTACAGGAACATTAGCTATCGACGCCACTGTTAACTCTGATGTGTTTACGCACTCCCTATATATCGCTCAGAAAACAAAGGATGCAATTGTAGATAAATTTAGAAATACGACTGGTGTTAGACCAAATGTAGATTTAAAATTCCCTGATTTAAAAGTTAATATTCATATCGATAGAGAAAAGTGTACGATTTCTTTAGACAGTTCTGGAGATTCTTTACATAAACGTGGTTATAAAACTGCGACTAACATTGCACCTATAAATGAAGTTTTAGCTGCAGGGCTAATTATGCATTCGGGTTGGGATGGACAAAGTGATTTTATGGACCCGATGTGTGGTTCTGGAACTATTTTGGTAGAAGCCGCTATGATTGCGTGTAATATACCGCCTAACTTAATGCGTAAAGAATTTGCTTTTGAACGTTGGGAAGATTGGGATGTTGAGTTGTTTGAAAAAATTGAAGCCTCTCTGTTATCTAAAACGCGAGACTTTCATCATAGAATTATGGGTTACGATAAATCGCCATCTGCGGTTACCAAAGCCATCGAGAATGTTAAAAATGCACATTTAGAAGAATTTGTTTCTGTTAAGCATGAAGATTTTTTTAAGACTCAAAAAGGAGGAGACGAGAAACTACATATGTTATTTAATCCGCCTTATGGTGAACGATTAGATATTGAAATGGAAGAATTTTATGGAAGTATAGGGGATACGTTGAAGCAAAGTTACCCAGGAACAGATGCTTGGTTAATAACTTCAAATTTAGAAGCTTTAAAATGTGTAGGATTACGCCCTTCAAGAAAAATAAAACTTTTTAATGCCAAATTAGAAGCACGTTTTGTAAAATATGTGATGTATGAAGGTAGTAAGAAAGCAAAAAAGCAAGTGTAACCACTTGCTTTTTTTTATAATTTATAATTAAAGACGATTTTATTTAAACGCTTTAAATTTAAATTTTTGTCCTCCAACTGAAGCATCAGCCATTAAACCACCTTTTGTTTGTGTAAATGCAGCAACACCATTCGCGTATTTTGCATTAAAAGATTCACCCGATTTTAGAGCTGTAGCAGAAGCTTGAGCATCGAACTGGAACTTGCCTTTTTGGAAATTTTCTAATTCTGTTGTGCTTTCAAAGAAGATCACTTCAATAATAGCTTCACCACCAGCTTGAAGTCCGATGTTTACTTTTTTAAGACTAGCCATTCCTAATTTGTTACCTCCTTTTTTATAAAGGACTCCATTTCCAGAAGCACCTCCTACAATAAATCCACCTTTTCCAACATTAGGAAAAATAACATATCCTGCAGATTTGTCGAAGAAATCTTTTAATTTTGGATTCCCTTGTAAAAGCGTTTCTTTAGCGCCCTCTGCATCTTTTATAATTTCATTATCTTTTTCACTTTGCGCATTGGCGGTTATTGCCATAAGCCCAATAGTAAAAATCATTACTAATTTTTTTAAGTTGTTCATAATTCTGTTTTTATAATTTTATAATTCAATAAGTAAATATATATTAAAGTTAGTTATAAAAATAAATAGCAGTTATTAAATTAACAGAATAAAAACAACTCATTAGTAATCAAATAAAATAAACCGCAAATTATAATAATTACTTATCTTTTTTGTAAAACGGAATTAAATATGAAACAGAATATCCGAAACCAAAACCAACACCTAAGCTGTCGTACGTTTGGTTAAATCCTGGGATATAAAGGTTTTCAAAATTATTAGGTTCTTCTTGAGATATTAATCCCTTAACAGATACATGAGCCCCCAAATATAAGTTGTTTACAATTTCTACTTTTAATCCTATAACAAGTTCTGCCCATAATGCTGTTAAACCATCATATGTTTTAACGTCTGAAGAGGAAAATTGAGGTTGCCAATATTGATTTGTAGTATAAACAGTATAACTATTAAGCGTTTGACTAAATGCACTTGCACCGATTCGGAATCCACCATAAATTAAATTTTCCATCTCTAGCCAGTTTTTGTAGAAATTATAATCTACTCCCGCTTTAAAATATGTTCCTTGGGTTGTTGCGTTATAATAGGTATTACTAGAGGTTGTCTTTTCTGCTCCAAATTCTCCTGCTAGATATATAAATTTTGTTAACCTATAGTCTCCAACGACCTCAAAACCTTGATATTCTCCATCAAATGCTGTGCGCACAAGCTGACTTAATTCTAGACCAACTCGCAATCCGTATTTTTGTTTAATTATAGTTGAGTCTTGCTCTATAACTGCTAGAGAATCCTTAACATTAATTTCAGGAGTCTTTGTTTGAGCAAGAAGACTTCCACTAAAACAAAGAACTACAATAAGGGTTTTAATGATATATTTTAAATTGTTGTTCATTGTCATTCTCTACAGATTGGTTATCGTCTACTGATCGGATTAGCTTAATCCAGTTATCACTATCCGGCACTAAATTTATACTCACATTTCCATAAATTGTTTTGTAACCACAAGCCCGAGACACATAAACCTCCGTCATGTCGTATGTTATGGTAATAATGTCTTCGTTACCCGTAATATAATCATCGGTATCGTCGTCTGGAGTATCATTATCGTTTACAACATATTCTTCATAAAGTCTATATTGTGTAATCGTTTCGGTAGTTTTTAAAGGAAGTGCTATAGAATCTGTGGCTACAACATTGTAACCAGGCAGCACTTCGTCGTTACCAACACCTTGAATTCTTAAGTTCGCTACACTTTTTAAAACATCGGTATTGGGATAGGTAACATCGTAAAACCGAATAATTAAACTTGGTGTAGTAGGAGTGTCGGCAGAGCAAATATCATCTTTTTCACATCCTAAAAAACTAAGTGCGACTAAGAGTAAAATGACAAATGAATATTTCATATATAATTTATCTTTTTTCTAAAAGTACAACATTTTCTACGTGATGTGTTTGCGGAAACATATCTACAGCTTGCACTTTAGTTACCTTGTAAATAGCATCCATTAAGGCTAAATCTCTAGCTTGGGTTGCGCTATTACAACTTACATACACTATTTTATCTGGAGACACATTTAATAACATTTCAACCACATCTTTATGCATACCATCTCTTGGTGGATCTGTAATAATTACATCTGGATGGCCATGAGTATTTATAAATTGCGTGTTGAATACATTTTTCATATCACCCACATAAAAATCTACATTGTGTATGTTATTGGCTTTCGCATTTTCTTTAGCAGCTAAAATAGCATCTGGAACGGCTTCTACACCAACTACTTTTTTAGCATTTTTTGCTATAAATTGTGCGATAGTACCTGTACCTGTATATAAATCGTAAACCAATTCTTCTCCAGTTAATCCAGCAAATTCACGAGTTACCTTATATAATTCGTAAGCTTGATCTGAATTTGTTTGATAAAAAGATTTGGCATTAATCTTAAACTTTAAGCCTTCCATTTCTTCAAAGATATGATCGCGACCATTAAAACAAACAATTTCTTGATCGTAAATGGTATCATTAGCTTTGGTATTTATCACGTAAAGTAAAGCGGTGATTTCAGGGAATGTTTCAGCAAGATAATTCAATAATAATTCTCGTTTTTCTTTATCTTCTTTAAAGAATTGAATCAGTATCATTAATTCTCCTGTAGATGCTGTACGAATCATTAATGTACGTAATAATCCCGTTTGATTTCTTGTGTTGAAAAATTCTAAATCATTTTCAACAGCAAACGCTTTCACTGCGTTTCTAATCGCATTAGAAGGATCTGCTTGTAAATGACATTTACTAATGTCTAAAATCTTATCCCACATACCTGGAATATGAAAACCTAAAGCATTTTTATCTCCTAGATCTTCATCAGATTGAATTTCTTCTAACGTTAACCAACGGCTATCGCTAAACGAGAATTCCATTTTATTTCTGTAAAAATACTGTTCTGCCGAACCTAAAATAGGAGTAACCTCAGGTAATTCTATATGACCTAAACGGCGTAAGTTATTTTCAGTTTCTTTTTGCTTGTAATGCAACTGCCATTTATAATCCATATCCTGCCACTTACAACCACCACAAACCCCAAAATGTTCGCATTCAGGTGTGGTACGTTTATCAGACAATTTATGAAAAACCGTTGCTTTACCTTCGTAATAGGCTTTGCGCTTTTTATAAGTTTGAATATCTACTATATCGCCAGGTACTGCATTTGGTAAAAAAATAACAGCTCCCTCCGGAGATTTTGCGATGGTTTTCCCTTTTGCTCCTGCATCAAGGACTTCTATATTTGTAAAAACTTCTTTTCTATTTCTTCTAGACATGCGGCAAAAATAAGATGTTTTTAGCTTTTGTTTGTACGTCTTCACATATTTTTTAGAAACGATTTGTATTTTTAATTGAATATAATGCAGAATGAATTCAAAAATTTGACATATTATTTTAATCCGCTTTTTATATTTAGTAATTTGCAAGAAATTTAATGGATGATTTCTCTCCATCTCAAAATTTCTTTTTTTAATTAGAGACAAGGTAGGAATAGCTAATTATCAATTTAAAATATATTAAAATGGCTGTTTTAGACCAATTAACTTCACAACAAGCAATCGACTTAGAAAACCAATATGGTGCGCACAATTATCATCCGCTTCCTGTAGTTTTAACTAAAGGAGAAGGTGTTTTTGTTTGGGATGTAGAAGGAAAAAAGTATTACGATTTTTTATCGGCTTACTCTGCTGTAAATCAAGGTCATTGTCACCCGAAAATTGTGGGAGCAATGATAGAACAAGCACAACAATTAACATTAACATCTCGTGCGTTTTATAACGACATGCTAGGGAAATACGAAAAATTTGCTTGCGAGTATTTTGGTTTCGATAAATTATTACCCATGAATACTGGTGCAGAAGCTGTAGAAACAGCGTTGAAACTATGTAGAAAATGGGCATACGAAGTTAAAGGTGTTGAAGAAAATGAAGCTGAAATTATTGTGTGCGAAAATAACTTTCACGGACGTACAACAACTATAATTTCTTTTTCTAACGATCCTATAGCGCGTGAAAATTTTGGACCATTTACTAATGGATTTATAAAAATTGAATACGATAATATAAAAGCTTTAGAATCTGCTTTAAAA
Organism: Formosa sejongensis; assembly: GCF_033447105.1. Classification (NCBI taxonomy): domain Bacteria; kingdom Pseudomonadati; phylum Bacteroidota; class Flavobacteriia; order Flavobacteriales; family Flavobacteriaceae; genus Formosa; species Formosa sejongensis. Next base: position 42,462 of record NZ_JAWQUN010000005.1, read on the forward strand.
AACAATCCGAATGTTGCTGGGTTTTTAGTAGAACCTATCCAAGGTGAAGCTGGAGTTTATGTGCCAAGCGAAGGATACTTATCTAAAGCTAAAGCGTTGTGCGAGAAATATAACGTATTGTTTATTGCAGACGAAGTACAAACAGGAATTGCCAGAACAGGGCAGTTGTTAGCTGTAAATCATGAAAATGTAAAACCAGATTTATTAATTCTTGGTAAAGCATTAAGTGGTGGTGCTTATCCTGTTAGTGCAGTTTTAGCAGATAATGCTGTTATGGATGTTATTAAGCCAGGGAACCACGGAAGTACTTTTGGAGGAAACCCTATTGCCGCTGCTGTAGCAATTGCTGCATTAAATGTGGTAATAGATGAGAATCTAGCTGAAAATGCTGAAACTCTTGGACAGTTATTCCGAAGTGAATTAGACAAATATATCGAGACAAGTTCTATTGCAAACTTAGTTAGAGGTAAAGGGTTGTTAAATGCAATTGTTATTAACGAAGATGAAAATAGTGAAACCGCTTGGAACATTTGTATGGCACTTCGCGATAACGGATTGTTAGCAAAACCAACCCACGGAAATATTATTCGTTTTGCACCACCTTTAGTTATTAATAAAGAACAATTGTTAGACTGCGTTTCTATTATAATAAAAACGTTAAAACAGTTCGAAAAGTAATTTTCAAAAGGATATAAAAACTAAAAAAGCGATTCTTTAAATTAAGAAATCGCTTTTTTTATTAAAATATCTCAAAGTATAAGTTAAAATTATTAATAACCACTTTGGTTTATAATCTCTTGAGATTGTTCAATTAGAACATTCCAATCTGTAGTAGATAGTCTATAAATGTAATATATTAAATATATTACATTTATAATTAAAATAATCATAGACACTGTTTTAGCTGTAGTCATCCCTTCAATATTTTCGTAATTTTCAGGATTTAGTTCTACTTCTTTTAATTTACTATACGCCATATAAAAAGCAATTCCACTAAATATAACACCAATTCCGCCTAAGCAACAACATAATAAGCCTAAACCAGACAGGATATAAATACTTGTTGTTTTTAAATAAATTCTTTCCATATATTAATTAAAGTTAGTAGTTGATAGTTTAATAAAATAGCTAATTACAATAATAGTAATATTAATTATAAAAAGCCACTTTTTAATAGCCTCTTGGTGTTTAACGGACTTGAATAGATTAAAAACAAGAAAAAAAGCAAGAGGGATTAATGTATAAACAGCAGGATACATTTTTAAAGCAGCAATAAATTCACCGTTAAAAATTAAAGCTATAGAACGTTGAAGTCCGCAGCCTAAACAATCAAAACCAAAAAGCTTTTTGTTTAAACAAGGTAACATGTAATCTTCGATAGAAGACATAATAGTTTGGGTTTAGAATTACAAATATAGTATTATAACAATGCATTTTATAGAGAAGAAAATGAAACTACTTTATAAAAATCGTAATTTTGAGTTTTAATGCGAAACCCAAAAACATGAAATCGTCCCAAACCTTATATTATATCTTAATTATCTTCGGAATTCTTGTAGCAATGTATGCCAAAGTAGATGACTCTGAAAACACTTATCTCTTAATTCTAGGTATTTGTAGTTTGATGTTTGGAATATTTAAAATATCTCAAACCATACCGAGTAAAAAGGATGCAGAAAACGATTTAACAAAAGAAGACGAATAACATGAGTTTTAAAAAAGGTGATTCCGTTTCGGTTTTAGATGAAGATATGTCTGGAATTGTTTTAAAAGTTGAAGGACAAACTATTTCAGTAGAAACTGATGATGGCTTTATTTTAAATTTTGAAGCTCATGAATTAATCAAAATAAAGAAAGATCCGCGCTTAGATTCTCAACTATTTTTAGACACTCCTTCTCATCAAGCTATTTCTGAAAAGGAAGAATATAAACCTAAAAAATCGGTTAGAATTAAACCTAAAGAACGTTTCGAGCCGACTATGGAAGTTGATTTACATATTCATAATCTAACAAAATCGACAAGAAACATGGGTAATTACGATATGTTGTCCTTACAATTAGATACTGCGAAGCACAAGTTGGAGTTTGCTATTAAAAACAGAATTCAGAAAGTAGTATTTATTCATGGCGTAGGTGAAGGTGTCCTTAAAATGGAATTAGAATACCTGTTTAATCGTTACGAAAACTTGAAATTTTACGATGCCAATTACCAAAAATATGGGGTAGGAGCGACAGAAGTTTATATTTTTCAGAATGGGAATTAGTTACTGTGTTTAACTAATCTTAAAAACTTAAAATCATGATAGAACAAATTAAAACGTTTGAAACGAATATTTTAGCTATTGAGGTTATAGACTGTTTTACAGAAACTGATGAAAAACTGGTTCAGAAATTCTTTCAATAAAAATTAGATGTAGGTTTTAAAACCGTAAACATGTTGATAAAAATAGATGAATATAAAATATCACAGACAGCTACAAAAGTGTTTTTCGAAGATATAATATATGTTATCAGGAAATTTGAAAACATGGGAAATATTGCGATTGTAAGTCATTCTAAAATACTAAAAGCTTTAGTGCCTATTGATAGTTTCTTTTTTGAAAGGCTTAAAAAAGGTAAAAAAGAACAGTATTTCGATGTCTCACAGTTAGATGAAGCGCTTAAGTTTATTTCAAAAAATTAAGTGTAGTGATATTCAAAAAATTAAAATTTTAAATAAAAAAGCGACCACATTATAAATAACATGGTCGCTTTTTTTATGAAATATATGGTGAATTTATGGATTTAAACCTTCATCGGACACACAACTAAACAAATGCTTTTGTTTAATTATTTTTGCAATACCTTCTGGTAACATTTCTTCCCAACCTTCTTCGTTTTGTGCAATCTTTTTAAGGACTTCTCTAGAGAATACAGAAAGAATACTCGGATCGTAATCTGTAATGTCTACCACTTTTCCGTTGTATTTAAAGAATTTATATAACTCTTTCATACGTGGATGTACTTTTAAGTTTTCGCTATCCATTAAATTACCGTTTTCGTCTAACATAGGATATAGATAAACCCGTAGATCTTTAAAGAATAATTTCCCGAAAGCTTCAAGAATACCTCCACTTAAATGACGGTAGTATTTTTCGTCGAAAATATCGACTAAATTGTTTACTCCCATGGCTAATCCCATGCGATTTTTAGAGTACTGAGAGAAATATTCAACTAACTTATAATACTCTTGGAAGTTAGAAATTAATACTGTCTGCCCTAAAGCACACAATAATTTGGCGCGATCCATAAAATCTTGCTCGTCAATTTCACCTTCTGCACGTAAGTTAGATAATGTGATTTCAAAAATAACCTTTGTATTTTTTTCATCAACTTTATTTTCCTTAATAAACATGTCGTACGATTTGTGAAATAAATCCATGTTAACTTTAGTAACAGGTCTATAACTACCACGTAGTGCTAAAATATTTTTCTTATACAGTACACGAGCAGGTAAAACGTTGTTTCCATCTGGATCGAACATCACGGCATCAGTCATACCATTTTTCACCAATTGTAAACTCATTAATCGGTTGTCTACATTTTCGAAAATAGGTCCTGAGAAATTTATAGTATCAATTTCTATCTGATCTTTATCTAGGTGATCGTATAAATAGCGTAATAATTTTTTAGGCTCATTGTACTTGTAAAAAGCTCCATAAATTAGGTTTGTACCTAAAACACCAAGTGTTTCTTGTTGTAGTCTAGCATCAGATTCTTTAAATCTAAGATGTAGTGTAATCTCATTATATTCTTGGTCAGGTTCTACTTGATAACGCAGTCCAACCCAGCCGTGACCTTTAAATTGTTTCGCAAAATCGATAGTTGTTACCGTATTTGCGAAAGAAAAGAACATTTTATTAGGATGTTTATCGCGAGTAATACGTTCTTCAATCAATCTGATTTCATGATCAAGCATTTTCAATAAACGTGCTTCTGTAACATATCTACCGTCTTCTTCAACCCCGTAAACGGCATCACTAAACGCTTTATCGTAGGCAGACATGGCTTTTGCAATTGTTCCAGAAGCCCCACCAGCCCTAAAGAAATGACGAACAGTTTCTTGTCCTGCACCTATCTCAGCAAACGTACCATAAATGTTTTCATTTAAATTGATTCGAAGAGCTTTCGTTTTTAACGAAGGAATGTCTTCAATCTTTTTGTCTCCTATCAGGGTGATTTCCATGTTTTGAATGTAGATTTGAATGTGTTTAACAAAGATATCAAAATAGCCTACTTAACAAAAAAATAAGTATATTTTTGTAGTAAATCTTTACACTTTTGAAAATCACTTTTTTAGGCACAGGAACATCTCAAGGTATCCCAATAATAGGGAGTAATCATCCGGTATGTTTAAGTGACGACTCGAAGGATAAAAGGCTTCGTGTTTCGGTTTTAATAGAATGGGACGAATGTTGTTATGTAATAGATTGTGGTCCCGATTTTAGACAGCAAATGCTTTCTAATCCTATTAAAAAATTAGATGGCATTTTATTTACTCACGAGCATGCCGACCATACTGCTGGTTTAGACGATATTCGTCCGTTTTTTTTTAGACAAGGCAATATTAATATTTATGGGCACGAACGCGTTTTAGAATCTTTAATTAAACGTTTTGATTATATTTTCGAAACCGAAAACAAATACCCTGGTGCGCCTGGTGTAGATACACATATTATTACAAATACACCGTTTACGATTCACAATCTAGAAGTGATACCTATAAACGGTATGCATTTTAAATTGCAAGTTTTTGGTTTTAGGTTTAAAGATTTCGCATATTTAACCGATATGAAAACCCTAGAAGATTCTGAAATCGATAAATTAAAAGGTGTGAAAATTTTAGTTGTGAATGCCCTTAGAAAAGAACCGCATATTTCTCATTTCAATTTAGAAGAAGCTCTAGAATTTATTAACAAAGTAAAACCCGAACGCGCGTATTTAACACATATAAGTCATTTACTTGGCTTTCATGAAGCCGTTCAAAACGAATTACCAAACAACGTGTTTTTAGCATACGATAACCTCCAAATCACTATATAATGAAGCAGAAAATTTTTATGTACCTGTTTATTTTCTCATTACTACTTATTTTATTCCAATATGTAAATGCAAAAAATGTTTTTGAAGAAGACATTAGAATCATAGAAAAAAGTAATGCTAAAATCGAAAAGTTGACAGATTCACTTAGCGTTTTAAACGATAAAGTTTTTGAATTATCAAATTTTAGTATTGAGCATAACGAAGATGCTTTTACCTATTTTGAAAATAAAGGAATAGATGTTGAAGCCTTAATTCCGTTTGTTAAAGATGAAATTTACAAACAGAATACTGTAAAAGGAGGGAACCCTCTAATTCCTTATGCCGCGAACGATGGCAAATCTATGTTAATAAACTCGATTAAAGTATTAAATCATAAATGGTTAATTACCAATTTTTCTGATGGTATTTTCTGGGGAGAACTTCTTGTGAAATATGAAGTAATTAATCAGAACGAAGTAACCTTTGAAGTGATAGATTCCTTATTGTATCCGCTTCAGTAAATGATTTTTAACTGATATGAATTAGAATAATTATCCTATTGCATTTATTCATTTTCAAATATAAAAAAAGTGTATCAATATCCATTTTAACACATGTTTCTTGATACACTTTACTATTTTTAATAACTGTCTAAATGCGTTTGCAATATTAAAAGTCTACTATTCTTGACTTTTTTCTTGTTTTAAAATTTTTAGATACTCTAATAAGAAACCAATTGCTGCTCCAATCCAAATTAGCCTATAAAGCCAAATGTTCATTTCGAATGTGAAGATTTTACCAGTCGTATCGTTACCGAAGAAACTATAAATTACATTTCCTATGGCTATAATCCCCAAAATTAAAGAGAATATTTTATTTTTCATATTAACTTGAGGTTTAGAATATTAGTGGTTTTTGTCTAAGAATAAAGCGTTAAAACTAAATCAACTTAGATAACCACTTTTTTAAATCGTGAAAATTCTGTGGTGCTACACCGTGTCCTACAGGATATTCATGATATTCATGTTTAATATGTAATCCGTCTAAAATTCCTGGTGTTTTTCTTGCCCAATCTACAGGAATTACCTGGTCTACACTTCCATGAGAACAGAAAAAGTTTAAATGGTTATAATCTTCAGAATTATGGTTTTTAGCTATAATTTCTGTATTTATATATCCGCTTAAAGCTATAATATTATTCACTTTTTCTGGATATGTTAACGCCACAGCATAACTTAAAATACTTCCTTGACTAAATCCTAAAAGCGTTACGTTATCTTTATTTACGGGATAACTTTCAACTGCTTCATCTAAGAACTTAGAAATTAAATCGCGAGAAGTTCTGGCTTGATCGTCGTCACTCCATTTTCCATTCTCTTCATCAAAATTAATCGCGTACCATGCATTTCCGTAAGGTTGCATCGCAAAAGGTGCACGAACTGAAATTATAAAAAGTTCTTCAGGTAATTCTGAAGCAAAAGAAAACAAATCATTTTCATCGCTACCATAACCATGAAATAGGATTAAAAGTGGTGCATTTTCCTTCAATGTAGAAGGTCGTGTAATGTGATATAAGCTTAGGTCTTTCATTTATCTAACGTTTCTAAACCATTCTTGAAAATATTCTCCGACATAAGGAATCAGTTTTTGTTCTCCTTTAATTACATGAAAAAAGGCATACAACCAACCTGCCGCCGAAATAAACCAACATGCTGTACCTAACCAACTATTTAAATATTCTTCTATAATATTAGAGATAAGTACCATAAATACTAACCCTAACATTTGTCTGATGTGGAAAGATGTAAAAGTATTGCGTTTTTCAAGATTCATTATAATGGCTATTATTAACCCTATAAAAGTTAAATAACTTATTATGGCTAAATTTTTACCATCGTTCACTGTTTGGTTTATCATTATTTTGTGTTTAATACTAATTGATTATTATTTAAAATACCATAGGTTTTACCTTTTAAAGTCTCACCTTCAAAAATGGCATTTTTAGATCTTGATATCATATGATCTCTTGTAAAGGTGTATTTAATATCTGGATTAAATAAGGTGATATTTGCTAAATTTCCAATATTTATAGGATTACTTTCAGTTCCGAAACGTTGTTTTCCTTTTGTTAAAATAGCGATCGATTTTTTTAATGAAAATATAGTTTGTAAAGCACCAAATGCACTCTCTAAGCCAATGGTTCCATATGCAGCATAATCGAATTCGACTTTCTTTTCTTCAATATTTAAAGGATTATGGTCGCTGGTAACCATATCTATAGTGCCATCTTTTACACCTTCAATTAAAGCCTCAATATCACTTTTAATTCTTAACGGAGGCAATACTTTATAGTGCGTATTGAAATCGTTTAAAACACTATCCTCAAAAAATAAATTATGGATGGCAACACTACAACTAACATCTAATTTCTTTGCTTTAGCTTCACGAATTAGTTCAACAGATTTTGCTGTAGAAAGTGTCGGAATATGAAGTTTTCCACCTGTATATTCTAATAAAAATAAATCGCGAGAAATTTGTAAAGCTTCAGAAAGTGCAGGAATACCTTTTAAACCTAAAGATGTACTCGTAATGTGTTCGTTCATCACACCTTTTCCTGCAATCTTATTGTCTTGTGGGAAAGAACAAACCAATCCACCAAAATTACTCGCATAAAGCAAAGCAATTTTCATAAGATTTGCATTGGTAATCGGTTTCATATAATCGTAATAGGCTACAGCACCAGCATTTTTCATGTCGTATAATTCGGCTAAATCTAAACCTTGACTATCCTTTGTTAGGGCACCGATTGGCAATAAATTCACGGCGTTATTGCTTGATTTACTTGTAATAAAAACAATGTCGCTATTCGTATCTATTACGGGATGGCTATTAGCGTTTAAAGCTACAGTTGTAAACCCAGAATAGGCAGCCGTTTTTAATCCGTTGGCAATGGTGTCACGCTCTTCTAAACCTGGCTCGCCAAAACTTACACTACTATCAAACCAACCTTGAGAAACATGTAAGTTTTCAAGCACGATTTCGTCGTAATTATTTGGATTTTCTAAAGATTTTCCAATGTTGGAAATACTGCCTTTTTCTACTAAAATATCTAGAGTTTGGTTATTAAACTCACTTTTAGTATCAATAATAGTCGCAGATTTTATAAGTACGTTCATTTAAAAAATTTTAAGATGAGCATTTCAATAATCAAAAAGGCTAGTGCAAAAATAGTAAACCATTTCCATAGCTCATTAATTTTTGTATTACTTTTTAAGGTGTCAAACAGACTTGGTATTGAATCGCTAATAGTTATATTTTTAAGCGTAGAAAGGTCTTGATAAACCAAATTACTTTCTTCGCGATTGTAATTAAAACTGATGTTTTTAATTGTTTCTAGCTTGTTTTTTATGTTATAGATTCCAGCGGTTTCAGGTCTCTCTTTGGTAACAACTCTTACTTTATTATTGAAATATTGTTGTTGCGGAATAAATTGTTCTTGCTCATTTTTTATTGAAATAATATCGTCCTGATTTAGCGATACATCGACATCAAAAGTATTTAGTTTTCCGATGGTATAATATAATTTAGGATGTTGCAAACTGCTCACCGCCATTTTGTAGAATGAAGGCACAATTAATGCCCAACTTTTAAAATTAGAGACTTTTAAATTTAAAGGAGAAGTGAATAGAAATACATTCGAAAATTGTGTTAAAAACGGTTTGCCGTCTTCGTAACTTAAAGCTGTACTTCCTGAATTACCACTTAATCCATAATACTGATTCACTTTAGGATATTGAAAATTTTTCACTTGTTTTTCAAAAACATCGTCTTTATAAATAGTATGCGAATAATTGATGGTAGTAATGCGTTTTTCAGAATTTGTAAGCGATTCAAACTGTGTGTTATAGTTTGTCAATAATGTATTATAAGCATTTATATTGGATTGTTCTGAAGGGATAATTACCAAATTACCACCCTGTTCTGTAAACGATCTCAGAATATTTATTAAGGTTGTAGGAATGTCTTTTAATTCATTTAAAATGATGGTATTCTGATTTTCAATCGTATTATAATCTAATTGATTTGCAGAAATCGAAGTGAATTTAAACTCATCTTCTGAATAAATTTTTCTTAGAAAACTGTCATCACCTTCAGTAATACTTAGCACATTAACTTTAGATGGCGTATTGATGTTAAAGTAAAGTGTATTATCAAATTGCAAGCCAGAATCTTCTATACTAAATGTACCGTTTATAATATCTTTACTCGGAATTGTAAATTGTGTTTCAGCCTTGTCTGTGATGGAAACTGCCGCCTTTGCTATTAATTTATCGTCGTTATGTAAGGCTATCGAAAGGTTTTCAATAGGAATTCCATAGTTTTTTAATGTAAGTGTTAATTCGGTTTGCGACGGGTTACTTTTAGAAATGTAAACGCTATCTAAAGCGATATTATTTGTGTTTGTAGGGGTTAGTTTAACTAGCTTAATTTGTGTTAACGAATCTGCTTCAACAGAAAAAGGAACTTTCTTTTGCTGAAAATCTGAAATAAATATAATCTGCTTGTTTTGTTCGGAAGTAGTACTAAATAAGGATTTACATTTCAGTAATGCAGCTTTATAAGACAATGTTTGCGCCGAATAGGGTAGTTGTAAAACGTCATTTTTAATAGCTTTTAATGTCGTGTTTTTAAATACCGCATTGTGTGTTACTAAAGAGATGGTTTTATCGAAATCTACTTCAGAAATTAAATTTTGGACAGCACGTTTTAGTAATTCACCTTGCGAACCTTTTTGTTGTAAACTAAAGGAATTATCTAAGAATATTACCGTTTCTTTAGGTGTTTCTTGACTATCTTTTTTTGTTGTAAAAGGCTGAGCAAAAGCGATAATAATACATGCTAAAAGTAGTAAACGTGTAAGTAAGGTTAACCATTTTTTTAATTGAGAACTTTTCCGAGTTTGTTGAGAAACGGATTGTAATATAGCAACATTGGTAAACGCTTCCTTTTTAAATCTGCGAAGCTGAAATAAGTGAATAATAATAGGAATAAGTAATAAAAATAGAGCGTAAAGAAGTTCGGGGTGTTTAAACTGCATTCCTAAAATATGTTTGTCAAAGATAAGAATTGCATACAGAATTAATAACAAAATTTTAAAATTCAGTTAAAAACTTACCTTTGCAATTATAGCAACACAATTTTTTTAACAAAATGTTATAATCATATTTTGTAACAGATTGTAAATTTGAAGAACAAATAGAAAAACAAAATTAAATTCATGAAAAATCAATTTCTGGCCTTAGCATTTGCAAGTGTAGTACTTGTAGGTTGTGGCTCTACCAAAAAGGTGTCTAAAGACGATTCGGCGCTAAAAACACCCATTGTTACATCCATTAACCTTACTAAAGTTGTAAACGATAAAGCTCCAGTAGTGATCAATCCAGGACGTTTTACAATAGATACTGTAACCTATAGATTGCCTCGTGTAGTGCAAGGAACGTATTCTGTAAGTGATTTCGGAAAATATATAGACGATTTTAAAGCTTACGATTATAATGGGGTTGAAATTCCAACAACAAAAGCAGATGTAAATACTTGGACAATTCTAAACGGTATAAACTTAGATTATATTACTTATAATGTAAACGATACTTTCGATATTGAAGAGGAAGGCGGAATTGGTGGAGAACAACCATTTTCTCCTGCAGGAACTAATATTGAAACTGACAATTATGTATTAAATCTACACGGATTTATTGGGTATTTTGATTCATTAAAAAACAACCAATACACATTAGATGTCACTGCTCCGGCATCATTTAAACGTACGTCTGCATTACAAAAAGTGAATGAAACTAAAAGTGACGATGGTAAAGTTATGACTACAAGTTATGCTGCACCTAGATATTTTGACATTACAGATAACCCAATGATGTATGGGGATTTGGATGTTGAAGAGTTTCAAGTAGGCGATATTAAAATTGTTTTAAGTGTATATTCTCCAAACAAAGTGCATACGGCTAAAAGATTGCGTGAGACTATGGAGAAAATGATGCAAGCTCAAAAAGCATTTTTAGGAGATATTAATTCAACGCCACGCTACGATATCTATTTATATTTAGCAGGAGAAGGAGAAGACCAACCAAAAGGTTTTGGAGCTTTAGAACATAATACATCTACAATTGTTGTACTTCAAGAATCTGAATCTGAAGAGTCTTTAGACGAAAGTATGATTGATGTTGTGTCTCACGAATTCTTTCATATTGTAACTCCGTTAAGTGTACATTCTGCAGATGTTCATTATTTCGATTATAACGATCCTACATTTTCTAAGCATTTATGGATGTACGAAGGTGTAACCGAATATTTTGCAACCTTATTTCAAGTCAAAGAAGATTTGGTTACTGAAAGTGATTTTTACTCTACAATTATGGAGAAAATTAACATGTCTAAACGTATGGACGATACCATGAGTTTTACAACAATGAGTGAAAATGTTTTAGAAGAACCTTACGCATCTAACTATTATAATGTATATCAAAAAGGAGCTTTGATAGGTATGTGTATTGATATTATTATACGAGAAGAAAGTAATGGACAACGTGGAATTTTATCTTTAATGAAAGAATTATCTTTAAAATATGGGGAAAATAAACCCTTTGATGACGATACTATTATAGCCGAAATTACAACAATGACATATCCTGAAGTTGGCGAATTTTTGAAAAATCATGTAGAAGGAACCACGCCAATAGATTATAACGTGTATTTTAATATGGTAGGTTTAATAGAAGCTACTGATAAAATTGAAACAAACATTTTACTTAATAATGGTGAATTAATCTTGGGCGGTGATCCTGTTCAAAAGTCTATCTTTTTTAACGATTTAGTTAAAGATAATAGCTTTTGGAACGATAATGGTATATTGCCAAACGATGTGATTAAAACTGTAAATGGTGAAGAAATGAATATCGTAAACGCAAACAATATGCTTCAAAAAATGATTTCTTGGCAACCAGGTCAGGATATAGAAGTTGTAGTAGATAGAAATGGAGAAAATGTTGTTGTTAAAACTAAATTAACAAAATCGTTTACTACAGGGAAAGTTTTAAAAGCAAATCCTGAAGCAACTGCGAATCAGATTGAAATACGTAAAGCGTGGTTAAAAGGGTAACAGATTAAGAAATATAGTGTTTTAAAAAGGTCCAGATGTTCGCATCTGGACCTTTTTAATTTTCAGAAAACTAAGTATTTATTTAAAATAATCAATATATTGGAAAATAATAAACTAACCCAAATTAAAACCCAATGAAGTTAAGTATTGTAATTCTAAGTTTTGTGTCATTAATTATATTTCAAACTCCCGAATTAAAAATTACTAAAACCAATTTAGAAAAAAGTGGATTGGCACCAGCACTTTATAAAGATGGCATAATTTTTTCGGCATTCGAATCTGATAACTCAAATTACGTTTCTCTTTATTATTCTAAAATATTAGATAAAGAGCAGTTAGATAAACCCGTTTTAATAAGCTTAAAAAATAGAGATAAATACATGAATTTATCTCATTTAACATATATAGCCGCTTCAGACGAAATTTACTTTACGGCAAATAATAGTAAAGGAGCTTTAGTTCTTTATCAAGCTAAAATGGAGGATATGGAAATTATAAAACCAAAGCAAGTTAAACTTTCTGAAATCAACAATGCTGCTTATCCAACGGTTTCAGAAAACGGATTACAATTAATAGTGAGCTCAAAAACTAGTGATAATAATGTAAACTTATTTTTATACACAAGAAGTGATATTGAAAGTAACTGGGAATTTAAACGTGCTTTATCTGAATTAAATTCAACAGATTATGAATTGCATCCTAGACTCATGAATGATACTACATTATATTTTTCAAGAAGTAATACGCAAACAGGCAAACTGAAGCTTTTTGTCTCTAATTTAAACGATAATGTTTGGTCTAACCCAATACTATATCAGCCTCTAAATGGTGAAGCTAGCGATTTTTCAATTGTATTTACAACTGAAAAATCTGGTTATTTTACGTCAAATAGAGATGGCGAAGACCATATTTATTATTTTGAAAATGAATTGTAAGTTAAACTACCTGTTACTTTCTTGGATGATATTTTTCTACAACTTCGGTTAAATGTTTTTTATCCAGATGCACATAAATTTCGGTTGTGGTAATACTCTCATGACCTAATAATAACTGTATAGATCTTAAATCGGCATTGTTTTGAAGTAAATGTGTCGCAAATGAATGTCTAAATGTATGTGGAGATATTTTTTTATTCAAATCTATTTTTACAGCCAATTGCTTTATAATTGTAAAAATCATGGCACGTGTAAGTTGTTTACCACGGCGGTTTAAAAACACGGTATTTTCATGTCCAGATTGAATATTTAAACGCGGCCGAACCTGTTTAATATAAATGGTAATGTATTTTATAGTAGATGCAACTATGGGAACAAAACGTTGTTTGTCTCCTTTACCGGTTACATTTATAAATCCTTCATCAAAATATAAATCGGAAATTTTTAAATTGGTGAGTTCACTTACCCGCAAACCACAACTGTAAAGTGTTTCTAGCATGGCACGATTGCGTTCCCCTTCATTTGAGGATAAATCTATAGCTCCAATTAAATGATCAATATCTTCTTCGCTTAAAGTGTCTGGTAATTTTCTACCAATTTTAGGCGATTCAATTAATTCTAAAGGATTATCTACTCTGTAATCTTCAAAAATTAAATAATCAAAAAAACTACGCAATCCAGAAATTAACCGGGCTTGAGAACGTGCGTTTAAAGTTTTTGCTGACTCGTAAATAAATTGTTGAACAACATCTGAAGTAATGATAATAGGAGAGATAGTTAGCGACTGTGTTTCTAAAAACGATATCAGCTTCTTAACATCTAAGACATAACTACTTACCGAGTTTAGTGATAATCCACGTTCAATTTTTAAAAATAAACTATAATCTTTTAATGCATTTTCCCATTTCATGCTTAAAAATAAGATAAATATTATAACCACTAATTATAGATATGATAATTTTTAGGCGTTTAATCGTTAATTTCGTACATTACATCGCCTTTAATTATTAATTAACACCTACTTATTATGAAAACAAAGTTTTTAACAACAATTGTTCTACTGTTTTTTGTTATCGAAATTAATGCACAACCCTTAGTTTATGAAAGTACCAAAATAGATCCTTTTGATTGGGGGCCTATAGCTGTTGCTGGTTTATTTGGCGGAAATAATATTCAACATGGTTTAAATTTGGGAGGTAATATTTCAATACCATTAAATTCTGATTACAATGTTGTTCCTATTGGTATCTTCTTAGATGTGAATTATTTATACCAATCAAGAAGAGCAATAGGGTTTGGTTTAGCCACAGGTTATGCGATGTATTTTAAAAAAAACAATACAGAAAATCAGGAATTTAAATATAATGGTTCTGGATTTAGATATATACCAGTAGCAGGCGCAGCCCGATATGCCTTAAATAATGGGATTGTAATTGGTGGAGATATAGGTTATGCCTTTATATTAAGTAATAATTGGAATGGAGGTTTTTATTACAGACCTGTTTTGGGTTATAATATTTCTGAACTTTTACAATTAAATATTTCGTATTCAGGTATTTCAAATCATTGGCATTGGTCTGCTATTAATTTAGGAATGACGTTTAATCTGAATAAAAAAGTTTAGAAAAAATATAAGGAGTCATTATCTGTTATTTTTTTTATTAACGAAAGTGTAGACTTTAAAACACATCATTTTAAACTAATCGTGTCCTAAATAATATTATATGTTCATTTTTTTCATTGATAAAAAGATCCTTCGACTACGCTCTGGATAAACCAAGCCAAAAAAATCTAGGCTTACGAACTTTTATCTAAATTTTTCGTTCAGTATCTAAATTTAAAGAACTCGCTACTAAAAATCAACAATATAGAAACATACGTTTAGCTCAAACAGCTTTAAATTTCGCGATACTTTCTCTTCAAATTTTACGATAAATTTTCGATAGGCCAACCAAAAAAACAAAATTCAACTTATGTAGAAAAAGTACCTCCCTCAGCGCAAGTAATTCAATAAAGTCAGCACCGGTCAATCTTTTTTAAAAAAGAGATTAATCGTTTAGGACGCTATTGATTTTAAACATTGAAATAAAACTTTTACTTTTTTTTTGATGCATTCTTTTATACTTTTACTTTATGAAGAAAATTTTAATTTTAAATGGTCCTAATTTAAACTTATTAGGAAAACGAGAACCAGCAATTTATGGCAGTTTAACGTTTACAGAATTTTTTGAAACGGTTAAAGAAAAATATAAAACAGTTGAGTTATCTTATTTTCAATCTAACGTAGAAGGCGAAATTATTGATAAAATGCATGAAGTTGGTTTTAGTTTCGATGGTATTATTTTAAATGCTGCAGCTTATACACATACTTCTGTTGCTATTGGCGACGCTGTTAAATCGATTGAAACTCCAGTTGTAGAAGTGCATATATCTAATACATTTGCTAGAGAAGAATTTAGACACCAATCTTTTATTTCGCCAAATGCTAAGGGCGTTATTCTAGGCTTTGGATTACAAAGCTACGAACTTGCAATACAAAGTTTCTTGTAATATATATTAAAAGTAATTATAGATTTAAAGAGTCCTTATTTTGTAAATAAGGACTCTTTAATTTTACAACCATTCTACTTTATCTGCTATAGGAGAAGGTTTTCTTTTTGGTGATGGTTCATCGAAATATCCTAAATAGAAAAAGCCTAAACATTTTTCGTTTGGTTTTAGGTTAAAAAAATCATTCATATTAGAAATTAATCCAGGAGAACTCCAATACGACCCCAGACCTAACGATGTTGCGGTAAGCCACATATTTTGTACAGCCATAGCTGTAGCAGAAATTTCTTCCCATTCAGGAATACTTTCTTCTGGATCTCTAGCCAAACAAATCGCTATAATCGCTCCCGCTTTTTTAGGATTTTTTTTAAGCTTATTATATTTAAAATCAGAAAACTTATCAGTTGTAGCTTTAAATTTTTCAGCAAGAAATAGACCCAAATCAGCTTGAGACTCTCCGTGTAACACTTTAAAACGCCAAGGTTCTGTACGCTTATGTGTAGGAGCCCAATTTGAAGCATCTAGGAGCTGTTGGATTGTTTCTTTAGAAATGGGTTTCGAATTATATTGATCAGGAAAAACTGAGCGTCTATTTTCTATAATGTCTTTTAATTCCATGTGATTAGTTTTTGTCAAAAGTAGTAATAGCGATACTTTTTTCAATACCGCTTTGGATAAAATTAGGATAAAAAATGGAGATTTAATTTGAATCGCCATAACACTTACGTATAAAATTTTTGCCTTATTTAGATGTATTTCACTTTATCGTGATGCTAGGGTAATTTATGTCTGTATATGAAATATAATATCGGTTTTGAAGACATTTCTGCTAACATACAATTTCTAGTTAACGGTTATAATTGATTAAATTATTACAATAGAGTCAATAATTTAATCAAAAGAGTTGCCTAGTGAATTAAGTATTTACGATTGTTTTTTTGTAGAAACCAACAACTTGTTAATTTGCTGTTAAGCCTTATTGATAGTAGGTTTACGGCGTTTAGATTTGTTTTTTTTAACCCAAATAAAACAATCAAAACAATGAAAAAATTAATTGTATGTACAGGAGTATTATTATTTGCATTAACATCAGTTTATGCACAATCAGATTCAAAAGCAGTTCAATTAGGAGTAAAAGGGGGTGTTAATATATCTAAATTAAGCGGAGATGATTTTGATGATGTGGATTCAAGAACAAGTTTTAACGCAGGTTTAGTTGCCGAAATTCCTATTTCTGATAGATTCTCTTTTCAGCCCGAGGTATTTTATTCCGGTCAAGGTTTCGATGTATTAGAAATAGATCAGGATAACATTTTTGATACAGATCAAAATCTAGAATATCAATTAGATTATATTCAAGTTCCTCTTTTAATAAAATTCTATCTAATAGAAGGATTAAGTGTTGAAGCAGGTCCGCAGTTTGGATTTAAAATTCATGAAGAATTTGATTCAGAACCAAATTCTGATGGGGGAGACTTCGAAATTAATAGTGATGATTCTTATGTGAAAGATTTTGACACGAGTTTAGCGTTCGGTACGTCTTATAAATTTGATGGCGGTTTCTTTTTAAGTGCACGTTACACATTGGGATTAACTAATATATTTGAAGACAATACTATTTTAGGAAACGTTGATGGTAAAAATGATGTTTGGCAGTTTGGTTTAGGATATATGTTCTAAACTTATTAGCATATTTAAGATGAAAAGGTCTCAGATTATTCTGAGACCTTTTTTTTGTTTTATAAATAATGGCTTTAGAAGTTATATTGGGAACTAATGAAAATCAAAAAAGGTGATTTAGAAAATATTTCCAAATCACCTTTTAATTATTTTATTGAAGTTATAACTTAGATGTGAATTACTTCATCATAAGCAGCTGCAACAGCTTCCATTACCGCTTCACTCATAGTTGGGTGAGGGTGAATAGTTTTTAATACTTCATGACCTGTAGTTTCTAACTTACGACCTAAAACAGCTTCAGCAATCATATCTGTAACACCAGCACCAATCATGTGGCATCCTAACCATTCGCCATATTTAGCATCGAAAATTACTTTTACAAAACCATCTTTATTTCCAGAAGCACTTGCTTTACCAGAAGCAGAGAAAGGGAATTTACCAATTTTTAATTCGTAACCTTTTTCTTTAGCTTGTTTTTCTGTTAAACCAACACTTGCTATCTCAGGAGATGCATACGTACAACCAGGGATGTTTCCGTAGTCAATTGGTTCAACGTGCATTCCTGCAATTTTTTCAACACATAAAATACCTTCAGCAGAAGCAACGTGAGCTAACGCTTGACCAGGAGTAACATCTCCAATTGCGTAGTATCCAGGTACATTTGTTTGGTAAAAATCGTTTACTAAAATCTTATCGCGGTCTACAGCAATCCCAACATCTTCTAAACCAATGTTTTCAATATTTGTTTTAATTCCAACAGCAGAAAGTATAATATCAGCTTCAAGAACTTCTTCTCCTTTAGCCGTTTTTACAGTCGCTTTAACACCTTCTCCAGAGGTATCAATTGAAGTCACTTCAGAAGAAGTCATAATATTAATTCCAATCTTTTTAAAAGAACGCTCTAATTGTTTAGAAATTTCTTCGTCTTCCACAGGAACTACATTTGGTAAATATTCTACGATAGTTACATCTGTACCCATAGAGTTGTAGAAGTATGCAAATTCAACACCAATTGCACCAGAACCAACAACAATCATTTTCTTAGGTTGTGTAGGTAATGTCATTGCTTCACGGTAACCAATTACTTTCTTACCATCTTGAGGCAAATTAGGTAATTCACGAGAACGTGCACCTGTAGCAACAATAATATGATCTGCACTATATTCAGTACCATCAACATCAATCTTTTTTCCAGCTTTTAATGTACCGTAACCTTTAATGACATCAATTTTATTTTTTTTCATTAAAAATTGAATACCCTTGCTCATTCCATCTGCAACACCTCGGCTACGTTTTACAACAGCTCCAAAATCTTTATCGAATTCTTTTACAGATAAACCGTAGTCGTCTGCATGTTTTAAATATTCGAATACTTGCGCAGATTTTAAAAGTGCTTTGGTAGGAATACATCCCCAATTTAGACAAACACCACCTAAGCTTTCTTTTTCTACTATGGCAGTTTTAAATCCTAATTGAGACGCTCTAATGGCGGTTACGTAGCCTCCAGGACCACTTCCAAGAACAATAATATCGTATTTACTCATGATTAATTCTTTAAATCGTTTATTGCTACGAATTTACAAAACCTATTTCAAATAATGAATTTAGAGACAATAAAAAATAGATCTTTTATTACCTTTGTTTTGTAACTTACTATATATGAATATAAACAGAACGAGTAACCCGCGAATCGTTATTATAGGCGGCGGTTTTGCAGGTGTTTCCCTCGCAAAGCAATTATCTAAACAAGAAGTGCAAGTCGTTCTGCTTGATCAACATAACTATCACAATTTTCAACCGTTACTATATCAGGTCTCTACGGGCGGATTAGAACCCGATTCTATAGCATATCCTATTCGGAAAATCCTTAAAGATTATTCGAATTTTCAATTTCGACTTGCAAAAGTGTTAGAAATAGATCCTATTAAAAATAGTGTGATTACTGATATTGGTGCGTTAAAGTATGATTATTTGGTGATTGCTTCCGGTTCTGAAACAAATTATTTCGGAAATGCGTCTATTGAAACCAATAGTATGGCCATGAAAACCATTCCGCAGGCATTAAATTTGAGAAGTTTAATTCTTGAAAATTTTGAAGAGGCTTTATTAACAACCGATTTGCAAGAACGAAATGCACTGATGAATTTTGTAATAGTGGGAGCAGGTCCAACAGGAGTGGAGCTCGCTGGTGCTTTAGCCGAAATTAAGAAAGGGATTCTTCCAAAAGATTATCCAGATTTAGATACACGTTTGGCGCAGATTAATTTAGTGCAATCAGGCGATCGTATTTTAAAGGAAATGAGTGATAAAGCTTCAGAAAAAGCTGAAGAATTTCTTGAAGAGCTGGGAGTAAACATTTGGAAAAATTTACGTGTATCTGGTTACGATGGTAAAACAGTGACTACAAATAGCGATGTTATTTTTGAAACAGCAACCATGGTTTGGGCAGCAGGGGTAAAAGGTGCTAATATAAAAGGTATAGAAGGCGCCGATTTAGTTTCTAAAAGTAATAGAATAATTGTAAATGAATTCAACCAATTAAAAGGCTATCCAAATATTTTTGCTGTAGGCGATGTTGCTCAGGTCGAGACAGAAACCCATCCGTTTGGATATCCTATGATGGCCCAACCGGCCATTCAACAAGGGGAGCAATTAGGACGTAATTTAAAACGTATGTTGGACGATTTACCTATGATTCCTTTTAAATATAAGGATAAAGGATCTATGGCTACTGTAGGTAGAAACAAAGCTGTAGTAGATATGCCGAAGTTTAAATTTCAAGGTATTTTTGCTTGGTTTGTATGGATGTTTGTCCACCTTTTCTTTTTAATAGGATTTAGAAATCGGATGGTTGTATTTGTAAATTGGGTATACAATTACATCCGATTCGACAGAGAAGCACGATTAATTATTCGTCCGTATAAGAAGAAATTAAAAGCAGATGATTAATTCCCTTTTGGTACAAATATTAAAGCCACACCATTAATACAATGTCTTTTTCCTGTGGTATTTATCGGGCCGTCGTTAAAGACATGTCCTAAGTGACTACCACAAGTTGCGCAATGTTCTTCGATACCATAATAGCCGTTTCCTCCATCAGAAAAAAGGACATTACCTTTTATATAAGTATCGAAGCTTGGCCAACCCGAACCTGAATCGAATTTTGCTTCACTAGTAAATAATGGAGTTTCACAAGCCGAACATAAATACACGCCTGGCTCGTAAACTTTGTCTAACGGGCTAGAGAAAGCACGTTCCGTTCCTTCTTCTCGCATAACACGATATTGTAAATCGCTTAGTTCAGCCTTCCATTCTGTTTTACTTTTTTCTACCTTATAAGTAGTGGTGTTTTTTGAATCTTTTTTTTGTGAAAAACCTTGACATGAAAATAGACTAAAAGCGAGGTATAATAATAAAATAGGTTTCATAATACGTATGTTTTATTTAAATTGTCGTTTTATATGATTATACTTACGAAAAAAATATACTGTTAGTTTTATAAATAACAAAGTCTTAATATTTTCGTTATTTATAAACTACGACTTTGGTTAAGCCAGAGCTGTATTTTAAAGGAAAATAATTTAACTCATTTCGACGTAAAACGTCCTGAAATTAAACCCTCAATGAGGAATTAAAAAAGAAATATTTATGAAATTAACTTTTCGTGTTTTTGTTATATCTAGCATGTTTGCTTTAGGATCTTGCGCAACGAATCCGTTTACAGGAAAACAAACTATGGCACTTGTCTCTAACGATCAATTATTTCCAACATCATTTAAAGAATACAATGACTTTTTAAAATCTAACAAAGTAATAGAGGGGACGCCAGATGCTGAACGTATTACTAGAATTGGTCAGCGTATAGCTAAGGCTGCTGAAACGTATTTAAATGCAAATGGACATATAGGATATTTAAAAGGCTATCAATGGGAATATCATTTGATAGAAGATCCACAAATGAATGCTTGGTGTATGCCTGGAGGAAAGATTGTATTTTACACAGGTATTTTACCAGTTGCCAAAACCGACGCGGGAATTGCTGCTATTATGGGACACGAAGTAGCCCATGCTTTAGCCAATCACGGACAACAACGTATGAGTGCTGCATATATTCAGCAAGGTGTTGCTATTGCAGGAAATGTTGCTATTACAGACGAACAAAGTCGAGATATGTTTAATCAATATTATGGCATCGGATCTAATGTTGCTGGGATGCTACCTTTTAGCCGAAGTCATGAGTCTGAAGCCGATAGAATTGGTATTGTTTTAATGGCAATTGCAGGTTATAATCCAGAAGCTGCACCAGAATTATGGACACGTATGGAATCTAGTAGTACGCCAGAATTTTTAAGTACACACCCTTCAAATGAAAGTCGAATAGCATCTTTAAATTCTTTAGTTTCTGATGCAATAGCAGAAGCTAAAAAGTTTGGAGTAACATCATTTAGCGAATAATTTTAGTAACTATTTTTTAATTTAGTTCTGAACGTTTTAACGTTTAGAATTTCTATTTTTCAAAAATGAAAACATATACTAAAGGAAGCAAAAAGTTACTAAATGCTTGGGCTTTTTACGACTGGGCCAATTCGGTTTACACCTTAACGATTGCCTCAACCATTTTTCCTATTTTTTATGGTGCTTTATTTTCTGCCGATAATAAACAGGTTCATGTTTTTGGTACCGATATAAAAAATACAGCGCTAATATCTTTTGTTACCGCTTTTGCATTTTTAGTGATTGCTTTTATGTCTCCAATATTATCTGGTATTGCCGATTATATTGGGAATAAAAAGGTGTTTATGAAATTCTTCTGTTACACAGGAGCCATTGCGTGTATAGGATTAAACTGGTTTAGTTTAGATTATATTTATCTGAGTTTAACATTTTATTTTCTTGGTTTAATAGGGTATTGGGGGAGTTTAGTATTCTATAATTCGTATTTACCAGATATTGCTTTTCCAGAACAACAAGATAGAATTAGTGCTAAAGGATTCTCTTTAGGATATATTGGAAGTGTTTTATTATTGATTGTCAATTTAGGTATGGTTATGAAACCGGATTTTTTCGGAATCACAGGAACTGAAGGTGAAGCCGCTATGAAAGCCATGAGATATTCGTTTATAATGGTGGGAATTTGGTGGATTGTTTTTAGTCAATACACCTATTATATTTTACCAAAGGGTGCAAAAACTGGCCATAAAGTAACCAAAGCAGTGGTGTTAAATGGTTTTAAGGAATTAAAACTTGTTTTTGCAGCTATAAAAGAAAATGTAAGATTGAAGTGTTATTTAAGAGCCTTTTTTGTGTACAGTATGGCCGTACAAACCATCATGTTAGTTGCAACATATTTTGGAGAACAGGAAGTTGATTGGGGTGGAGAGCAAGAAAAAACCATGGGACTTATAGGTAGTATTTTACTGATTCAAATTGTGGCGATTTTAGGTGCTTTTTTAACCTCTAGAGCTTCAGCTAAATTTGGAAATATTAGAACACTTATCTTTATAAATTTTATATGGATGTTTCTATGTTTTTATGGCTATTTTGTAAAAACACCAATACAGTTTTATATTACTGCCATGTTTGTAGGATTAGTCATGGGAGGCATTCAAGCGTTATCAAGATCTACTTATTCTAAATTTTTACCTGATACAAAAGATACAACATCTTACTTTAGCTTTTTTGATGTTACCGAAAAAATAGGAATCGTTATCGGAATGGTTATTTACGGTTCTATTGATCAAATTACAGGGAGTATGCGAAATTCTATATTGTTCCTTTTTGTTTTCTTCTTAATTGGTATTATTCTATTATATAAAGTTCCCAAAGAGCAAAAGGTATAAATTACAACGTATAAAAAAAGCATCCTATTAAGGGTGCTTTTTTAATTATAAATAGAGGTGTTTTTAATTCATTTCTATACTACCTGAACCAGAAACCTTAGTGTCTTCTTTTGCAGGATTACCTTTATAAGTTATATCTCCCGATCCAGAAACACGACCTTTTATAGATTCTGAGCTTACAACTTCAGCATCTCCAGACCCCGTAACAGACACATCTGTAATTTTAGATTCTAAACCAAATCCGTGGAAATCTCCCGAACCTGTAACATTAACTTCTAAATTTTCGGTTTTACCTTTTAAAGTTAAATCTCCCGAACCCGTTATACTCGCTTTGGACGTTAATGTTATAACATCTAAAATTACATCTCCAGATCCTGTAATTCCTACCTTTAGTTCTTCAGCATTAATCGTATTCTTATTAACTAAATCTCCAGAACCAGTAAGTGAAACTTCAGAAATGGTTTCGAAAGGAATTGTTATAACAATATCCCTGTTTGTTGTTTTAATGTTTACACCGTCTTTTACCTTTACTATTAACACATTAGAGTGAACCTCCGTTTCAATGTAAGGCAGTAGGTTAGATTCTCCTTGTATAGTAATGTTTCCCTCAGTGCCTTGTACTAAGACAAAATCCATTGAGCCAGAACATTTTATACCATCGTAAGTTGATGTTGTTCTTTTAATTGTGGTAATATCTCCATTTCCGTTTATAGCATTTTTGTTGAATTGTGCACAGGAATTTACTGAAACTGCTAAAACAGCCATGAGACATACTCTCTTTAAAATAAGTGTTTTCATATGTAATTGATTATTGGTAGTTAATTTTTAATAAATGATACGCTTCCGTAATCTGAAGTGATTTTTATATTATTCGATGTACTTGAACTTCCGTAGAATCCTTTGTAATATTTGTCGCTAGACTCAATACGTTTTACGGTAAATTCAAAATCATCTTGGTCGCGTAAATCTGCATAATCTAAATCCAATTCAAAGTTGAAGTGATAATTTGGATCGTAGCCAATCTTAATGCCTACATAGTCGGAATCGATGTTTACATTATTGGCATTAGCTGCCATGTTTTTAATTTTTATAGATCCATAATCGGCGTTAATATCTACAGATTTATAAACGTCTCCGATCACGACAGTAAGATAATCACCTTCACCTTTAAAATGATTTACTTTATCGACTGTTATACTTCCGTAATCGCAGTTGTAATTTACATTTTCACCAATTTCAACTTTACTATTGGTGTAATCTGCTTCAATAAAAAGATTTTTGGTTTTTGCAACTGTAAATACACTGTAATCAGCATTAATAGTTCCGCTTTTAATGTATTCAAAATAAGAATTTGAAGAATAATCGAATTCAATATCGTTATTATCGCCCATTAATTCTTTGGTTGTAATTTTACCATAATCGCAATTAATTTTTGCGCGACCTTCTAGCTTGTCTAAATTTATGGCACCGTAATCGTTACTTAAATCGACACTATTCGTGATTGGCATTTTTACGATGTAATTAATTTTCATGTTTACATTATCGGATCCATTCCAGTCCCACCATTTAGATTTTGTTTTACTAAATATGGTTTTTGCTGTAACTAGGTTAGGCGATGCATTAAATTCTACAGTAATTTCATCTAATTTATTTTGAACTTTTTCAGAATCATTTCCATTTGTTGTGATTATGATTTCGAAAACAATTCGGTTTTCATTCCAGGTAATTATATCTAAATTCCCGTAACTATTATCGATATTTAAAGTGGCATTACTGTTCACTTTAAATTCTTTTTTTATAACCTTTTTCTCTGAATGTTTTGGTTTTACAGGATTGTTCGCTAACGCTACAAAAGGAATAACCAAGAGTAAAAAAGCGATGCTATATGGTAGTTTGGTTTTCATGAGAGCTGTTTTTTAATTGTTTTACATTGTCTATAGTTTCCATAACACTTTCTAAAATTTCAATTCGACTTTGAAAATTTGCAATCATGGCATAGATTACGCGTTTATCGTTACCACTTTTTGTTAAGTCTAATTTTAAATTTTCGTAATTGGCTTCAAGCACATTTAATTGCTTTAAAGCATCTTGTATTAAGGGTTGCACTTCTGGTGCGTTTTCTTTTTCTAATTCTTTTAATTCTTGTGCGATTGTCGCTGTAAAAAAACTTTGTGTTTTTGCCATTTCTGGAGAGACACTTGCTAAATCATTTGTGGATTCTTGTTTCTGAAATGTAAATGTTAAGGTTATAAGTAATACAATGCTAGCGGCTACAGCTAATAAAGGCTTCAAAAACGGATATACTTTTTTAACAGGCTTAACCTCTACATTTTGTTTCTTTAATTTCGCTAAAAACCGATTTTCATGATGTAAATTTGGTGTTTCAATATCAAAATCGTTTTGTAACGTTTTAAAAAGATCTTCTAAACTAGTTTCTGGTTTCATAATCTTTATATTTTAAACGACGTGTTGTAGTTTTTGTCTTAAACTTTCTTTTGCTCTAGAAATGGTGGTTCTGCAATTGGCATAACTCACATCCATAATGCTAGATGTTTCTTCATAATCATAACCTTCAATTAAATGTAATGTTAGGGCAATTCTATAATTATCTTTTAAAGTGTTCATGGTTTTTAATACCTGTTTTGCTTGCTCGCTAGCATCCTCATCTTGCTCTGTATTTACGTAAGTATCTTCAACTTTATACATTACAGCATCAAAAGGGACATCTTCATATTTACTATTTTTATTAAAATGATGAATACTATTATTAACCACAATTCGTTTTAACCAACCGCTAAAGGTTTTGATGTCTTTTAAGGTTTCTAACTTTGTAAAAGCCGTTAAAAAAGAATCTTGCATAATATCTTCGGCCTCAAAACTGTTTTTTACAATTCTAAAAGACGTATTATACATGGCATTATAAAATCTGTTATAAACTTCCAATTGTGCAGATTGGTTTCCCGTTTTACAGTGTTCTATAAGTGTATCTATATGTTGGTTGGCTAGTGACAATTACAAAAAATATCTAGTGGTTTAATATAAAGATGAAGGTATTACAATATTGTTACAGTTTTAGTAATAAAAGTTTTTCTGAATACGGTTAGCTTGGCATATTAATTGAAAAATAGATAGTAGTTATTTAAAAAAATATGGCTGTAAAAAGCTAATTTTGAATAGTATAATAGCTTTGTAGACGAATTATTAAATCTAAACAATCTGTATTTATTAATTTATAATGACAGATTGACCTAAATATATATATGAAAAAATCTAATTTTTTAACTCTAGACAATATGTCACTTCAAGAGTTTGATGAGAATTCAGAATTAATTCCTTTAATGACGCCGGAAGACGAAGAAGAAATAAACAAAGAAGAACTTCCCGATACGTTACCTATTCTATCTTTACGTAACACCGTATTGTTTCCGGGTGTTGTAATTCCGATTACAGCAGGTAGAGATAAATCGATTAAGCTTATTAATGATGCCAATAAAGGTGGAAAAGTGATAGGTGTAGTCTCTCAAAAAGACGAAAGTATTGAAGACCCAAGTGCCGATGATATATACCAAACAGGTACAGTGGCTCGTATTTTACGTGTTTTAAAAATGCCTGATGGAAATACAACAGTTATTATCCAAGGGAAGAAACGCTTTAAAATAAAGGAAGTCATTTCTGAAGAACCTTATTTAACAGCAACAATATCTGAAGTTCCTGAAGAAAAGCCAACTAAGAAAAATGTAGAGTTTTCAGCAATTATAGATTCTATAAAAGAATTATCGCTTCAAATTATTAAGGAAAGTCCGAATATACCAAGTGAAGCTTCATTTGCCATAAAAAATATTGAGAGCAATTCATTCTTAATCAACTTTGTGTCTTCTAATATGAATTTAACGGTTCTGGAAAAACAAAGTCTTTTAGAAAACAATTCTCTTAAAGAACGCGCTTTGGAAACTTTGCGATATATGAATGTTGAGTTTCAAAAACTAGAACTTAAAAACGATATACAGTTAAAGGTTCAGAGTGATATGAGCCAACAACAACGTGAGTATTTCTTACATCAGCAAATGAAAACCATTCAAGAAGAATTGGGTGGCGTGAGTTATGAAGAGGAAGTTGAAGAAATGAGATTACGTTCTAAAAAGAAAAAGTGGAACGAAGACGTGTCTAAGCATTTCGAGAAAGAACTTGCTAAAATGCAACGTATGAATCCGCAAGTTGCCGAATATTCCATTCAACGTAATTATTTAGATTTATTTCTAGATTTACCTTGGGATAAATTTAGTAAAGATAAATTCGACTTAAAGCGCGCACAGCGTATTTTAGACCGCGATCACTACGGTTTAGAAGATGTTAAGCGTCGTATTATTGAATATTTAGCGGTTTTAAAATTACGTAACGATATGAAATCTCCAATTTTATGTCTTTATGGACCTCCAGGAGTTGGTAAAACATCTTTAGGGAAATCGATTGCTGAAGCTTTAGGAAGAGAATATGTACGTGTATCTTTAGGAGGATTGCGTGATGAAGCAGAAATACGCGGACATAGAAAAACATATATTGGTGCCATGTCAGGCCGTATTCTTCAGAGTATTAAAAAGGCAGGAACATCGAACCCTGTTTTTGTTTTAGATGAAATTGATAAGTTATCGAACTCGCATCAAGGCGATCCATCTTCAGCATTATTAGAAGTATTAGATCCAGAACAAAACAGTGCGTTTCACGATAATTTCTTAGAATTAGGTTACGATTTATCTAAAGTAATGTTTGTTGCAACCTCTAACAGTTTAAGCACAATCCAACCGGCTTTATTAGACCGTATGGAAATTATAAATGTTACGGGATATACTATTGAAGAAAAAGTAGAAATAGCAAAACGTCATTTACTTCCTAAGCAAATAAAAGAGCACGGGTTAACCGAAAAAGATATTAAAATAGGAAAACCTCAATTAGAAAAAATTGTTGAAGGGTATACTAGAGAATCTGGTGTTCGTGGTCTTGAAAAGCAAATCGCTAAAATGGTACGTTATGCGGCCAAAAACATTGCGATGGAAGACGAGTACAACGTAAAAATTTCTAACGAAGATATTATCTCAGTACTTGGCGGACCAAAATTAGAGCGCGATAAATACGAAAACAACAACGTTGCAGGTGTCGTTACAGGTTTAGCTTGGACACGTGTTGGTGGAGATATTTTGTTTATTGAATCTATTTTATCTAAAGGAAAAGGGAATTTAACGATTACTGGGAATTTAGGGAAGGTGATGAAAGAATCGGCGACAATTGCTATGGAATACATAAAAGCAAATGCTGAAGAATTGGGCTTAGATCCAGATATTTTCGATAAATATAATGTACACATTCACGTACCAGAAGGGGCAACCCCTAAAGATGGTCCAAGTGCAGGTGTAACCATGTTAACTTCTTTAGTCTCTTTATTTACACAACGCAAAGTGAAAAGTAGTTTAGCTATGACTGGCGAAATTACACTTCGTGGAAAGGTTTTACCTGTTGGTGGAATTAAAGAAAAAATCCTTGCTGCAAAACGCGCAAGAATTAAAGAGATTATGCTTTGTGAAGATAATAGAAGAGATATTGAAGAAATAAAACAAGAATATTTAAAAGGGTTAACCTTTCATTACGTTTCAGAAATGAGCGATGTTTTAAAATTTGCTTTAACAGATGAGAAAGTAAAAAATGCTAAAACATTATAATTTCTAGACTCAAAAAATAATTTTTTGTAAAAATTATAAGCATCCAAAACAATATCGTTTTGGATGCTTTTTTGTTTCTAATCCTATATTCTAATTGTCTTAAAAATCATAAAATCTAAGAAACCACATTATATCTTTTTGTTTCTTTAGATTTTTTAAAACAGTACTTTTTTATTAAAGGCAATCCGTATTATTAAAATTTTACATTACCTTTGTTTACCAAATACGTTTGGAAACAATATGAGTCAAAAAGTGTTACTTAATGCAACAGAGGTAAACATCATTCTTCATCGATTGGCTTGTCAACTTATTGAAAAACATAACGATTTCTCAAATACCGTTTTAATAGGATTACAACCCCGTGGGAAGTTTTTAGCAAAACGGTTAGCCAAGATTCTAGAGGACGACTATAAGATTAAAGATCTTAAAATAGGCCTTTTAGATATTACCTTTTATCGCGATGATTTTAGAAGAAGTGACAAACCTCTAGAAGCCAATACCACCGAAATAAATTTTGTAGTAGAAAATAAAAATGTAGTTTTTATAGACGACGTTTTATATACCGGGCGAAGTATTCGTGCCGCACTTACTGCAATTCAATCTTTTGGAAGACCAGAAGAGATAGAACTATTAACGTTAATAGACAGACGTTTTAGCAGACATTTACCTATTCAGCCCAATTATCGTGGCCGACAAGTAGATTCAATAAACAAGGAAAAAGTAATAGTACAATGGCAGGAACAAGGTGAGGAGGATGCTGTGTACTTAATTAATAATTAGACTAAGATGAGCGAATTAAGTGTAAATCACTTACTAGGTATTAAATATCTCAAAAAAGAGGATATTCAATTAATTTTTGAAACTGCCGATCATTTTAAAGAAGTTATCAATAGGCCCATTAAAAAAGTGCCTTCACTTCGTGATATTACTATTGCCAATCTCTTTTTCGAGAATTCTACACGAACGAAATTATCTTTCGAATTAGCAGAAAAACGATTATCTGCAGATGTTATAAATTTCTCTGCAGCACAATCATCTGTTAAAAAAGGGGAGACTTTAATCGATACTGTAAATAACATTTTATCTATGAAAGTAGATATGGTAGTGATGCGTCATCCCAATCCAGGAGCAGGGGTGTTTCTCTCAAAACATGTTAAAGCAAGTATTGTAAATGCTGGAGACGGTGCCCACGAACATCCTACACAAGCCTTATTAGATTCGTATTCTATACGCGAGCGTTTGGGGGAAGTTAAAGGAAAAAAAGTTGTTATAGTTGGAGATATTCTTCATAGTAGAGTAGCTCTCTCAAATATATATGCCTTACAACTTCAAGGTGCAAAAGTTATGGTTTGCGGTCCAAAAACATTAATTCCGAAATATATAGATAAGTTAGGTGTAAAAGTCGAAACAGATTTACGTAAAGCTCTAGAATGGTGTGATGTCGCAAACATGCTTCGCGTTCAGAACGAACGTATGGATATTAGCTATTTTCCATCAACAAGAGAATACACACAACAATTTGGAGTCAATAAAGAGCTTTTAGAAAGTTTAAATAAAGAGATCATTATTATGCATCCAGGACCTATAAATCGGGGTGTAGAAATTACGAGTGATGTTGCAGATTCTAAGCAAGCCATTATTTTAGATCAAGTACAAAATGGTGTTGCCATTAGGATGGCTGTAATATATTTATTAGCTTCAAAAATAAAACAGTAATTATGATTTTAAATACAGAAGGTAACACCACTATAGTTACTCAAGAAAATGCGACTCCAATTGAATTAGTGAAAAAAATTGAAGCCTCGTATTCAAAATTTAAAAACGATAATATTATTGTAAATCTATCGTCTTTAAACACACTAACGTTAGCTAACATTATCGAATTTCTTCAACTTTCAAATACTCATAGAAAAGCAAAACATTCTTTTATAATTGTTACCAATAAAATTAAACTAGATGAAACTCTAGACGAAATTATTGTAGTACCAACTTTAAAGGAAGCTTACGACATTATTGAAATGGAAGACATGGAACGCGATTTAGGATTTTAATTTATGGAATTAACTATTCTAGGTTGTCACAGTGCAACCCCTCGTATTTCTGCTCATCAAACGGCTCAGATTTTAGAAATTAAAAATCATGTCTTTCTAATCGATTGTGGGGAAGGTACACAGGTTCAACTTAGAAAATACAAGGTTAAATTTAATCGTATTAAGCATATTTTTATATCCCATCTTCATGGCGATCATTATTTTGGTCTTATCGGATTGGTATCAACCTTTAGATTATTAACTCGCGAAACCGATTTACATATTTATGGGCCAAAAGGATTACAAGAAGTTATTACGCTTCAAATGAAATTAGGAGGATCGTGGACTAATTTTAACCTCATTTTTCACGAATTATCTTCGAAAGAATCTGAATTGATTTTTGAAGATGATACTGTAGAAGTGTATACCATTCCTTTAAAACATCGTGTATATACCAACGGATTTTTATTTAAAGAAAAAGAAGGTGAGCGTAAACTTGATATGAATGCGATTTTAAACGATGATATTGATGTTGCCTATTATAGAAAATTAAAACAAGGTGCCGATGTTTTAAATGAAAATGGTATTTTAATTAAAAATGAAAACGTAACCAACGCACCTACAGCACCAAAAAGCTATGCCTTTTGTAGCGATACGGTTTATAATGAATCCATAGTGCCTATTATTAAAGATGTTGATTTGTTGTATCATGAATCCACATTTTTAGAAAAACACGAGAAAAATGCTTTGCCAACGAAGCATTGCACAGCAAAACAGGCCGCAAGTATTGCAAAACAAGCGCAAGCAAAACAGCTTATTTTGGGTCATTTTTCTACACGTTACGACGATTTAAATGAATTTAAAACTGAAGCTCAAGAAATATACGAACCCGTAGAACTTGCAGAAGCAGGAAAAGTATTTCAAATATAATCTGTAATTATTTTAAACTATGGAAGAACAAGATTTAAGTAATTATAGAAAGTCTTACGAAAAGCGAGAACTTCTCGCAGAAGACACTCCCGAAAATCCGTTAGAATTATTTAGAAGTTGGTTTTTAGAAGTCGACCAGCATTTTTTGGAAGATGAAACTAATGCCATGACCGTTTCTACGCTTGGATTAGATGGATTTCCAAAAAGTAGAGTCGTACTTTTAAAGCGATATACTTACGAAGGTTTTATTTTTTATACTAATTACGACAGTGAAAAGGGGAAGGCTATTCAAGCCAATCCAAATGTGTGTTTATCATTTTTTTGGCCTAAAGCCGAACGTCAGATAATTATAAAAGGTAAGGCTGAAAAAATTCCTGAAAACCTGAGCGATGGCTATTTCGAATCTCGTCCAAGAGGAAGTCAACTGGGTGCAATTGTATCACATCAAAGTGAAGTTGTAGAAAGTCGCGAGTTTTTAGATTCTAATTTAAAAACTTTAGAAGATTCTTTCGAAGGTAAAGAAATTCCAAGACCAGATTATTGGGGCGGATTTATAGTTAGACCTGTAGAATTGGAGTTTTGGCAAGGCAGACCAAACAGATTACACGATCGCATACGTTATAAACTTCAAGACGATTACGATTGGAAAAAAGAACGCTTATCGCCTTGATAACTTAGCTAAAACAGAACTTTACAAGAGTTAAAGCCGTAATTATTTCAATATATATAATTCTAACAGAAAGTGCTTATTCTTTCAGAATTCATATTTTTTTGAAAAATTTTAGCGCTATGTCCTTTATTTTTATTTAAATTTAATACTTCAACTTTCCTAAAAAAGTAAACTATGATATGTTTCAATAAGCTTCATTTCATTACCAGTACTTTAATTATTACACTCAGCTTAGTATCCTGTAATCAGGATAAAAAAAGTAGTGTAATCGCTCAAGAATTTGTAGACATGAGTTCTTCAACTATTTTTTTATCTAACGATAACAAACATGAATTTGTAGTTATCGCAAACCCTGGAAGCGATAATGGCGAAATTACTGTGCACGACTCCAAGGACAATAAAGAATATACTTTAAAACGCGTTAAAAGTGGTGTAGGTGTACAATACGAAAGTGAGAACGGTTATGTATTATGGACTAAAGGGAGTGAATTTACTTGGAGTAAAGACGAGGAGACTATTGCTAAAGGTTATTTAAAAACGACCGAATTTGAAGCTAAAAAAGAGGTTGAAGTTGCTAAATTAAATAGTTCTAATTATGGTAATTATGTTAATGCCGATTATAGCAATAAAGATGATGGTACCGATTGGGTTGCCGTAATTGTTAAACCTATCGACGATTTTAAAGCCACAGTATCCGTGAGATCTAGAGGAGATAAAAAGAAAGGAACTTGTACTTTTGATGCTATAGGAAATGTTAGTGATAAAAACACCTTGAACGTATTTGAAAATGGTGTTAACATCTTATTTATATTTAAACCGGGCTCTGTAGTGATTACTACAAATCCGGAATCTGAAAATGATAAATTAGCATTTTTCTGTTCTGGAGGTGCAAATTTTGCTGGAACTTATTCTAAAATAGATGGTGAATTAGATAAAAAACAAATAGATAAAACGGGATATTCTAAATCGTTAATTTATAATGATATTTTCTTTAGTATTGAAGAAAGTGGAGGAGTGGTGACCGTAACACCTAGAGGATTAGAAATTGATAAAGCAGAACAATATCCTATAAATGGTGAAATTACTAATGTAGAAGTAGATGATTTAAATTATGACACCTTTCCAGAATTGTTAATTTATACAAAATCGGGAGTAGATGCTCATGGAAA
Organism: Formosa sejongensis; assembly: GCF_033447105.1. Lineage (NCBI taxonomy): Bacteria > Pseudomonadati > Bacteroidota > Flavobacteriia > Flavobacteriales > Flavobacteriaceae > Formosa > Formosa sejongensis. The sequence continues at coordinate 76,212 of NZ_JAWQUN010000005.1, forward strand.
AGTTCTTGGTTTTTCAGTAAATAATGGAAAATCGATGAGTAGAATTAATATTTCAAAAGTTTCAGATAACGAAGAAACTAATAAAGGATATCAAGGACGTGATGAATTTGCGATGGTTGAAGGGACTTTTATACAGCGTTTTCCTATATACGAAAACAATTCTCCCACAGGAAAAATAAAACAAATTCAATATAAATTAGAAGAAGGTGAATCTTCTAGTGAATTGGTAGTTAATAAAATTGTTGAATATTAGAAATAAAATATTTCAGTTGTAAAACAAAAATTCTCGAGTCACTAAACTCGAGAATTTTTGTTTATAGGAAAATGTCTGCAATTAGAAATATATTACTTTCTTAAAGTTATCTTGAAGTTATTTAGTATAGACTTGATTTTCTTGTTCAGCAACTCTTATAAATGTGGTACGCTTTGTTAGCTCTTTTAAACGCTGTGCACCAACATAAGTACACGTGCTTCTTATTCCGCCTAGTATATCGTTCAATGTATGGTCTACAGGACCTTTAAAGGGCACTTCTACCGTTTTCCCTTCACTAGCTCTATATTCGGCAACTCCACCAACATATTTATCCATGGCAGTTTCACTACTCATACCATAAAATTGTTTGTATTGTATACCATCTCGTTCGATTAATTCACCGCCACTTTCTTCGTGACCGGCAAGCATACCACCAAGCATTACAAAATCTGCTCCAGCACCAAAAGCTTTAGATACATCGCCAGGAACAGCACAACCACCATCACTAATTATTTGTCCGCCTAAACCATGGGCTGCATCTGCACATTCTATAATGGCTGATAATTGCGGATAACCAACACCTATTTTTACACGAGTAGTACATACAGAACCAGGACCAATACCAACTTTAATAATATCGGCACCAGAGAGTAATAATTCTTCTACCATTTCACCAGTAACCACATTACCAGCAATAATAACTTTATCAGGGAATTGTGCTCGTGTTTGTTCTACAAATTTTACAAAATGTTCAGAATAGCCATTAGCGACATCAATACAGATAAAGCGAAGTTGCGGATGTTTTTCAAAAATCACTTTTAATTTTTTACCATCTTTCGAACCTGTTCCGGTACTTACTGCTATATGATTCTCGATATGTTTTGGAGCTTCAGACATAAACTGATCCCATTCTTCTAAACTATAATGTTTTTGAATGGCTGTAAATAAATTCTGCTTAGCTAGAGCTAATGCCAGTGGAAATGTTCCAACAGTATCCATGTTTGCTGCCATAATTGGTACTCCTGTCCATGTAGTCTGACTGTGTAAAAACGTGAATTCGCGATCTAAACTCACCTGTGATCGACTTTTTAATGTAGATCGTTTTGGACGAATCATAACATCTTTAAAGCCTAATTTTATTTTATTTTCAATACGCATAGCATAGGAGTTTAAGTTACAATATAAAAGTACATTTTAAGTTTTGCATAGGAAAATTGATTTCAAAAAAATAGCCCGAATTTAACTAACAATGTTAATTAAAATCGGGCTTATATCTTAAAAATGTATTTGTTCTATTTTGAAGCTAAAAAACTAATTTCAACATTTACAAATTTAGGTAAATTAGCGACTTCTACAGTTTCTCTTGCAGGAGCAGTTGCTTCATCAAAATACTGACCGTATACTTCGTTTATTTGGGCGAAGTTGTGCATATCGCTAATAAAGATAGATGTTTTAATAATGTCTTCAAACGTCATATCTGCGGCTTTTAATATCGCTTTTATGTTTTCCATGACTTGTTTTGTTTCCGTTTTAATATCATCTAAAACCAATTCACTAGTTGCTGGATTAATAGCAATTTGACCTGAAGCATATAACATTCCATTTTTTAAAACCGCTTGATTATATGGGCCAATAGGAGCAGGAGCATTAGGGGTTGTAATAATTGTTTTCATATCTATAATTTTAGAGTTGTTGATCTGGTTGTAAACGTTTATCGTATTTAAGATCGCTTAAAATACTCGATTTAATTCCTATAAAGAAATACCAAGATTTTTGTGTGCTAAAAGGTACCCAACTAAAATTCATTCTCCAACTTTCTAAATCACGTTCTAAACGCAGCTGAGTATAAGTGAATCCCATGTTCTTAAAATCGTACCCCGATGATACTCCAACATTCCAACGCGGCGAAAGTTCTAAATCTCCAGAGAACATTAACGATTGCGAGGAGATTTCGTTTTGTCGAGTAGTATTAATATAATTTACAGCATATGCTAGGTTTAATGTCCAGGGTATTTTAAATTTAAAAAACTCGTTGTCTTCTTTTTTCTCATCGTCATCATCTTCTTCTTCGTCAGTAAAGAAACTGTCGTTAGAAAAATCTTGAGATATTCCAAACAAATCATCATCTCGACCACCTCCACGAAGGTTTTCTTGAATTCCTGGTGCTTCCTCTTCTTCTTCAGCTTTACCATTAAACAATTTATTAGATAACGAATAACTTAACGTCATGTTCGCACTAGTTAATCTAAATAAACTACCGTTATTATTAATATTATAAACATCAACTTTTTGGTTGTTATTGTCTAATGCATACGGATCTAATGTTGCACCAAAATTGATATTCATTTTATTATCTAAAATTTGAGTACCACCGCTTATTCTAAGAGGACTCCACTGTAAAGAATCTCCAGCAAAGTTATATTGTGTTGAAAAGTTTAAGCTATTAAGCAACATAACTTTTTTAGCTTCGGTTGCGGTACTATCATTTTCTCTAATTTTGGCTTCAAAATTGTTACCTAATGATATCCCTACAGCAGATGAAAAGTTTTGATTAGGCGCACCAAATATAGACTCTTCGAATCTGGAATATACATCTTGTGTAGTTCCATCTGCAGAAATTACATCGTATGTATCATAATATTGATCGAATGAGGGATTTATATTATAACTTAAAGATGGCCTCATTACGTGTCTAATTGCCTGTATTTTTGGGTCTTTACCTTCTTTTTTGAAATCGAACATACCATAAATTGTAGTTCCTAAACTGGTATTAAAATTATATGTTCTATAGGAATCAAATCCATTTACCTCAGTCGTAATTTCTTCCTCTAAATCTTGATCGTAATACCTGTTTATTGTTTTTAATGTCCAGTTTTCTTGAAAACTTGTTCCTGCACTTATACTAAAATATTTAAACACTTTAAAATTGGTACTTAAAGGAATAGTATGTTGTACACCACTCCGAGCATCGTCAAACATTTGCGCTTTAAAAAACAAAGAATCATTTGTCTCTATTTGGTTTTCTGCACGTACAGAATACTGTAAATTTACATTATCAATAATTCCTTTTTTTGTACCCGTTTTTGGGGCAAATGGATACATTCTTCCAACACTAGCTTGAAACGTTGGAAGTGTCATGTTTATTTGTTCGGTTTGTGTGTTTTGCGAATGCGTAGCAGTAACACTTAAATTGACTTGAGGATCTCCTGTGAATGATTTTGAATAGGATACAGAAGATGATAAGGTATTGTTTAAGAAATTACCTGTATTTATTTGATTTACAGATTGCTGATAATAAGAACTACTACCTAAGTTAACAGAAGCTGAAAATTGTGAGTTGGGATTCGATTTTGCATCCTGACTATGCGACCAACGAATATTATAAACTGTTGACTTGGAATAGTCGGGAAATCCTTTTTCACTATTTATTAAACTTTCATACCTAAACGCCGTGCTTCCACTAAACTTATATCTTAAAGCATAACTACTTTCTGCCCTAAATCCATAACTCCCGTTGGTATAATAATCGGCGTAAAGAGATAAATCTACATAATCGTTAACGGCAAAATAATACCCAAAGTTTTGAAGGAAATACCCTCTAGTACTATCCTCTCCAAAAGTTGGGATTATAATACCTGAGGTCTGTTTATCTGTTAATGGAAAAAAACCAAAAGGAACAGCAATAGGCGTAGGTACATTAGCAATTACCATATTTGTAGGTCCTACAACTATTTTTTTACCTGGGACAAATTTAATTTTACTTGCCTTAAAATAATATTCAGGATTATCTAGGTTCTCGGACGTTGTAAACCGTGCGTTAGCCATAAAAATCACAGAATCATTTTCCTTTTTTACTATAGGTGCGATAATATTAAATCCGCTCTGTTCGGTTTTCGAATTAAAAATTAATGCTTTTTGTGTATCAAAATTATAACGAATAGAATCGGGTTCGATAACACTTTCACCTTGTGTAAATACGGGTTTCTGAACCAAAACACCAGATGTATCTTTTATTCGACCAGCATAAACTTCATTTTTACTGTAATCAATAACGATAACTCCAGCTTTAATATTCATATCCTGATAATCGACTTCTGCTTCATTATACAAGTATAATTTTTGCTCTAGGCGATTAAAAGAAGAATGATCTTTAGCATGATATTTTACAACATCACTTATAAATTCTTTTTTAAGTTTTACACTATCAAGCATAACAGTGTCTTGAGTCATTCCAGTAATTTGTTTAACCGCTAAACTATCTGTACTAATAGTAGGACTATATACGGGAAAGTAATCAATGGTTGGCTTTACGACTTTAACAGGTGTTGTCAGGTCTTGAGAAAAGACAGTCGTGTTTATAAGCACTGTAAAACTTAAAGCTAAAAGTATTTGAAAGTAGTTTGTACGCAATGCTTTTAAATGTATTTTTGTAAAGTCTGATTTAGTGTTTTAAAGTCCCAAAATTACATATATTTTTTTGTGATTGATTAATATTCACTTAAATTTAATAATAAACAGATGCCTTAAGTGTTATACTCTATATGAAAACGAAATCTATATTATTTTTCTTATCCTTTATATCAATAATTTTACTCACATCATTCACTAGTGATAAACCTCTCATTTCTAGTAAATTTGTAGTGGTTTTAGATGCTGGACATGGTGGTCATGATCCTGGAAAACCAACAAAATATGGGTTTACAGAAAAAGAAGTTGCTCTAAAAATTGTTTTACAAGTAGGAGCAGAGTTGGAAAAGAACCCCGACATTAAAGTAATATACACAAGAAAAACCGATGTTTTTGTAACTTTAAGAGGTCGTGCTAAAATTGCAAATGAAGCAGATGCCGATTTATTTGTGTCTATTCATTGTAATGCTCACAATACTCAGGCTTCAGGAACAGAAACTTATGTTGTTGGAGTAGCGAATACAAAACGAAATTTTGATGTTGCAAAACTAGAAAACGAAGTAATCCTTCTAGAGGACGACTACGAAACACATTACGACGGGTTTAATCCTAATGCTCCTGAGTCTTTAATCGGGTTAACTTTAATGCAGGAAGATTATATAGATTATAGTATTTTACTTGCAGGAATGATAGAAAGCAATTTTGCGAATAAACTAAAACGTAAAAGTAGAGGTGTTAAACAAGCAAGTTTATGGGTTATGCATAATACATATATGCCAAGTGTACTTATTGAAACAGGTTTTATAACTAATAATGAAGAAGGTCATTATTTAAACTCAAAAAAAGGGCAACACGAAATTTCTACAGCTATTGAAGATGCAATATTAGAATACAAAACATCTTTAGATTTAAATGTTGGTGAAAATATTGGTACGCCAAGAAAGCAACAAATTGGTTTAGAAAAGAAAACAATTGAAACATATAGCGATGTCGAATTTAAAGTTCAGATTGCTGCCGGTGCTAAGAAATTAGAAACAAAACCTTTTAATTTTAGCGGTTTAAGTCCCATATCTAGAGATCAAGTAGGTAATCTTTACAAATATTATTACGGAAGTTCGTCAGATTATTCTGAAATAAAATCGATGTTAACACAGGCTAAATCAAAAGGATTCAATACAAGTTTTATCGTTGCATTTAACAACGGAGAGCAAGTACTTTTGGAGGATGTGCTAAAAACTACATCAAATTAGGTGTATTATAATTTAATTATTTCTAATTTTGTTCATAAACTAAAATCAATACTTTGAAGATATCAAAAGAAGTCAAAACTGCTATCCTTGTTATAGTTGGAATTATATTTTTAATATTCGGAATTAATTTTTTGAATGGTGTAAATTTATTCTCGTCTTCGCGAACATTTTATGTGGTTTACGATAATGTTGAAGGTTTAACCCCATCTACACCTGTTACCATTAGTGGTTTACGAGTAGGAAATGTTAAAGAAATAACACTACAAGAGGATGCAAAACTATTGGTTACTCTTTTTATAGATAACGAATATCCATTTTCTAAAAACAGTAAAGCCGAATTATACGATACAAGTTTAATTGGCGGTAAAGCAATATCAATTGTACCTGCTTTAGATAATGCAGAACTTGCAAAAGATAAAGATTACTTAACAGCTTCTAAAAAATCTGGCTTAACAGATTTACTTGGTGAGAAACTTGCACCTTTACAGGAAAAGATAGAATCTTTAACTAACAATGCAGATTCGTTGCTTCTAAACGTAAATAGTATTTTCGATGAAGAGACAAGAACAAATCTTAAAAATGCCATTACATCTTTGGATCAAACAATATTGTCTTTCAAAACAACATCTAATAGTCTAAACGGTATTATTAAAACTAATGAAGATAACATAAATACAACCTTATCTAATTTTAGTAATGCCTCTGCAAATATTTCTAAACTTTCAGATTCTTTGGCAGCGACCAATATTTCTGGTGTTGTAAATAATTTCGAACAAACGCTAGGAACCTTTAATGGTATTTTGGCTGATGTAAATAATGGACAAGGGTCCTTAGGTAAATTAATGACTGACGATAAATTATATACTAATTTAGAAGGAGCAACGCTACAGTTAGAACAATTGCTTCAGGACATGAAATTAAATCCAAAGCGTTATATTCATTTTTCTGTATTCGGAAAAAAACCAAATGATTTTGATGTCGAAGAAAATCAAGCTAGTGATAACGGTATAGATGTAGACGTTAAGGCACCAACAACTAACTAATATATGAGCATAATTCCTAACATATTATTTGCGATACTATTAATTGCAGGAATAGGTTTCTTCGCAATAAATGTAAAGAAATTAGTCCGAAACATTAAACTTGGTCGAGATGTCGATGTAAGCGATAATACATCTAAACGTTGGAAAAACATGGCTATGATTGCTTTAGGGCAAAGTAAAATGGTACGCCGACCAATAGCTGGTTTTTTACACGTTATTGTATATGTAGGATTTGTAATAATAAATATTGAAGTCTTAGAAATTATTATTGATGGTCTTTTCGGTACGCACCGAATATTTTCTACAATGGGGAGTTTTTACGGCGTATTAATTGGATCTTTCGAGGTTTTAGCGCTATTAGTTTTTGTTGCAGTAACCATATTCTGGATACGTAGAAACATTATTAAACTGAAACGTTTCTGGAAATCGGAAATGAAAGGTTGGCCAAAAAGTGATGGAAATATCATTTTGTATTTCGAAATGATATTAATGACTTTATTTTTAGTCATGAATGCAACCGACATTCATTTTCAAGCTATGAATAGCGGAAATGTTATCAGTCAGTTTATAGCACCTCTATTCAGTAATCTTTCAGAAGGCACATTGCACATTGTTGAAAGAGGAGCGTGGTGGCTTCATATCACTGGTATTCTAATTTTCTTGAATTATTTATACTTTTCTAAACATTTACATATCCTGTTAGCTTTTCCAAACACTTATTATGGGAAAGTAAAACCTAAAGGACAACTAGACAATCTTGAAGCCGTAACAAAAGAAGTTATGATGATGATGGATCCTGATGCCGATCCATTTGCTGCACCTGCAGAAGATGAATCCGGAGAAGAAGAAGTTGTAAAGTTTGGAGCTAGCGATGTTCAAGATTTAAATTGGGTACAATTATTAAACGCTTACACCTGTACCGAATGCGGACGTTGTACTAGCGAATGCCCAGCAAATCAAACAGGAAAAAAACTGTCTCCTCGTAAAATTATGATGGATACAAGAGATCGTTTAGAAGAAGTTGGTAAAAATATAGATGCCAATAATGGTGTCTTTAACGACGACGGAAAACAATTATTAGGCGATTATATTACTAACGAAGAACTTTGGGCTTGTACATCTTGTAATGCATGTGTAGAAGCGTGTCCGGTTAGTATAGACCCGTTATCGATAATTATAGATATGAGACGTTATTTAGTAATGGAACAGTCTGCTGCTCCTATAGAATTAAATAACATGATGACAAACATAGAAAATAATGGTGCACCTTGGCCTTACAACCAGATGGATCGTTTAAATTGGAAAGACGAATAGGTTTTAATATGCTTAAAATTTATAAATACAATAAATCAAAATAGAGAAATGAGCGAAATACTTAAAGTGCCTACCATGGCAGAATATACGGCTCAAGGAAAGCAACCTGATGTTTTATTTTGGGTTGGATGTGCCGGAAGTTTTGATGATAGAGCAAAAAAAATAACCAAAGCATTTGTAAAATTATTAAACAAAGCGAATGTCGATTTTGCAGTTTTAGGTACAGAAGAAAGTTGTACCGGAGACCCAGCGAAACGTGCAGGAAACGAGTTTTTATTCCAAATGCAAGCGGTTACTAATATCGAAGTTTTAAATGCTTACGAAGTCAAAAAAATCGTAACAGCATGTCCGCACTGCTTTAATACCATCAAAAATGAATATCCTGAATTAGGTGGTAATTACGAAGTTATGCATCACACTCAGTTTTTAAAATCTTTATTAGATGAAGGTAAATTAACGATTGAAGGCGGACAATATAAAGGTAAGCGTATTACATTTCATGATCCATGTTATTTAGGGCGTGCAAACAATGTGTACGAAGCACCTCGCGATTTAATTCGGAAGTTAGAAGCTGAATTAGTCGAAATGAAAAACTGTAAAAGCAAAGGACTTTGTTGTGGTGCTGGTGGAGCTCAAATGTTTAAAGAAGCCGAAAAAGGCGATAAAGAAGTAAACGTAGAGCGTACAGAGCAAGCGATAGAAGTTAAGCCAGATATTATTGCTGCGGGTTGTCCGTTTTGTAATACAATGATGACTGACGGTGTTAAAGCTAAAAACAAAGAGACAGAAGTTGAAGTAATGGATATCGCAGAACTTATAGCAAACGCTCAAGATTTATAAATTTTAAAGGACTAACGCATATGGTAGATTTAATATTAGCACTTATCCAAACCCTAATATCTGTTTTTTTTTAACACCATAAAGTCGAGTAAAATAATTATTAGTACGTTTTAGAGGTCTTAAATTGAAATAGATTTTAGAAAATTCAAAAAACTGAATCCGGATTAAAAATATAGAATTAAAAAGATGTTAGTAGATTTTAATACATTACCAGAAACCTCAAAAGTTTGGATTTATCAAGCCAATCGTTCTTTTTCAGATCAAGAATTAGAAGAAATAAAATCTAAACTTGAAGTCTTTTTAGAAAACTGGACTGCTCACGGTGCAGATTTAAATGCAGGTTTCGATATTAAGTATAAGCGTTTTATTGTGCTTGGTTTAAATCAAGAAGTTAATAATGCTACAGGATGTTCGGTAGATGCTTCAGTGCATTTTATTCAACAATTAGAAAAAGAATACAATGTAGATTTATTAGATAAAATGAATGTGTCTTATAAACAAGGTGAGTTTGTTGCTTATAAAAACTTAACCGAATTCAGAAAAATGGCTAAAGATAAAGCAGTTTCTAAAAACACTATTGTCTTTAATAATTTAGTAAATACAGTTGCCGAATACAAGGAAAACTGGGAAGTTCCTGCAAGTGAAAGCTGGCATAATAGATTTATTAAATAATTAATATTTAATAAAAGTTTAAGAATCAGTTTTAGCTATTCCATGAATTTTATTCACAAAACAAAAGCTATCAATCTTTATAATAGGTCTATTATACCAAATAGATCTTTAATTTTTTCAACCTAAAATCCAAATACGATATTATGAGTAATGAGATTTTCTTATTAAACATTTCGGGACAAGATAAGCCTGGATTAACATCTAGTTTAACAGATGTTTTAGCACAATATGGTGCTAAAGTTCTAGATATTGGCCAAGCAAACATACACGATACACTATCTTTAGGTATTTTGTTTGAAATAAAATCGAAGAAAAAATCGGCAGCAGTTTTAAAAGATTTATTATTTAAAGCTTACGAACTCGGTATCACTGCTAAGTTCACACCTATTACTCTTGATGATTACGAGAAATGGGTAACGCTGCAAGGTAAAGACCGATATATTATAACACTTTTAGGTGAAAAATTATCGGCTAAACAAATCTCTGAAGTCACTAAAGTTATTTCTGAAAAGAACTTAAACATCGATGCGATTAAACGTCTTACTGGTCGTTTATCTTTAGTTAAAGATGAAGAATATCCTAGGGCGTCTATTCAATTATCAATTAGAGGTCATATCGAAAATAAATCTGAATTTACAGAAAGGTTCATGCAAATTTCACGGGATTTAAATGTGGATATCGCTTTTCAAGAAGACAATATTTATAGAAGAAACAGACGTTTAGTTTGTTTTGATATGGACTCTACTTTAATTCAAACAGAAGTTATTGACGAACTTGCAGAATTGGCAGGAGTTGGAGCAGAAGTAAAAGCGATTACTGAGTCTGCAATGCAAGGTGAAATCGATTTTAATGAGAGTTTTGAGAAACGCATGAAACTTTTAAAAGGATTAAGCGAAGATGTGCTTCAGCAAGTGGCTGTTAATTTACCAATTACAAAAGGTGCCAGAAGACTTATTGATACTTTAAAAAAATACGGATTTAAAACCGCCATTTTATCTGGTGGATTTACTTATTTTGGACATTATTTACAAAAAGAATTAGGTATTGATTATGTGTATGCAAATCAACTAGAAATTAAAGATGGACTGCTTACCGGTGGTTATCTTGGAGAAATTGTAGACGGGAATAAAAAAGCAGAGTATCTTAAAGATATCGCAAAAAGAGAAGGTATAGATATTAGTCAAACTATTGCCATTGGAGATGGTGCCAACGATTTACCAATGCTTAACCTTGCCGGTCTAGGCATTGCTTTTCATGCAAAACCTAAAGTAAAAGACAATGCACAAAGTTCTATTTCTAGTATTGGCTTAGATGGTGTTTTATATTTATTAGGCTATCACGATAGATATATCGATTTAATAGAATAACTCAAATTAGAAGAATAATATAAAGAGGCTTCATTCAATTTTTATTGAGTGAAGTTTTTTTTTAAAGCAGTCATTCTTAACGTATTTTAGTAATACTTATAGAGCATTGACTACTATTTAACACATCGCTTTTTTATCTCATATTTATTGGATTTATCACTGTTAATTAATTCTTTATAAATCTATCACAAAGTCTTTTTAACTTCATTTTAAATATGGTATTTTGGCTACTTATTTATCGTAAATAATGTATTTACAATCAAATTGAATTTTTCATGCGCAACATTTTATATATTTTATTTATTCTTTTTAGTATAAACCTTTCTTTTAGTCAAAATTCTACAAATCCTTTAGTTACAAAAGATGCTATAGCTCAACAAAAATGGGTGGATAGTGTGTATACTAAATTGACACTTCAAGAACGAATTGGCCAATTATTTATGGTTCGAGCCATGACTTCTGCAAACACAAGAGATCAAAGTAGTATTGAAAATCTGATTAAAAATAATCACATCGGAGGTATTATTTATTCGAAAGGAGGACCTGTTAAGTTGGCAAAACTAAATAATACGTATCAAGGTTTATCTAAAGTGCCCATGTTAATTGGTATGGATGCAGAATGGGGATTGAGTATGCGACTAGATTCTACATATGCATTTCCTTGGAATATGACTTTAGGAGCCATACAAAACAAGGAATTAGTCGAACAAGTTGGAAAACATATTGGTGAGCATTGTAAACGTATAGGGATTCATTTTAATTTTGGTCCAGACGTAGACATTAATACAAATCCTAAAAATCCTATTATTGGAAATCGTTCTTTTGGTGAAGACCGAGACGAAGTTACAGATCATGCTATAGCGTTTATGAAAGGTTTGCAAAGTGCTGGAGTTATGGCTACAGGAAAGCATTTTCCAGGACACGGAGATACAGAAACCGATTCGCATAAAGCCCTTCCAACCATAACGTTTTCAGAAAAACGTATAGATTCCATTGAGCTTTATCCGTATAAAAAAATGATTAAAAATGGTTTAGAAAGCATTATGGTAGCACATTTAAATGTGCCTAGTTTAGAAGCTAGACCAGATTTTCCATCGTCTTTATCTAAAGCAATAATTACCGATTTATTAATAGATAAAATGGGTTTTGAAGGCTTAATTTTTACCGATGCTTTAGAAATGAAAGGCGTTGCAAATTTTAGTAGTCCAGGAGATATTGATTTGGCTGCATTTTTAGCAGGAAACGACATTTTACTAATTTCTGAAGATGTGCCAAAAGCTATGGTGAAAATTACTGAAGCTTATAATTCTAACATCATTACAGAGGATCGTTTAGCATACTCTGTAAAGAAAATATTAATGTCTAAATACAAAGTAGGTTTAAATCATTACAAACCAATAAACACGACTAATTTGGTTGCAGATTTAAACCGTTTGGAAGATGATATTTTAAATGAGGAATTATTCGAAAATGCGATTACAGTCGTAAAAAATGAAAATGACATTTTACCAATTCGCGATTTAGATAAAAAAACAATTGCCTATATAAAATTTGGTGATGATACTGGGACACCGTTTTATGAGGAATTAAAAAAATACACTAAAGTCCACGAGATTAAATCGGACACGTACGATTATATCAAAAACAGATTAGATAACTATAATACCATTATAATTGGTTTACATCGCTCGAATGCAAATCCTTGGAAGAGTTACGATTTTACTACAGAAGAAGTTCAACTTTTAGACAGTATAGCGCAAACACATAATGTAATTTTAGATGTATTTGTTAAACCATACGCATTGTTAGATTTACCATCAATTGAAAATATTGAAGGTATTATAGTAAGTTATCAAAATAGTGATGTCGCTCAAGAAAAGTCGGCTCAAATTATTTTTGGAGCTCTAGAGGCTAAAGGTAAACTTCCCGTTTCTGTTGGAAATGGATTGCTTGTTGGAGATGGTGTTAATACCAGTTCAATTTCTCGTTTAGGATATACAATTCCGGAACGGGTAGGTGTCGATTCGAAAAAATTACACAGAATCGATGCAATTGCACAACGTGCAGTAGACGAACATATGACTCCCGGATTGCAACTTTTGGTCGCAAGAAAGGGAAAGGTAATTTACAATCAGAATTTCGGAAAACATACATATGAAAAAGATGCGGAACCTGTAAAATTTAATGATATCTACGATATTGCATCACTAACCAAAATAGTTGCGAGCTTACCTTTGTTAATGGAAATTGTAGAGCAGGATGATGAAATTACAATAAATTCTACACTTTCAAAATTAATGCCCGAATATATAGGTTCAAATAAAGCGGACATAAGTCTTAAACAAATGTTATCGCATTATGCACGATTAAAACCTTGGATTCCTTTTTATGTTGCAACGCTTGACACTGCTAAAATGCCGAGTTCTAAATATTATAGCAATGCGCCAAGCGAGCTTTTCAATATTAAAATAGCGAATAATATATATTTAAAACGCGATTATCCAGACTCGATTCAGAAAATTATTAAAGAAACAGACTTGCTTCCCAAACTAAGTTATCGCTATAGTGATTTACCTTATTACATTTTAAAGAAATTTATCGAAACTTATTACGACAGAACATTAGATGTATTAGTTCAAACTCATTTTTATGAATCCTTAGGAATGAATTTATCAACTTATAATCCGTATTTAAAGTTTCCAATGAAAGATATAATACCAACAGAAAACGATACTTATTATAGGCATCAGGTAGTGCAAGGTTACGTTCACGATATGGGAGCTGCCATGCAAAATGGAGTAGGTGGGCATGCAGGTGTTTTTAGTAATGCCAACGATATCGCTAAAATTATGCAAATGTATTTGCAAAAAGGATTTTATGGTGATAAACGTTATCTAAAACCAGAAACTATAGATATGTTTAATACATGTTATTATGCAGACAAAGGTAATAGACGCGGATTAGGATTCGATAAACCTCAATTCGGGAAAAGCGGACCAACATGTGGTTGCCTTTCTATGAAAAGTTTTGGGCATTCCGGATTTACAGGAACATATACTTGGGCAGATCCAGATGAAGATATCGTTTATGTGTTTTTAGCAAACAGAACCTATCCTTCTGCAGAAATAAACATGTTATTACGAGAAAATATTAGAACAGATATTCAAGAACTTATTTACGAAGCAATTATAAATTAAGATGCGAATAGGAATTAATTGTTATCCAACATTTGGAGGAAGTGGCGTAGTTGCTACAGAATTGGGTTTAGAGTTAGCGAAACGCGGCCACGAAATTCATTTTATTACTTATAATCAGCCAGTGCGGTTAGATTTATTAAGTAACAAAGTGCATTTTCACGAAGTTAATGTACCAGAATACCCTTTATTTCATTATCAGCCTTATGAACTGGCTTTATCTAGTAAAATGGTAGATATGGTTAAGCTTCACAAACTTGATTTATTACATGTGCATTATGCCATTCCTCATGCCTATGCGGCATATATGGCTAAGAAAATGTTGCAGGAAGAAGGTATAAATATTCCTATAGTAACGACACTTCACGGTACCGATATCACTTTGGTAGGAAGTCATCCTGTTTATAAACCTGCGGTTAGTTTTAGTATAAATAAATCGGATGCTGTTACAGCGGTTTCCGAAAGTTTAAGAGAAGATACTTTTAGATTATTTGATATTAAGAAGGATATTCACGTTATCACTAATTTTATTGATATTGAAAAATATAAACATTCATATACAGATTGCCAACGCGGAATGATGGCTCCTGATAATGAAAAGATCATTACTCACATTAGTAATCTAAGACCGGTAAAACGCATCTTAGATGTAATTAAAATTTTCTACAACATCCAAAAGGAAATACCTGCAAAATTAATGTTAATTGGTGAAGGTCCAGATAAAGAAAAAGCAGAAAATTTATGTCAGAAATTAGGCATTCTTGATAAAGTGGTATTTTTTGGAAGAAGTAACGAGATTGATAAAATTTTATGTTTTAGTGATTTGTTCTTATTGCCATCGGAAACAGAAAGTTTTGGACTTGCTGCTTTAGAAGCAATGGCATCCGGTGTTCCTGTAATTTCTAGTAATACAGGAGGAATTCCAGAAGTTAATATTCACGGTATTACCGGTTTTTTAAGCGATGTTGGAGATATTGAAGAAATGAGCCAAAATGCAATTCATATTTTAAGTGACGAGGATAGATTAAAGCAATTTAAGCAAAATGCAAAAGAGCGTTCTTATATATTCGATTTGCATAAAATAGTACCACAATATGAAAAATTATACGAAGATACATTACGTAAAAGTTTAGAAGAAAATATAGTTTAATCGGGAAGAATTCCTCGATGATAGTCGGTTTGAAAAAAAATATTTATTCGAAACTATAAAAAAAAACGCTTCAGATTATTTTAAATCTGAAGCGTTTTTTCATTTCACAAAAGCGGATTTTAAAATTTATATCTAAAACCAAATCCAAAATCATATGCATCGTAGTCGTTAGATCCATAGGCAGGTCTAAAATCTAAAGATATAACTAAAGGAATATTAAAATTGTATTCTATACCCACATCACCAGCAATAAATACAAAAACATCATTATCGCCACTCTGTTGGTCTGTTTGCTTATAATCGCGGCTACCAAAACCTCCACCTGCACCAACAAACCAATTTAATTTGTTTATTATAGGCCAAACCCATTGGTATAATCCAGTTAATTGGTAACTATCGTAACTATCACCTGTCCGCCATCCTAAATCGGCTTCTAATCGTTGTTTAGTGCCTAATGCACGCTGATAAGAGATTTCGAATCCAATACCATCATTGTTTCCTAAACGAATACCTAAGGCGTTTTTAGTTGTTTCTTGTGATTGAACTGTTAATCCAATAAAAATAAAAGTCAGTGCTAAAAATAATTTGTTCATAAAAAGTAATTTCAATTCAAGCTATAAATTTAATAGTTCAGAAATTAACTTAATGGTAATTAATCATTTATTTGTTAGTTTTATTACATTGCTTACTTTTAAAACTGCTAAACATACTTAGTAAATAATCTTCTTGTTATGACCACAATTGCCCTTTCTATTTTGGACGAATTAAAAACATCTTTAGAAGGCGAGTTGTATTACGACGCTTTAATGAAATCCATTTATGCCACAGATGCATCGGTTTATAGAAGATTACCATTAGCTGTTGCGTATCCAAAACATAAAACAGATTTAAAAGTTTTAATTGCTTTTGCAAACACCAATTCGATTACATTAATTCCAAGAACAGCAGGAACGTCTTTAGCTGGACAGTGTGTTGGTGATGGTATTGTTGTAGATGTTTCTAAATATTTCACAAACATTATTTCAATAAATAAAGAAGCGAGAACAGTTACGCTTCAGCCTGGGATTGTAAAGGATTTTTTAAATCTTCAATTAAAACCCTATGGATTGTTTTTCTCTCCAGACACATCAACGTCTAATCGTTGTATGATTGGTGGAATGGTTGGGAACAACTCTTCAGGAACAACATCTATTCAATATGGCGTAACTAGAGATAAAGTTTTACAATTAAAAACCATTTTAAGTAATGGAACGGATGCTGTCTTTGGAAATTTAACTATGGATGAATTTCATAAGAAAATGACTTTATCCAATCTGGAAGGCAAAATATATAAAACGATCTACAACGAGTTAAAATCTGAAGCGGTTAGAAGTCATATTTATAAAGAGTTTCCAAAGCCAGAAATACATCGTAGAAACACAGGATATGCTTTAGATAAATTGATGGATGCTTCTGTTTTTGAAGAATCAGACAAGCCCTTTAATATGTGTAATCTATTATCTGGAAGCGAAGGCACATTGGCTTTTACTACAGAGATTACATTGCATTTAGATGTTTTACCACCCACAGAACGTGTTATGGTCGCTGCACATTTTAAAACAATTGAAGACTCATTAATAGCGACAACAACATGTATGCAGCATAATTTGTACTTGTGCGAAATGATGGATAAAACAATATTAGATTGTACTAAAAATAATTTAAAACAACAAGAAAATAGACAATTTGTAGTTGGCGATCCTGAAGCCATTTTAATGTGTGAGCTAAAAAGTAACGATAAAACAGCTGTTAAACGTCAAGCTACAGCTCTTGTAAATGATTTAAATATTGAAGGTTTAAGTTATGCAAATGTGATCCTTTTTGATGATGATATTGATAAAGCCATTGAATTACGAAAGGCAGGTCTTGGACTTTTAGGAAATATAATTGGCGATAAAAAATCGGCGGCATGTATAGAAGATACAGCAGTTGCTCTTCCTGATTTCGCGAATTATATAAATGAATTCACAGCACTAATGAAAGGCTATAATCAGAAGGCGATTTACTACGCACATGCTGGAGCTGGCGAATTACATTTACGTCCGATTTTAAATCTTAAACTGAGTGAAGATGTTGTTTTATTTCGAAAAATCACTACGGATGTTGCGCATTTAGTTAAGAAATACCGAGGTTCCATGTCTGGTGAACATGGTGATGGAATTGTACGTGCTGAATTTATTCCGTTAATGATTGGTGAGGATAATTACCAAATTGTAAAGCGTATTAAATCGGTTTTCGATCCTAATAACATATTTAATGCAGGTAAAATAGTTGATGCTTTTCCTATGGATGAAGCGCTGCGCTATGTTCCAGACCGTAAAGAACCTGAAATAAAAACGTTAATGGATTTTTCGGCTTCTGAGGGTATTCTTAGACAAGCTGAAAAGTGTAATGGGAGTGGAGATTGCAGAAAACCACCAGAATTAGGCGGAACCATGTGCCCGAGTTATCGTGCAACTAGAAACGAAAAGGATGTAACACGAGCAAGAGCGAATGCCTTACGCGAATTTTTAACGCATACAGAAGCTGGTAAAAACCCGTTTAATCATGAAGAACTAAAAGACATTCTAGATTTATGTTTAAGCTGTAAAGCATGCTTAAATGAATGCCCGAGTACAGTGGATATTGCGAGTATGAAATCAGAGTTTTTATACCAATATCAGAAGGAAAACGGATTTAGTTTACGCTCTAAATTATTTGCATATAATAACAAAGTGAACGAATTAACTACTCATGTTTCGGGTATTACAAATTTCTTTTTCAAAACGAAATTCACATCCGATTTAATGAAGAAAACATTTGGTATCGCCGAAAAAAGAAGTATGCCTCTAGTATCTTCTAAAAGTTTAAATAAACATATTAAAAATAATGATTTTGAATTAGTTAACTATAAAAAAACAAAAACGATTCATTTCTTTGTAGATGAGTTTACAAACCTTTTAGATACTGAGATTGGTTTAGATGCTATTGCCTTATTACAAGGATTAAATTACGATTTAAAGTTTGTGAAACATGAAGAATCTGGACGCGCATTCATATCTAAAGGTTTTCTAGAACAAGCTAAAGATTGCGCTACCAAGAATGTGAATATTTATAAAAATTTAATATCTGAAGATACACCCTTGGTTGGTGTAGAACCTTCAGCAATTTTTACTTTTAAAGATGAATATATTATGTTGGCTGAGGATAAAGAAGCAGCAAAACGGATTGCAAAACATACCTTTTTAATTGAAGACTTTCTGTTTTCAGAATTAGAAAAAGGAAATATTACATCTGAGCAATTTCACACCGAAGAGAAAATAATTAAGATCCATTCACATTGTCATCAAAAAGCAATGAGCAACCAATTATCAACATTTAAAATTCTCAATCTTCCAAAAGGGTATAAAGCGACTATTATCCCAAGCGGATGTTGCGGAATGGCAGGTAGTTTTGGATACGAAAAAGAACATTATGAAGTGAGTATGAATGTTGGTGAACAAACCTTATTCCCTGCGGTTAGAAAAGCAGCTCAAGACGTGCTTATTTCAGCAAATGGGACAAGTTGTCGACATCAAATTAAGGATGGGACAAATCGGGAGGCACTCCATCCAGTAACTATTTTAAGAAGAGCTTTACTCTAATTTTTGCTTTTTAGATTTCTTCTTTCTCTTGTCAACTATCGTTATTGCAGCTATTAAATCTTGCATATCCATATCTTTTAAATCTTCGTCTACAAAAAAAGGGGAGAGTTTATCGTGGTTATAGTTATAAATTTTCCAACGCTTAAATTGATATTCTAAAGCCGTAAAGTTTTCAACCCAATCTCCAGAGTTTAAATACATGGTTTTTCCATGCTTATTCTCCTTAATAATCATCTTTGGCTGATGTATATGTCCGCAAATTACATAGTCGTAACCTTGTTCTATAGCCAAATCTGTAGCAACTGTTTCAAAATCGCTTATATATTTCACAGCACCTTTTACGCCATTTTTTATACGTTTAGAAATTGAATATTTCTCTCTTCCCATTTTCGATAAACCCCAATTTACAATTTGGTTTATTAAGATTAAAAAATCATAACCATAACCACCTAATTTAGCTAACCATTTTGCATTCTGTATAGATACATCAAAAATATCTCCATGAAAAAACCAAGCACTCTTTCCGTTTAACTCGGTTACATATTTATCTACAATCGAAAAATTTCCTATAGTAGAATCGCTAAAACGCCTAAGCATTTCGTCATGGTTTCCTGTAATGTAAATCACTTCAACACCATCTGAAGCCATGTCCATTATTTTTTTAATGACTTGCATATGCGATTTTGGGAAATAACGTTTGTTAAACTGCCAGATATCTATGATATCTCCATTTAAAATAAGCTTTTTCGGGTCTATACTATTTAAATAAGAATATAGCTCTTTGGCATGGCAACCAAATGTTCCTAAATGAACATCGGATATGACGGCGACTTCAATTTTTCGTTTAATTTTCAATAAAGTAGGACGTTAGAATGTTCGTAATAATGCAAATAACAACTACAGATGTTACTTTAACTTAAAGTCCTAATTAAGTAATAAACAGCTTTTTGTAAAATTAGTGTTATCTATGTTTTAGAATCTAATTTTGGAATTACTCACATTCTATTTTATTTTTCGTAATAATACATTTAAATTAGCAAAAAAATACAGTTTGTTATGGCAGGTAATTCATTTGGAAAAATATTTAAACTCACCACTTTTGGTGAATCTCATGGTGTTGCATTAGGTGGAGTGTTAGATGGATGCCCGGCTGGGATTTCAATAGATTTTGATGCTATTCAGAATGAAATGAATCGTAGAAAACCTGGACAATCGGCTATAGTAACACAACGAAAAGAACCAGATGAAGTAAAATTCTTATCCGGAATTTTTGAAGGTAAAACTACAGGAACTTCAATAGGATTCATTATTGAAAACGCAAATCAAAAGTCTCACGATTATTCACACATAAAGGATTCTTTCCGTCCGTCGCATGCCGATTACGTTTACGAAAAAAAATATGGTGTTCGCGATTATAGAGGAGGAGGGAGAAGTTCTGCTAGAGAAACAGCTTGTCGCGTAGTGGCAGGTGCAGTGGCTAAACAATTTTTAAAAGGTATAGAAATTCATGCGTTTACATCTTCTGTAGGTGAGATTTTCATGGAAAAACCATATCAAGATGTAGATCTTAATAATACAGAAAGTAATATTGTACGTTGTCCAGATACGGAAACGGCAGATAGAATGATTTCAAAAATTAAAGAAATCAGAAAAGCTGGAGATACTATTGGAGGCACAGTAACTTGTGTGATTAAAAATGTGCCTATTGGTTTAGGAGAACCTGTTTTCGACAAATTACATGCAGAATTAGGGAAAGCCATGCTCTCTATAAATGCTGTAAAAGGATTTGAATATGGTAGCGGATTCTGTGGTGCAAAAATGAAAGGAAGCGATCACAACGATTTATATAATACAGACGGAACAACAAAAACTAATCTTTCTGGAGGTATACAAGGCGGAATAAGTAACGGTATGGATATTTACTTTAGAGTTGCTTTTAAGCCAGTCGCTACGATTATGCAAACGCAAGATACGATTGATAAAGATGGTAATATTGTGCAAATGGAAGGTAAAGGACGTCACGATCCTTGTGTTGTGCCTAGAGCTGTACCAATTGTTGAAGCTATGGCCGCATTGGTTATAGCAGATTATTTTTTACTCGATAAAACCTATCAATAAAATAAATACATAAATTTTTAAAAGGTTTTCTATTTGAATTCATAAATCGATATACAGTCGACTAAAATTCTAATAGAAAACCTTTTATTATTTTACACAATCATCTAACTTAACAAACAATTTAAAATATAAGCACCAAAATTATACTATGAAGAAACTCGCATTGCATTGGCAAATATTGATAGGAATGGTTACAGGAGTTGTGTTCGCATTAATAATGACACAATTTGAATGGGGAAGTGATTTTGTTAGCCGTTGGATTAAACCTTTTGGAAACATCTTCATCAATTCATTAAAACTCATTGCCGTTCCTTTAATTTTAGGGTCATTAATAAAAGGAGTTTCAGATTTAAAAGACATTTCTAAGCTCTCTCAAATGGGAGGAAAGACTATAGGAATTTATATTCTTACTACTCTAATTGCGGTTTCTATTGGATTAGCTGTAGTAAATATTATAAAACCAGGACATTCTATTTCTGAAGAAACAAGATCGCAATTGGTTGAAAATTACAAAGGCGATGCAGATTCTAAAATTGCAGCTGCAGCAAAACAAAAAGAAGCAGGCCCTTTACAAGCCTTAGAGGACATTGTGCCTAGTAACATCTTTCAAGCTGCTAGCGATAACGGAAATATGCTTCAAGTGATTTTCTTTGCTATCTTTTTTGGAGTGGGTTTAATTCTAATTCCAGAAGAACAATCTAAACCTGTAAAAGACTTTTTTGATGGGTTTAATGAAGTTATCTTAAAACTTATAGATATTATTATGTTGGCTGCACCGTATGGTGTATTCGCGTTACTTGCTGCCTTAATTGTAGAAGCACCAAGTGCAGATTTATTTAAAGCCTTAGGTTGGTATGCCTTTAGTGTAGTTTTAGGCTTATTACTGATGATGATGGTATATGCTGGAATTGTTTATGTATTTACAAAAAAAACACCAAAATTCTTTTTCAACGGAATTTCTCCTGCCCAGCTTTTAGCGTTTTCAACCAGTAGTAGTGCAGCGACATTACCACTTACTATGGAGCGCGTTGAAGAACATTTAGGCGTAGAAGAGGAAGTTGCTAGTTTTGTACTACCCATTGGAGCAACGATTAATATGGATGGAACCAGTTTATATCAAGCTGTTGCTGCTGTATTTATAGCGCAAGCTTTTGGTATGGATTTAAGTTTAGGAGCACAATTAGGTATTATCGCCACAGCTACTTTAGCATCTATAGGAAGTGCAGCTGTTCCTGGCGCAGGTATGGTAATGTTAGTTATTGTATTAGCTCAAGCTGGTATTCCTGAAGCAGGTTTAGCATTAATCTTTGCTGTAGATAGACCATTAGACATGTGTCGTACCACCGTAAATATTACTGGTGATGCTGCCGTTTCCATGTTAGTTGCCAAGTCTGTTGGTAAACTTGGTGAGCCTCACGAAAAACATTGGGATGATAATTACAAGACTAAAACTTCAAAATAAGACGTTTTGAGTTATTAATAATTCTAATCACGATAATCCATTAATTACTTTTATTTTTAGAGGCTATTTAAGCACTTCAAATCAATGATTTAACATCTTTTTAAGATTCAATTTTATAGTTTTATTCAACTATGGAAAAATTAAGTCTTAAAAATATCGTCAAAAAAATCGAAGCAAAAGAACGCTTTCATGCGGTTGCTTCAGATTATTCTTTTACACTAAAAATCGATAAATACGTGCCGTTTATTTGCGGCGCAGTTCACGATGGTCATCATTTTAAACGTGATTTATGGGACTTTTGTACCCATTCTGAATATGAACGTTGGTACGAAGAAGATCCTGAAACCAAAACTATGGTTTCAGAATGTCCGATTGTTATTTCAGGTTTAGATTCTCGTTTCGAATACGATTTAAATAGAGCTCCTGAAGATGCTATTTATAAAGATGCTTGGGGTAAACCTCTTTGGAAAAAACCATTACTAACATCCTTAAAAGATCGTGCATTAAACAAACATCACGAATTTTATAACGTACTTCATAAGTTAGTTTCAACTGTCGAAGATATTTACGGTCACGCTGTAGTATACGACATGCATAGTTTTAATGTAAAACGCTGGGACCGTGAAGTACCTACCTGGAATTTAGGGACTAAAAATGTAGATGAATCTCGATTTAAAACTGAAATCGAAAATTGGAGACAGTTACTTTCCGAAATTACGCTATCTAAAAAAATCCCTTCAACAGCTCACATTAACGATACATTTCAAGGGAACGGATACTTTCTAAAGTACATCACATCAAATTTCACAAACACTCTGGTTTTAGCCACAGAAATTGCTAAAGTGTATTGTAATGAAAAAAAAGCACTGATTTATCCTGAAATCGTTTCAAACGTCAGAGATCAACTTGGCGCTAAAATCAAATCCCATGCTGCACAGTTCTATAACACATATTCTAAATAAACATGAAAACATTAGATCCTGAAATAATAGGTAGAATATGCGATAGTTTATCGAAGAATAAACCTGTTAACGAACGTTTAATAAATAACGGCTTGTTACATATAGATAAACTGCTACCATTTATTTGTGTGTATAGATATAGCAAAGTAGATGTTTATTTTTCACGTCTAATAAAAACACAAGCATCATATTTAATTATAGATGAAACTATTAATATCACTCATTTATTAGATGCCATAAATTTGCTAATATCTCAGAAATTTGAAATGTTTTTAGTCATAGAAATGTGGCCAAATACTGAAAGTATTTCGAATCAATTCAATATTTTTTGTCCGGAAGATAAAGCACCTGGTGCTATAAAAGCATTGTACAACGGATTCAATAAATTAAAAAGAACGCACCCAAATTTAACGACAGAAGTGATTGATACATTGGACAGACATCCGGATCATTTACAACCGTTATTAGATTCTAGTGCTTCAAGAAAGTCGGGTACATTAATTATTGGATTGGCAATTCCAACCTTATACAAAAACACGAAGTCAGACGAGTTATACTCACTGTTTTTCAGAGCGTTTTATACAATTTTTTCTGAAACTATTAAACGCGCTGTTTATGAATTTATTCGTGTGCAAACTTCAGATGATTTTAAACATTATTTGATGCTTGGTAAAACTCATATTGATGAGATTACGCTTCAAACGGATAAAGATTTAGCCAATATTAGCGAACGGATTTCTTTCCTTTTAAGAGTGACACCAGTAAATAGTAATGAAGAATGGGAGACCTTTAAAGCACAGGATTTTGAAAAGGCACCCGCATTTAAATACCGATTAATCGCTTTAGATCCAGAGGTTGAAAAACGTAAATTATTTACCATTCCAATTGATAAAATTGAAGACCCAACTCTAGCATTTATATTTAGAGGAAAACGTTTAGAAATCGAAAAACAACTTATTATGTTGGAGGAACGTGGTTCTAAGAATTTCAGATTTGTAGGTGAAAGTTTATATGGAGGCATCAATACTACTGTTTTAAAAGAAGCTAAACATATTCTAGAAACATTTCCAGAACCAGAAATTATTAGTAATGCTAAACGCTTAGATTGCTATCAATTTGCAGAAGTGGCTCAGAAAGAACTTGATTATTATAGTGGGCTATTTCCAGATATAGATATTGGTTTAGAGATTAGAGATGACGTTGCTGGAATTATGGTTTCGAAATCGAAATTACTTATAAACGATAAATTATTAATCGATGAAAAGCGGGTAGATGCCTTAATTCATCATGAAATAGGAACGCATATACTTACCTATTGTAACGGTAAAAGCCAGCCGATAAAACAAATGTATGAAGGTTTTGAAGGTTACGATCAGCTTCAAGAAGGATTAGCCGTTATCGCGGAATATTTGGTTGGCGGACTTACGGTAAATCGATTGCGGTTATTAGCGGGACGTGTAATGGCAGTAGAATCGATGTTAAAAGGCGCTAACTTTATTACCACATTTAACATTTTAAGAATTAAGTATAGCTTTTCAGAATATACTGCATTTATGATTTCCATGCGGGTGTATCGTGGTGGCGGATTGACTAAAGATGCCATTTATCTCGCTGGAATTATGGACTTGATGAATTACCTAAAACAAGGTGGGCAAATCGAGCATTTATATACTGGAAAATTTAATATAACACATGTCGATATTATCGAAGAACTACTCTATAGGAATGTTTTAAAAGCAGCAGAAATGCCTAGGTTTTACAATAGAGTTAACGTTAAAGAACGTTTAGACACATTACATAAAGGAATTAAAATTATTGAACTTATAAATTAAAAACACGATGAAAATAGCATTTATAATAAACGACCACAATACAGAAAAACATAATTACACCACGCCAACTCTTGGTTTTTCGGCTTATAAAAAAGGACATGATGTCTATTTTATTGGTGTTGGCGAATTGTCTTATGCCTCGACAGGACATTTATCAGTACGTTGTAAAACAATAAAAGATAAAGTGTTTAAAAGTGAAGAAACCTATTTTAAGGCTTTACAAAAAGAGGAATTTATAAGTCTTTCTTCCGAAGATTTGGATGTTCTTTTCTTAAGAAACAATCCTGCCGATGAGATAAACGAACGTGACTGGGCACAAAACGCAGCTTTTGTTTTTGGAGAAATTGCGATGCGAAATGGTGTTATTGTTTTAAATCATCCTAAGAGTTTGGCTTTGGCTGTTAATAAAATGTATTTCCAGCATTTTCCAGAAGTGCTAAGGCCCAAAACAATTATTACCCGCGATCATAAAGAAATTGAAGATTTTTTCAAGGAACAAAAGCAAAAAATGATTTTGAAACCGTTGCAAGGATCAGGTGGAACTAATGTGTTTTTAATGGATAAAGATAATTCCAAAAACTTAAATCAGACTATAGATGCGATTTGTCGCGACGGTTATGTCATTGCTCAAGAATATTTAGAAGAAGCTACAGGAGGAGATACGCGTTTATTTTTATTGAATGGAGAACCTTTACAAGTAGATGGGAAATATGCACTAATGCAACGCGTAAATGGTTCAGGAGATATAAGAAGTAATATTCATGCTGGAGGAAAGGCCATGAAAGCAAAAATGACTGATCAGATTATGGAACTTGCCAATATTGTACGTCCAAAATTAGTTCAAGATGGCATGTTTTTAGTTGGAATTGATATTGTTGGAAATAAATTAATGGAAATTAATGTGTTTAGCCCTGGAGGTTTAAATCGTATGTCTGATATGTATGAAGTAGATTTTGCAGCAAAAGTCATTGAATCTATTGAACAAAAAGTTTATTACAAAAACATGTATTCTGGATATTTATTTAATAGCCGATTAGCGACGTTGTAATTACAGTTTTTAGATAAATAGTTTACTTTTAAGTTAAGTCCGCTTCAAAATAAGAGGGCTTAACTTATTGTTTTTTATGTATTTGTAATGTTCAAAAATAGAATTAAGTAAAGTGTAATTGAACGTAAATTATGATAATTAGATGAACTATAAATGTGTTTAATAGCTTTTCAGCAAGAAAAAAAATTCACAAAAGTTAATTATCACTTTCTATAATCTATCAATCGTGTCCTAAATAATATTAAATGCTCATTTTTTTCATTGATAAAAAGATCCTTCGACTACGCTCTGGATAAACCAAGCCAAAAAAATCTAGGCTTACGAACTTTTATCTAAATTTTTCGTTCACCATCTAAATTTAAAGAATTCGCAACTGAAATTCATATATGTAGATACATTCGTTTAGCTCAAACAGCTTCAAATTTTACGATAAATTTTCGATAGGCCAACAAAAAAAACAAAATTCAACTTACATAGAAAAAGTATCCCTCAGTACAAGTAATTCTATAAAGTCAACGTCGTTATATCTTTTTTGAAAAAGAGACTAATCGTTTAGGACGCTATTAATAATCTATTTATAAAACGCCTAACATTTTACAATAATTCAAACCAATAGAATTGAAACCTGTGTTTCGGGAGTTTTATCTAAATAACTCAACTTAAAGCTAATTTTTGACACTTTAAATTAATTTTATTCAAAAAAATTGAATAAAAGTTTTAGAATTTGTATTTTTGGTTCACCAAATTGGTTAACCAGTTTAATCTAAAAAACAAATGAATACAACTAAAAGTACAATTTCAATTTTAATTCTATCAATTTTGTTTACAGCTCAAGTCAGTGCACAAGCTTTAAAGACTATTGTTAAAAATGCCCAAGAGTTAAATCAGGCTATTAAACAAGCAAAACCAGGCGACCATTTAGTAATGGCTAATGGTGTTTGGACGGATATCGTTATAAAATTTAAAGGTGTTGGTACAAAAGAACAGCCTATTGTTTTGGAAGCAGAAACAGCAGGACAAGTATTTATTGAAGGACAGTCTACCCTTAGATTATCAGGTGAATATTTAGAAGTTACTGGATTATATTTCAGAAATGGTTACACGCCTAAAAATACAGTTATCGATTTTAGAACAGATGAAGATAGTATAGCAAATAACTGTAAAGTAACTAATACAGTTATTGATGGCTTTACACAAGCCAATCGTGATGAAAAAGATCATTGGGTTCAGTTTTACGGAAAACATAACGAATTAAGTAACTGTTACATTATTGGAAAATCTAATCCAGGCCCAACAATAAGAGTATTTCTAAATGGAAATGAGAATATTAATAACCATCATAAAATTGTAAATAACTATTTAGGAGAAAGACCAAGATTAGGAGGACCACATGGAGAGACTTTACAAATTGGTGATAGCTATACGTCTATGACACCATCTTACACAGAGGTTAAAAATAACTTATTTGAAAGATGTAATGGAGAAGTTGAAATAATTTCAAGTAAATCTAATTTTAACGAATTTGAACATAACATATTTTTCGAGTGTGAAGGATCTTTAGTATTACGTCATGGAAACTATGCCAAGGTTAATGGAAATGTATTTATTGGTAACGATAACTCTACTGCAATTGGTGGTGTACGTGTTGTAAATACAGGACATTGGGTAACAAATAATTATTTTTATAAAATTATAGGAAATGAATTTAGAAGCGCTATAGCTGTTATGAATGGTGTGCCAAAATCACCTTTAAACCGTTATAACCAAGTAACAGATGTTGTTATAGCTTATAATACTTTTATGGATTGTACTACACCTTTACAGTTTAGTGTGGGATCTAATGTTGATAAAAGTGATGTGTTACCAGCAAGCGAAATTCGTTCTGCAAGACCAATTCGTACAGTTGTAGCAAATAATTTAATTTATAATACTGATGAAAATCAGACTACCCCAATTTATGGTTACGATAAAGTAGATGGTGTGAGTTTCAAGAACAACATCTCAAATAACAAAAACAATAGTGCTGTTGAAACAGATGGAGGCCTTTCACAAGAATCTATTAGTGTAAGTAAAGTTTCAGATTGGTTCTATGCGCCAACAAAAGGATTTCCAGATGTATATAATGGATATGATTTTTCAACAATTTCGAAAGACCTTTTAAAAGACGATAGATCTAAAAATAATTCTATTGGTGCTGTAACATTCCCATTTGCTGAAGGTAAAGTTGAAATTAATAAATCACTATACGGACCAAAATGGTTAGACCTTAATGCAGGAAAAGGAAAGTCTAAAATTATAAAAGTCGCATCTGCACAAGATCTTACAACTGCATTAACTTCGGCTAAATCTGGAGATATTTTAGAATTAAGTTCAGGAACATATACTATTTCTGAAGCTTTAAAAATTGATAAAGAAATCACTATAAAATCTGCTAGCAAACGTAAAGTTAAGATTACATATACTGGTACTGCAAATACAGCTTTATTTCAATTACTTCCTAAAGGAAACTTAATATTAGATAATGTAGCAATCTCAGGAAATACAACTCAAGATGCTTTTGCAACGTTAGATAAAAATATGTCTGTTGCTTACAAATTAAAAATTAAGAACAGCGATATTTCTAAATTCAATAGTGTTTTAAAAACATCTAAAGGCTCTTTAGCAGATTCATTAGCAATTTATAATTCGACTATTAAAGACTGTACAAATGGTATACAATTGGCAGAAGAAGACGATGATAAAGGAGATTATAATGCTGAATTTGTAACCATCGAAAATACTATTTTCGAAAATATAGACCAAAACGTTTTAAATTACTACAGAGGTGGTTACGATGAATCTACAATAGGAGGAACCTTAGTATTAAAGAATAATACATTTAAAAATTGTGGTGCTTCAGATGCTAGTAAAATTTTATTACAAACTCGTGGAATTGTAAACATAGATTTTAGCGGAAACACATTTACAAATAACCCAGTACATTACGTTATCGTACTTTGGGGAGAAAAAGAACAGAAATCTGTGAACAACACTTTAGTAAATTCTGGTGAAGTTAAAACAGAACAAAATTTAAAAATGAAATTGATGTATTAATTGTTTTTAGTGATATTAAAGACATCAAAATTAAAGAGCTTACGATTTATATCGTAGGCTCTTTTTGGTTTTTCATATTTATTTATAGATTACTTTTATCTTTAGAATTCGAAACTCCTTGTTTAGTATATAAATTGACAGTAAAAAGTTAATTTTAAGTTGTTTCGGTATTTTAGAAAAGGACATTTGAAAAGCTTACAAGCTGATCTAAAACGTATATTTAAAGTAAATTAGGTTAGACCCAATTGATACAACCTATTTCGAAGAAGTTAAAGAGAATGACAAGAGTAGATAATAAGCAATCTGAGGATAAAACTAAGAATTTTACATTGTTATTTCTAGCACTAATAGTAGGACTTACTACAGGACTTGTTGGCGCAATTTTTAGAATTATACTTACTAAAATTGATGATTTTAGGGTTGTTTTATTTGCTAATATAGGGAGTACAGGATTCTCTAGTTGGCTATTACCAATTGTACTAGTAATTAGTGCCATAATTATCCCAATGTATTTAGTTCGAAAATTTGCCCCAGAAGCAAAAGGAAGTGGCGTTCATGAAATTGAAGGAGCATTAGATGGGCTAAGACCTGTACGTTGGAAAAGAGTATTACCAGTAAAATTTATTGCTTCATTATTTTCCTTAGGTAGCGGGCTATTATTAGGAAGAGAGGGACCAATAATTCAGATGGGAGCGAATATAGGTAAAATGATTAAGGACGTTTTTAATATAGATTCATCAGAATTTGAAAATAATTCACTAATTTCTGTCGGTGCTGGAGCAGGACTTGTTAGTGCTTTTAATGCACCTTTTGCTGGAATATTATTTGTTATCGAGGAACTTCACGGACATTTCAAATTTAATTTTTATTCAGTAGCTGCCCTTATGATAGGAGCGGGATCTTCCACTTTTGTTATAAGATCTTTAATTGGTGATAGGCCTATAATAGAAATGACTATTTTCCCTATTCCAAAATTAATGGCCTTGTGGATGTTTATTCTATTGGGGTTAATATTAGGTCTCGTGGGGTACTTTTATAATAGATTACTAGTTGTTTCATTAAATTTCTTCGAAAACACTATGAAACTCCCAATAATAGTAACGGGAATTATTTCAGGATTATTAATAGTTATAACAGGCGTTTTTTTTCCTGAAATGATAGGAGGAGGTTATAGCACAATCACTAACGTACTAGATTATTCTTACACCATTTATTTTTTATTAGTATTGTTTATTGTAAGGTTACTATTATCAATTTTTAGTTATAGCATAGGTGTACCTGGAGGTATTTTTGCTCCATTACTTACACTTGGTGTTATTTTGGGAATGTGGTTTGGGATTATTGCACAAAATTTATTCCCGGATATAATTTTACATGCAGGTGTTTTCGCTGTAGCAGGAATGGCAGGAATATTTGCTTCGACTGTTAGAGCACCTATAACTGGATTAATGCTTGCTATTGAAATGACATCTAATTTTGAATTGATATATTACCTCTAATCATTACTACAGTTACAGCAGCAATATTTACAGCATTTCTAGGAAATCAGCCAATTTACACAACCTTATTAAAAAGAACTTTGGATAAGCAAAATCTGTTTAAAAAAATCTAACGAATTAAATACATTAAAAGTTAAATTTTAGTAATAAATCTATACTAACTTGTTTAATGTAATATGTATTGGTATTGCAGAACAACCATATATTTTCTATCTATTTCCTGGTGTGTAATATTTGAGAAAACTGGACGATTTTGAACATCGAGACTCAGTTTAGAAAACTGTCCATCTAAATACCAGTTTAGTCCTAAATTTCCTATTAACATGTGCGATTCTAAAGCATCAAAATCACTAGACTGCATTACGACATAAGGTTCCAATTGGCCCCAATCGGTTCGTTTTCCCATCTTTTTGAATAATATTCCAAACTGACCGTAAACACTTTGACCAGTTCCCATAAACGGAAAGGAATTACCACTACCATTTAATATACCTGAAGTGCCATCAAATCCATAAGAGGGATTATTTACACCAATATTCCTTAAATTATTAGGTCCCAAATCATAATTAAAATAACCTAAATATACGGTAGTCGCGGCAACAAAAGTTGATGTTACAGGATGATCCCAATATAAGTCTGCAGCCCATAAATTCATATCATGATAAGATTTTGTGTCATTTTCCATAGAATACAAAGCGTCTTTCTGATATTTTGTACCTAAACCAATTGAAAATAATTTATACTTTCCCAAATAGGTTCCAGTAAAATTTGGGCCACGACTATTTTCTTTTTCAAGAAAATCATATTTAAAATATGTCGAATATTGGATGTTCTTAAATTCGTCTGTAAACTGTGAAACGCCTTCTTTTGGAGTTGGTGGATTCGCTCCTGTATATGAAAAACTATAAGGTTGAATAAAAACAACACGATAATTTAGTTTTCCTACATCTCCTAATAATATTAAAGCCAGATCCCGAGTAAGATCATCGGTATAATTTAATGTAGGCTGTGCAATTAGAGGTAAATCTGTTTGTAACATAGTCGATGTAGAAGGCGCTGTAAAACGCGATAATCCATCGTATGTCGTTTTCCCAAAAGCTATCGCAAATGGTTTCGAAATATTATAAGTTGCATATAAATCAAGAATTTTTAAATATGGAAACGTTTTGCCTTTAGCATTAAAATTATTTTCTCCAATAGCAAAATTCAGTTTTAGTTTTTCACCAAAAGTAAAGCTACTAGTTAATCGTAAACGTCTAATTGCTAGTCCAAAATCACTGTTTTTTATATCTCCAGCTTCATTCTGACTTCCAGGATTCCACTCGGTATATTGCGCCCAAGGTTGTATATACCCACCAAGTTTCATTTTAATATCTGGCTTTTTAAATAGAGTATATTCAAAACGAGTTTTTTTTACTTTTACAGTATCAGTATCAGTATCTTTAATCTGAGCAAAACTAAGTGCAGGAAATAATAGAAAACTAAGTGAAATTATTGACATCCATTTTAAAAGAGTATGATTATTCGTAATCGTATTAAAATAATTTGATTGGTGTTTAGACATTATATCAAAATTTCAGTTGAAATTAGTTAGTTAGAAAAATTTCGAGATTTTAAGTTTTAAGAATGTAAATTACGTCCTTAAATAGTATCTAGGCAATGACTTCTGTCATGTTATTTAATTCATTTATACCTAATTTTGTTACATAATAGGAATACTTAGAACATATGAAAAAGTTATTTAAAATTCTTGTCCCATTCGATTTTACTGAAACTGCAAAAAACGCACTTAATTATGTTAAGAATTTTGTAGGAAACGATGCAGATACCGAAATTTTGTTAGTTTATGTCAATGAAAGTGGAGATGCTAAAGCTGAAGAAAAATTAAATGCAATTAAATCAGATCTTAACGAGCATTGTATGAGTACCGTTAAAGCTCTAGTTGTAAAAGGAGAGTTTCAAGCCTCATTATTGAAAGTTGTACTAGAAGAAAAATCAAATATCATTTTTATGGGAACCAGTTTGGTAAACCATGAAAAATTAAACACCAACACATCTACATTTGTACTTGCTGCAGATTGTCCAGTTATTGTAATTCCAAAAGATTATGAAGTCTTTCAAATTAAAAAAATCGCTTTGGTTATAGGTGAGGATTTAATTCATAATAGTAAATTATTAGAAGTGTTGTTGGGTGTTGCAAGACGTTTTCATGCTAAAGTAGATGTACTTACAGTTAAAAATGGTGAGGCTGAATATGGTTATACTAAAGTAGATGAAAAGAATGAAAACACTATTTCTTACTATTTAGAAGATTTTTACTCGCAACATGTCTTTATTGATGGACCAGATATTCCGAAAAGTATTTTTAAATATGCTGAAGAAAAAGAAATAGATCTTATTAGCATTCTACCACGGAATAATGAGCAAGGAGCAATCTCTTCTAAAGGCGCTTTAACAAAAGCATTATCAGAAGTTTCGAAAATACCATTATTAGTAATCGATTAAATTAATGTAATTATTCGTGATGTAAATCACACCTTAAATCCGGTTGAATTTAAAGACTGTCTGTAAAGACAGTCTTTTTTAATTAAAAGAACATTCCGAATTTAGAAAGAAAAGAATATACAAAGTCTAAATAATTTTAGATTGTACCATATAATGGTAAATTTGCACTCAATTGTAAGAATGTCTTGTGTTATTGTAAGGCATTCTAAATAGTAAAAGATCATTACAAAAACATGAGCAAAACTATAGATATTGATAACAACGCGTTGATAGATTCAAATTTAGAAACCTATTTTCAAACCTTTAAAACAGGGGTAATAGGAGATAAGTATAAATTTAAAAGCATATTAGGAGAGCAACACGTATTGTATGCAGATTGGGTAGCAAGCGGACGGTTATATGCACCAATCGAAAAGATAATGCAAGATAAAATTGGACCAATGATTGCCAATACGCATTCTTTTTCTAGCGAAACGGGTAAAGCTTCTACATACGCATATAAACATGCACGCTCTATTATAAAAGATCATGTTAATGCCAACGAAAATGATGTATTAGTAACAGCTAATACAGGAATGACAGGGGTTCTATCTCACTTACAGCGTATCATGGGATTACGTTTTCCTGATGCTAAACAGAAAAAATCTGAAATGGCTGAGAATGATCGTCCAGTTGTTTTTATCTCACATATGGAGCATCATTCAAACCATGTGCCATGGCTTGAAACTATTGCAGACGTTGTAATTGTAAAATGTAACGACAAAAAATTAATTTGTCCAGAAAATTTAGAATCTGCTCTAATTCAATACAAAGATAGAATAACGAAAATAGGCTCGTTTACAGCCTGTTCTAACGTTACAGGAATTATTACACCTTATTTCGATTTAGCTAAGATTATGCACAAACATGGTGGCGTTTGTTTTGTCGATTTTGCAGCTTCTGCACCTTATGTCGATATCGATATGCATCCAACAGCTAAAAATGCTTATTTAGATGCCATTTTCTTTTCTCCTCATAAATTTCTTGGTGGCCCTGGAACTTGTGGTGTTTTAGTTTTTAATAAAGAATTATATAAAGCCAATTGTCCGGATGTGCCTGGTGGAGGAAATGTACAATGGACTAATCCTTGGGGAGAATACGCCTATTATAACGATATTGAAGTACGAGAAGATGGTGGAACTCCAGGATTCTTACAGGTTATGCGAACCGCTTTGTCCATGCGATTAAAAGATAAAATGAATACGAAAAAAATAGCCGACCGTGAAGAAGAGCTATTATCGTTTTGTTTCGAAAAATTAAAACAAATTCCAAATTTATATATTTTAGGAAGTACAGAAGTGAAGCGCATTGGTTGTGTCTCTTTCGGAATTAACAATGTACATTACAATCTTGTGGTAAGATTGTTAAACGATCGCTTTGGTATACAAGTTCGTGGTGGTTGGTCTTGCGCAAGTACTTACGGCCATTATTTATTCGATTTTGATGAAAATAGATCGTTAGAAATGGTAGACGATCTTAATTCTAAAAACTTAACGAATAAGCCAGGTTGGGTACGTTTATCGCTACATCCTGTAACCACTAATCAAGAAATGCAGTTTATTTGTGATGCTATAAAACAAGTCGCAGAAAACCATGAAGTGTGGAGTAAAGATTATGTTTATAATAAAGTAAATAATGAATTTGAAGACACAACTAAAGATACCGAAATTATAAAAAAAGTTCAAGATTGGTTTGTGATTTAATTCTTAAATCAATAAATTTTTAATGTTGAATTGAAGTCCAAATACTAAGAAACTTCATCTTTTTAATTATAGATGAAGTTTCTTGTTTTTACTCAAAATGAAAATTTAGAGATTAAAAATAAAGTTGATAAGAAAAGAATGGAATATTCTTGAGGTTATTTAAATTTGCAAGCAAAAAAGTAATCTATGAAATTTAAAATCGACCGCTTTGTCCTAGCGATTATTGCAACCATAACATTTGCATATTTTTTTCCGCAATGGGGAATAGAGGGAAGTGGCTTTCCTATTTCAACGGTAAGTTCTATAGGGTTCTTTTTAATATTTTTCTTTTACGGATTAAAGTTAAGTCCGCAACAAATCAAGTCCGGATTATTCAACTGGAAGCTTCATGTTTTAGTGCAGTTGTCTACATTTTTATTGTTTCCATTATTAGTTTTAATGTTTTATCCGTTTGTACAAACAGAGGAGCAACATAGTTTTTGGTTGGCACTTTTGTTTATGGCAGCATTACCTTCAACCGTATCTTCATCTGTCGTTATGGTATCTGTAGCTCGAGGAAATGTTCCTGCAGCTATTTTTAACGCTAGTATTTCGGGAATAATAGGTATTTTAATTACACCGCTTTGGGTTGGATTATTTATTGAAAAAGGAGGTGCAGAATTCGATTATTCTACAATCTATTTAAATCTAATTTTAGGAATCGTTTTACCTGTTGTTTTGGGAATTGCACTTCAGAAATTTGGACATGCATTGGCGATTAAATATAGTAAACAACTTAGTAATTTCGATAAGTCTGTAATTCTACTAGTTATTTATAAAAGTTTTGCAGAATCATTTCACGATAATATTTTTAGTAGTATAAAACTGCTCGATTTCGTAATATTGTTCGTCATTGTGATTGCTATATTTTTTATCATATTTACTATTGTTGGATTTATAGCTTCAAAATTGAAATTTTCTACTGAAGATAAAATAACAGCTCAATTTTGCGGAACAAAAAAATCGCTAGTTCACGGTACTATTTTCTATAAAATATTATTCAAAAACACAGCTGCCTCAAGTTTAGTTTTGTTACCACTTATGATTTTCCATGCTTCTCAAATACTTATTATTAGTATTCTAGCTTCAAAATTCGCTAAACGCGATAACAAATTGGGAGTCTAAAGTTTAACTGATTTTTAGACAAATTTTGTTGCTGATTGCTTTAAGTTTTTGCACCTTTATGTTAATTAAGAGTTGATTTTTTAATACTAAAACCACAATTATCATGTATACATTTCAGCAACAATTACAACACATAAAAGAGGGAAAAGGATTTATTGCAGCTTTAGACCAAAGTGGAGGAAGCACCCCAAAAGCGCTTTTAGGATATGGTATTGATGAGAATCAATATAAGGATGAAACCGAAATGTTTCAACTCATTCACAACATGCGTACACGCGTTATTACCAACACGTTTTTTTCTGAAGATAAAATATTAGGGGTCATTCTTTTTGAAAAAACAATGAAAGGTTTAATCGGTAGTGATCCCGTTCCTTCATATTTATTAGATAAACATATAGTGCCTTTTCTAAAAATTGATAAAGGGCTAGAAGATTTAAATAATGGCGTAAAATTAATGAAACCCATTCCAAATCTTGAATCTCGATTATTAGAAGCTAAAAACCTTGGTGTTTTCGGAACGAAAATGCGTTCAGTAATTTATGAAAACAATGCAAAAGGAATAGCCGAAATTGTAAAACAGCAGTTTGCATTCGGGTTAGATATTTTATCCTGCGGATTAATTCCTGTTTTAGAACCAGAAGTAGATATTCATGCTAAAGACAAAGCTGCAATTGAAGCTGTATTAAAGAAAAATATTCATCTAGAGTTAGATAAATTAAATAAAAATCAATCTGTTATTTTAAAACTTACGCTTCCAACAGTTCCAGATTTTTATAAAGATCTGGTTAATCATTCCAAGATTATACGTGTTTTTGCACTTTCTGGAGGTTACGATATAGAAACAGCAAATACATTACTTACTAAAAATAAAGGCGTAATCGCTAGTTTTTCTAGAGCACTTTTAAACGATTTAAAACTTCAACAAAATGAAGACGAATTTTCCACTGCTTTAAATAATGCCATTGGTAGTATTTATAATGCTTCAATAACTTAAAAAAACATAATTAAAAGAATAAAACTAGCCTTAAAAGGCTAGTCTTGTTCTTCGTATTTAAGGTCTAGAATTGCATTATACCATGTTTTTACAATTTCAGGACTATACAAACGCTCTAACCTTCTAACAATAAAATGTCCTTTTGCAACATCTTGAAAATGGTCAATAAACAGCGTGTTTATAATTCCTCCACCAACAGCACCAATTGCTGGAATTGCTTGTGCAGCGGCTTTTTCTGTCACTAAAACATTAAAACGAGCGGCTACATTCACAATAAATTTCACAAGGGCAGGAGCACTTTCTTCCGATATTTTTTTAGTTGCAACAAATCTTGTGGCTTCTGTAATTGAATTTGCTAAAGCAGCTCGCACAACAAAGTATCCGCTTTCTGCGTCATCGTCAGATGTGCTTTCTCCTCCTAAAGCAAAAACTTCCATACAGGCTAATTTAGTTTCGTAATCGCTAAGCGATTCGCCTTGAGAGCGTGCAACATCTGCAATAGATCGTAACATAATAGTTGTAGATAATGGTAATTCTATGGCTAAACCAGGAAGTCCAAAAAAACCGCCTACACCACCAGAAAGTGCTACACCAAACTTATGCCATAAATTCGAAGGTTTTTCGACGTGTTTATCGTCTATGGACCAAATAGCAGCTTCAGTAGCTTTTATTAATGATTTTTGAGTGATTTTTCCAATATTATCTTGCCAATTATCCGGAAGAAAACCAATAGCCTTTTCTATAGGCATACCTATAACATTAGTTATTTTAGCAGCCATACTTGGGTTTTCCAGTAATTCTACAGCAGTAGTTAATTCTTGTATGTGTAAATCGCTTAAGGATGTTTCCATAAGTAAAATGTTTTTCTAATTGAGTTTGAATTGAAAAATACAAAAACTATTCTTGAGAAGTTTTAAAGTTTTCTTAAGATATTTAAATATTTTAGAATTTATAATAAACTCCATATTTTGGTTACATCAAACCTTATTTTTAAGTAGTCCTTTTTTGAATTACATTTGTTTTAATTAATCAACCAAAATACAAAATAGATGAAGTCTCTTTTAGTCACACTATTATTAAGTATTCCTATGCTAAGTTTTGCTCAAAGTAATGCAGAAGTTAATCCTTTTCGCATTGGAATTAAAGCAGGTGCACCAATAGGAATAGGATTAGATGTTGAATATGTAACACCTATATTAGGAAATAGAATTGCTCCTTTTGTTACTTATGGAATATATCCGTTTAATGATTTAGACTTTAAATATTTTGAAATTGGTTCTAATATTTACTTGGGAAGCCGTGGTAAAGGTGGTTATTTAGCTGCTTCTTATGGAGATTTAAATGGTGAAGTGACTAATTTAAATGGTACTAATGATGCTGGAGATAATTATACTGATGGTGTTGCTAATGAACAATTATCGTCATTCAATTTAAAGTTAGGATGGAAATACGGAAAAGCACTTTACTTTAGAATTGAAGCCGGCTATGCTATCGGTCAGCTTCCAGAAGAAATTAAAGTTGTTGGAAATGTTAACGGACAACAAGAAACTTTCTATTTAACATATGACGATATTACGGAATATATTTCAGGTAAAGGATATCCGCTATTTAATTTAGGAATAGGTTACGGTTTTTAAGAATCTGAACATTTATAATTACATATAACACCTACTATTTTACTTCAGAAATAGTAGGTGTTTTGATTTGAATAGTATTGATTTTATCAACTTAAATGAAGCAATACATTTTATTAAATATCATTTGTTAACATACAACGATAAAACTTATCTTTGCCGACTTAAAAACATACTTTTAAATGATTTCAATAGACGCGATTGCAGTAGAATTTGGAGGAACAACATTGTTTAGTGATGTGTCTTTTTCCATAAATGAAAATGATAAAATAGCCTTAATGGGGAAAAATGGAGCCGGAAAATCGACTTTATTAAAAATTATTGCAGGACAAAGTAAAGCCTCTCGTGGTAATGTGTCGTCTCCTAAAAACTATGTGATTTCCTATTTACCACAACATTTATTAACTGAAGATAATTGTACGGTTATGGAAGAAACATCTAAAGCCTTTGCTTCAATCTTTAAAATGAAAAATGAAATAGAAGCTATAAATGAAGAGCTTACCGTGCGTACAGATTACGAAAGCGATGCGTATATGAAATTGATTGAGAAAGTCTCAGAATTAAGTGAAAAATTCTATTCTATCGAAGAAACAAACTACGAAGCCGAAGTCGAAAAAATATTGGTTGGACTTGGTTTTGTACGGTCAGATTTTAATAGACCGACCTCAGAGTTTAGTGGAGGATGGCGTATGCGTATAGAAC
The DNA here is from genome assembly GCF_033447105.1 of Formosa sejongensis. NCBI lineage: Bacteria > Pseudomonadati > Bacteroidota > Flavobacteriia > Flavobacteriales > Flavobacteriaceae > Formosa > Formosa sejongensis. The sequence goes on from NZ_JAWQUN010000005.1 coordinate 116,119, forward strand.
TGGCAAAAATATTACTTCAGAAACCAGATTTAATTCTTTTAGATGAACCTACAAACCATATGGATATTGAAAGTATTCAGTGGTTAGAAGATTTTTTAATTAGTCAAGCGAAAGCCGTTGTCGTTATTTCTCACGATAGAGCTTTTGTCGATAATATTACAACGCGAACTATAGAAGTTACTATGGGACGTATTTACGATTATAAAGCGAAGTATTCTCACTATTTGGAATTACGTAAAGACCGTCGCGTACATCAGCAAAAGGCATACGACGAGCAACAAAGAATGATTGCCGATAATCAAGTTTTTATAGATCGTTTTAAGGGTACATATTCTAAAACATTACAAGTACAATCGCGTGTTAAAATGCTTGAAAAACTAACACCTATTGAAGTAGATGAAGTCGATACTGCAGCTTTAAAATTAAAATTTCCGCCTTCACCGCGATCTGGTCAATATCCAGTTGTGGTTAATGAATTGTCTAAATCATACGGAGATCATGTTGTTTTTAGTAAAGCAAACATGGTTATTGAACGTGGAGAAAAAGTAGCTTTTGTAGGGAAGAACGGAGAAGGAAAATCGACTATGGTAAAAGCCATAATGAATGAGATTGATTTTGAAGGCGGTATGGAATTAGGTCATAATGCACAAATCGGATACTTTGCTCAAAATCAAGCATCCTTATTAGATGGTGAATTAACCATTTTTGAAACTATTGATCGTATTGCTGTTGGTGATATGCGAAATAATATTAAAAATTTATTAGGGGCATTTATGTTTGGTGGCGATATTTCTACAAAGAAAGTAAAAGTGCTTTCTGGAGGTGAAAAAACACGTCTAGCTATGATTAAATTATTGCTTGAACCTGTAAATGTGTTGATTCTGGATGAGCCTACAAACCATTTAGATATGAAAACGAAAGACATTATTAAAGATGCCTTAAAGGACTTTGATGGGACTTTAGTATTGGTATCTCACGATAGAGATTTCTTAGATGGTTTAGCAACTAAAGTATTTGAGTTTGGAAACAAACGTGTTATAGAACACTTTGAGGATATAAACGGTTTTCTTAAGCTAAAGAAAATGGAAAATATGAGAGATATCGAAAAATAGATTTTATCATTATTTCAAAATAAAAACGCCTTGCAGATAATGTCTGCAAGGCGTTTTTAGTTATTTAAAGTCCAAGAATTTTGGCATCCACAAAAAACACTGTGTTTATATCAATGTCATAATCTTGAGTTAACACTTCATCTGTTCCTGTTTTTACTTTTAGATAAAATGAATCTTTAAAAATATACGCTTTTAAATCTTCGTTTGATGTATCTAAAAACATCACATTACTGTCGTTTGATATCGGCGTTGGATTCCAAGCCAATTTCGTGTCAGGTAAATCGTCTGCTGCAATATAAATCTCAATGGTTTCAAGAAAACTGAAATCCTCCGAACTTGGATTTTTAAGAGTGAGTTTTAATTCTGTTAACTTAATCTCTTCAACTAAATCTTTAGCCGTATCATTAGAGCTAAATTCAGAATTTGAATTGGTTTCAATTTCTGGAGTACTTATAGTAAACGGTAAATCAATTGGAGAAGTCGCAGGTATGGTTATCGACTCCTCAAAGGAAATATCGAATTTAGTTAATTCATCTAGGGTATCGCAAGACATAAATAGAAATAGCATAAAGATGCTTAATACCTGTTTTAGTGTTATCGTTTTTATCATCGCATAATTTAAATGTCCGCTATGTGTCATAATTTTTTATTTTAATTAACTAAGTGTCAAATCGAGCGGAGTCTATATCGTCCGTAATGGTTTTCGAATCCGCTCAAACATACAATAATAACCTTTATGAGTTAATACAGAAATACATTAGTATAATTAATATAGGCTGTAAAGTTAAGGTTTATAATGAAACGCAAAAGATAGAAGATAATTGTGAACTACTGATTACAATAGAAGTTAGCATTTGTTTTTTAATATTATCATTTTTTTAACATCATGATTTCTAGCAGAATAAAATTTCATTGTAAATTTAAAAGACAATAGAGTTACTAATTCACAACGTTTAAAATCAATAAAAATGAAGAAAATACTTTTCCTTACAGGCGATTTTACTGAAGATTATGAAACCATGGTGCCGTTCCAGATGTTACAAATGGTGGGCTACGAAGTGCATGCGGTTTGTCCGGACAAAAAGAGGGGAGACACCATTAAAACGGCTATTCACGACTTTGAAGGTGACCAAACATATACAGAGAAACCAGGTCATAATTTTGTGCTGAATTATTCTTTTGATGACGTAGATGTTACAGAATATGAAGGTTTGGTTATTGCTGGAGGTAGAGCACCAGAATATTTAAGATTGAACAAAAAATTATTAACTATGGTTCAGCATTTTTTTACAGAAAATAAACCAGTTGCAGCCATTTGTCACGGTATCCAAATACTAACGGCAGCTGGTGTTGTTAAAGGCCGAAAATTAACAGCTTACCCTGCAGTTGGTCCAGAGGTGACTTTAGCAGGAGGGGAGTTTCGAGATATTGCAGCAGATAAAGCTTATGTCGATGGAAATTTAGTAACCTCGCCAGCTTGGCCAGGACATCCAGCATTTATAAAAGGTTTTTTGGATATTATGGGAGCAAAAATAACATTATAAATATTTTAATTAAAATAGAAAAACCCAAGTATAATTCTTAAGAATTATACTTGGGTTTTTCTATTATTCCAATTTAGCAGAATTAGAAATTCCATTAACAAAATCAGGAATCATATGCAATTCTTTAGCTAATTGAGAGCCTTCAAAACCGGAGATATCGCTTTCAGAAATGTATGAATTATAATATTCTAAATATTCGCAAGCTAAAGGGATGTAAGACCAATGCCATTTCTCTTCATTATATCCTGTTCGTCCATTTTCTTTAGATGTATATACTTGGTAAAATCCAAAACTATTAGCATTTTCCACTAACCAATTGTAGATTTTTAGTCCGTTTCCACTTTCAAAATAAGTATTAGTTAAATGGTTTAAATCCATATCTGTACCCCAATGATGTCTAGAAGTTCCAGGCATAGAACTGTAAAGTAGAATTTTTTCTGCACGTTTAATAGGGGATAAGGAAGCGTATTTATTCCATTTGCGCTCCCAAATAGATTTTTGTTCATTAAAATTCCGGGTTCCAGAAACTATTTTTAAATCTACTCCATCCAAAATTGCTGCTTCATGCATTTTTAAAAATGCGTCGTAAACTTGGTTTTGTAAATAAAGCGTTTTAGTCGAAAATTGTGAATCAACCATCACAAAAGCACTATCTGTTTTGTAGTTAAACTGACCTAAAACAAACGTTTTAGTAATTGTTTTTTGATTCTTATTGATAGAATCTGTTTTAAACACAGTTGAATTTATATTTTTATGAGGTATGGGAGTTGTTGATAAAACCGAAAAAAAAAGCATGAAGATACTTCCAATATAAAGCATAATTTTTTGTTTTAATATAGCCTTAAACGAAAATTAATGAAATAAATTTTAAGTTATTCATTTTCGTAAAAATAGAGCTTGTTTTTAAGTGTAGTTAATTCATTTTGTAACGTATCTACTTTATTCAACAAATTAAAAACAACATCTATGCCTTCTATGTTTAAGTTTAATTCTTGATGCAATCGTATAATTTTTTCAAGATCACCTAAGGCTTCTTGAAGAATAAACTGATTTTGCTCTATGGTTATAATTTTCACCAATCCAACGCCATGTAACTCATCTAAAAATGAAGGTTCTATTTCATACTGAACGCAGATGGTTTTAATTAATATATACTGATTTTCCGACATGTTATCTTAGTTTTTGTAATTCAGAAAACAACTCTTTTTCCTTATCTGTTAAGTTTTTAGGCGTATTTATGCAGTAAGTAATTATAAAATCGCCAAACTGATCGTCTTTTTTATATACAGGAAATCCTTTTCCTTTTAACTTTACTTTGGTATCATTTTGTGTTTCTGGAGCTACTTTTAGTTTTACTTTTCCAGAAAATGTATCTACCATGATATCTCCACCTAAAAGTGAAGTATATAAATCAAAATCTACATCGGCATGTAAATCATTCCCATAGCGTTTAAATTTTGTATTGTTTACAATATTGAATTTTATAAACAAATCTCCATTAGGCCCCCCATTTACACCTGGACTACCTTTACCAGTTATTTTTATGACTTGTTCATTTTCTATTCCTGCAGGAATAGTCAGTCTAATTTTTTTACCATTTACAGTTAAAACTTGAGCTTCTTTTGTGTAAACATCTGTTAGATTAAGTTGAAGTTCTGCATTGAAATCTTGACCTTTAAACTGTGTATTCCCACGTCCTTGACTATATCCGGAATTACGTTGTCCACCAAACATAGATTCAAAGAAATCTGAAAAATCTTCTCCCGAATTCGGTTGTCCAGAATAATTTTGAGAACCTCGAGTACTTGACCCTTGTTGTCTTTGTGCACGTTCTATGTCGTCGGCATGTTTCCAATCTTTACCATGTTTATCGTATTTCTTACGATTTTCTTTATGGCTTAAAACTTCGTTAGCTTCATTAATTTGCTTAAACTTCTTTTCAGCATCTTTATCATTCGGATTTAAATCGGGATGATATTTTCTAGCCATTTTTCGGTAAGCTTTCTTAATATCTGCTTCTTTAGCCGATTTGTCAATGCCTAAAATTTTATAATAATCTATGTAATCCATAAAGGGAATTATTAATGTTTAATAGCAATCGCTATCATCTATAAATATCTGAAATTATAAGTTATAAGCAAAAGTATTTAAGCCATAGTAATGTTAAAACATTTAGTTTTCAAACTCTAAATTCTCAGAGAAAAATGGTAATGTTTTGGTTGAAATACGTTCAGGAATTTTGTTAAGGTGATCGCCTTTATAGCTTTCGTAAGTATGATTTATACCATTACTAGATAATATATCATGAAGTTTCCTAGTAGATTCACTTATGTAAATATCATCTGTTCCAGCATCCATTGCAATCGCTTTAAACTGTTTTAAATTTGGAATATAATCATCAACCATATATAAAATTTGATTGTTCTTAAATTTAGCTAATACATCTGCTCTTGGTTTTCCATCCTTATAGGCTAAATCTATATAAAGCGGATATTTTTTAGGATTTGAAGCCCAAGCTGCCGAGAATGCCATATTTATACTTTCAACAAAAGACAAATCAGCAACACCAGATTTCGAACTTACAGCTTCCATATTCTTTATGTTTTCTGCATCTGGAATTGGACTAGTATCCATGCAGCAAGCACTTAATAAATATAGAGCAGAGTACACATCAGGATTTTTCATACCCAAACGCATTGCGCCATAACCACCCATGGAATGTCCTGTCAAACCACGACTTTTTACATTGTCTATAGTTCTAAATTTTTTATCTATAAAAGACACTAATTCTTTGGTAACAAAAGTTTCCCAATCGCCAGTGGTTTTAGAATTACTATAAAAACTACCTTTAAATGTTGTGTAAGCGTTTGGCATAACTACTATCATTTCTTTACTCGTACCATCGGCAATACTTTTGTTTAAAATGGAGTACAAATTTATCCAATGATTTTCCCAGCCAAACCATTTGCTATCGCTGTCTGTATATCCATGAAGAAAATAAACAACTGGATATTTTTTGTCGATTTTTGTTTGATAAGATGGTGGTAAATAAACGGTCACATCTATAATTGATGGGTCGTTTATTAAGTTGTTTTTTAATGCCACACTCGGAACTTTTAATCGCATTCTAAATCCTTGCGCCTGTATTGTAATTATACTGAAAAGTATAAAACAGAAGGATAAGATATATGATTTTAATTTCATTATTGGATAGTTGTAAGTTAGTTTGAAGTGGTTTGAAAACACTGTTGAAGCATATTAAATAAATCGGGATGTTTTTTCTCCATAAGCGTTGGGTTTTCGAAGAAATATTCTGAAGCCACAGCAAAAAATTCTGCTTGATTGGTTCCGCCATAACTTCTAATATCAGAGTTATTATTATGAATAGCTTCCATTTCTTTATGAATTAATCTCAACCATGGAATAGTATAAGTATGTTTCATAATATACTCCGGAACGCCATCTGTATCACCATCCATTTTGTCTATTAAATGCACGAATTCATGAATCGCCGTATTGCTTTTGTCATTCTCGTTAGAAAAACCATGATGTAATGCCTTTTTGGAGAGAATCATTTGTTTTTCTAAACGTCCGGTTCCAACCATTCCAGCAATAATTCTATTTTCATTTTTAGTACCAAATTCATAATCCGAATTAAAATTATCCGGATATAATAAGATACCACTTAGGTTGTTATAATGCCAATCAGAAAAACTAAATACTGGAATTACAGCGCTAGCAGCGACTAAAATTTTATCTAAATCTTGCAATTCTAGCTGAATGCCTTCAATATGAACTTCACTTAAAAAACGCATCATGCGATTCTGAAAATGCTTTTGCTTTTCAGGAGTTAACAATTTGTAAAACTGAACATGTTCCAACAATAAATTATGCCATTGCTTTGGAAATTGCTTTGCCTTTTTTGCTTTTAATTTACTTAAAGCATAAGCTGCGAATGCGATAAGAATAACGAAAGCTATACCTACATAAAACATAGATCTTATTTTTATTTTTTTTCTAAGTTAAGACAAATTGAATTAGCATTAAGAGGTAATAGTACATAAAAAAAGAGACTGTCTTTTCGGACAGTCTCTTTTAAATATTATATTAAAATAAATTTATTTTTTTTCTAAAGCTGCAGAGATTTTAGCTGCATATTCAGTAGCATTTTTACTCATACTAGTAGGATCGTCGATACTAGATGTTACAACAGCAATTAATTGTTGTTTTTGAGGTTCGTCTAAGTTATACGCAGCTGTTTCTAATACAAAATTCTTAACAACTCTTGTAGTAGATGTCATTGGCATATAATTACCAACACTTACATAGTTCATTGGGTAACCATAGAAGCCTCCAAAACCACCATAGTAGCCACCGTATCCACCATACATACCTCCCATAGTTCCACCAGCATAATAACCACCATCTGTAGTTGTTTGAGTAGATTCTGATTGGCGTTTAATTACACTTAAAACAACAGCATTGTAACCTTCTCTTTTTAAACTTTCTTCAAGTGTTTGAATTTCAGCTTCTGTAAGTTTTTTATCTGGCTCGATATGAGGCAATTCTTTAAAACTTGCTGTTGCTTTATATCCTTTTTCTTGTAATTCTGCAACAATTGCTTCTTCAAAAGCGATTCTTGCTTGCGTATTATCTGTTCTTGCAATTACAAGAATATTTTTACCTTTCATAGTATCGACGTTGTCCGATTTCCATGAATTTAACACTTTAACACTAGAACAGCTACTTAAAACTAAGGTAACCATAAGTAATACTAAAGAGAAATTTGATGTTTTCATAAGAGATGATGTTAAATGAATTAATTTTTAATTACTTTTTCAAATGTATAAGGATAATAGTTTATTTAAAAGAAAAAACTTGAATTACTTAAAGTTTTATTCTAAAAATTTGGATTTCAATGCTTTAGTAGGTATCATACAGTCGTTTTTTTTACCAAACCATTTATATCTGTTTTTTGCGATGTAATCATAAACATAATCTCTTATAAATTTAGGAATTACTAGAAACGCACTCATTAAATTAATAGGAAATTTTAAATGTGAAGCAATTTTTAACGCTGCAGTAGATTTTGTATACAACTTATGTTCAGGGATATATAATAATATAGAATCAGTTTTGCTAGTGTCAATATTAAAATTTTCGATAATAGATTTAGCAGTCTTTCCTTGTAATGTTGTAAACCTAAATAGATTTTTTTTATCGCGCTTAATTATAAACTGAACAGAATTATCGCATAAATTACAAACACCGTCAAAAAGGATAAGTTTTTTATTTTTATCAATTGAGATCATTGTAAATTATTTAATCGATTAAGTTTAGTTAAAAGTGTAACCAATTGAGATACCGTATCTAAATGATAATGCCGAAAATTTAGAATTATTATTTACTTGAGAAAATTCAAAATCTGAATTAATTATATCTAGCAAGGTGTAGTCTTCTAATTCTGCATTTAAATCTTCGTAAAATTCTTCTGGTAAATCTTGTTCATTTTTTAAACGGAAATTATAATGACCTGAACCTGGTCCAGCTATTATAAAATCGATATTAAAATGTTTAGAAATAGGGAGTTTATAACCTACCATAAACCCAATTGAAGTAACATCTACTTCCAAATCAAATTTTAAAACATAAGAGACGTCTTCCGAATTTATATAACTTCCATCTAAGTCACTTTTATAATTTGAATATTTTAAATACGCTCCAAAGTAAAACCCTGTTAAGGTTGAATGAGCCGTGTTTTTTAAATAATAACGTACTTCTGGGATGATTTGGTATCCAGTATAGAAAACGTCTCCTGTTTTAATTTTTTCTCCATCAAGTCCAGAAATTTTCACAAGACCTTCTTTTCCTTTATAACCTAAACTTAAACTTGCTGTTAAGTTATTCCAGATGTAACGCTCATATCCAAATTGATATACACCGTTTATAACTTGAAGTGCATCAAAAGAGACTTCGTTTTTATAGTTGGTATAGGTTTTATTATCTTCAAACGTTATTTCCTGAGCATAACCGAATTGACTAAATAATGTGAATAATATTAGTAAACGTAATGTGTTTTTCATGGCTGATTTTAATTATATAAAATATATTATAAATTACAATAATTATTGCAATTTAGATTAATTGTTTTTCTATATTTTTTACTTAAACTGAGATTATTTTTTAGCTTCTACAAGTTCCAACTTAATTAAGTCGACATTAGTTGTAAAAATGCCATAATTTACAATGGCTTTGGTTTTTTCTATATTATCGATACTTCCAACGGCTTTTCCATCTATCATTCTAACGCGATCTCCAATTTTTAAGCTTACTCTTGGTTTAGGTGCCTCAATAGCTTTTTGTTTTGCTATCTTCTTTTTTTCTCGGATAACTTCAACTTTCTTTTCGGCTTCCTCAACTACTTTTTTCTCTTTGGCTTTTTGTACTTTCTTTTCTTTAGGCGAAACCTTTATGCGTTTTGAGTTTTCTATCTGAACAACTTTAAAAACGTCGTCTAGCATTTCCTTTTTGCGCTTATTATCGAAGTATTTTTCCGAAATATCATTTAATTTCTGTCCCAAATAAATTAAACGTTGGTTGCTATCGTAAAGCTCTTGATAGCTTTCTAATTTTTTCTGAATTTTAGAATTTATCTCTTCTAATTTTTCAGCTTCAGATAGTTTTTTTCGTTCATTTACTTTAAGCGAACGTTCTGTCATTTCAAGCTTATTACGTTCTTTTTGAAGTTTAGCTATTGTAGCATCAAAACGTACTTTACTCCCTTCAATTTTCTTTTTCGCTTTGTTAATTAAACTATATGGGATTCCGTTTTTCTGAGCGACTTCAAATGTAAACGAACTTCCTGCCTGACCTAGAATCAATTTAAAGATGGGCTCTAGAGTCTGATTATTAAATTGCATATTTGCATTTTGCATAGAAGGCAATTCATTAGCTAAAATCTTCAGGTTGGAGTAGTGGGTTGTAATAATTCCGTAAGCCTCTCTATCGTAAAATTCTTCAAGAAACGATTCAGCCAATGCGCCTCCTAATTCCGGATCACTACCAGTTCCGAACTCATCAATTAAAAATAGTGTTCTGCTGTTACACTTTTTCAAGAAATAATTCATCTGTTTTAAACGATAGCTATAGGTACTTAAATGATTTTCTATAGATTGATTATCACCAATATCACTTAACACACGTTCAAAAATATAAGTTTTACTACGTTCGTGAACAGGAATTAACATGCCACTTTGAAGCATAACTTGCAATAAACCTACCGTTTTTAAGGTGATACTTTTACCTCCTGCATTTGGTCCTGAAATCACAATAATTCTATTGTCTTCATTCAAGGTTATGGTTTGTGGGTATGTTGTTTTTCCTTTTTTTGAATTTGTTAAATACAGTAACGGATGATAGGCATCGCGGAGAAACATACTACGTTCTTCTGTGATCTCTGGAAGAATAGCATTTAACGATTTGGCATATTGTGCTTTGGCGGCAATCAAATCAATTTTAATTAAAAAGGATTGATAGTCTGCTAATAATGTGATATAGGGACGAATAAAATTAGTTAACGCCTTTAATATTTTTACAATTTCTTCTTTTTCTTCAAACTGTAAATTGTGTAATTCACGTGTGTATTTTAAAGTCGCTTCGGGTTCAATAAAAACGATACTTCCCGTTTTACTACTTCCCATAATAGACCCTTTAACTTTACGTCTGTACATGGCTTTTACTGCCAAAACACGTTTGTTTTCTACTACAGATTCCCGAATATCATCTAAATATTCTAAACCGTTATACATGTTTAGAGCCGTTGTAAAACTTTGGTTTATTTGGCCCTTTAACTTATTCATTACCTGTCTGATCTCTGAAAGTAATGGAGATGCATTATTTTTAATATCTCCAAATCTATCTACAATCGCATCTATTCTGTCTATAAGTACTTTTGTAATTTCAATATGTGAAGCACTTGTGTATAAGTTGGGATAGTATTCTACAAACTTTTTAAGATATACTATGATTTCGTTTGTAGCTTGAGAAATAGATACAATCTTTTTTAAACTATGAACCTCTAAGTAAGTGTTTTCAATTTTAAGAAGTTTTAACTCCTTAGTAATGTCGTCGAAACCATGATTTGGGATGCGGTTATCGTTATCGAAAGATGATACGTATTCGTGCGTTAACTGAAGCTCGTTTAAAACGTCTTCTTTATTATTAAATGGAGAAATTTCTAGTGCAGCGTTATGTCCTAAAGCAGTGATGCAATATTCACTAACTTGTTCTAAAACGGTCTGAAATTCTAAATCTTGTAATGTTTTCTGGTGAATGTTTATCATCCTAAATTTTAAAACTTTTTAAAGAGAGCAAATTTAAGTAAATAAAAAGGTTATAGAGTCTAAATATAGACTGAAATTGTTAATACAATCATGAGGAAAATTAGTAAAATTCCAACTAAAGGCAAAACAAAGCGTAACCATTTATCGAAACCTATTTTTACAATGGCTAAAGATGCCAAAATTAAGCCTGTTGGATTAATAAAAGCAAATAAACCCATACCAAACTGATACGCATTTACAACCAGATCGCGACCAATACCAACACCATCTGCTAAAGGGGCCATTATTGGCATGGTTAATACAGCCATTCCAGAAGACGATGGTATAAAAAAGGATAGTGCACTATATATGTATAACATGGCATTAATAAATACACCTTTGTTCATTCCTTCGGTTAATGAACTTGCATAAAATAGTAGAGAATCACTAATTAAACCGTCTTCCATTAACACTGTTACTCCACGAGCAATACCTATAATAAAAGCGACACCCAGTAAATCATTAGCTCCTTTAATAAAAGTATCTACAAAAGTAGCTTCCTTAATTCGTGCAATAAATCCAATAATAATGGCACCAACTAAAAACACGGTTGTCATTTCTAAAAACCACCAATCTAATTGAGATACACCATAAATCATGACTACAAAACACATCATAAAAATGATTAAAATGAGTTTATATTTTGAAGTTAACCTAACTTCTGCATCTAAATTTATTAATGGAAATTGACTCTCAATCTCTTTTTTCTGATCGAAAATTATAGATTTTGAAGGATCATTCTTAACCTTTTGTGCATAACGAATAATATATATTAAGCAAATAATTAAACCTAAAATAAGTACGATAAGTCGCGTTGCTAAACCTGTAGTCCAATTAATTCCGGCAGCATTTGAAGCAATAATTGTACAAAACGGATTTACTGTTGATGCTAAAGTACCAATACAAGAGCCAATATAAATAGAAGCTAGAGCCACCATGGCATCGTATTTTGCTGCTAAAAACACTGGGATTAAAATAGGGTAGAAGGCGATGGTTTCTTCGGCTAAACCAAAAGTTGTTCCGCCAATTGCGATTAAAAAAGTGATCACTATTATTAAAATATATTCTCGACCCTGTAGCATTTTTGCTAGCGATGAAATACCAGCTTCAAAAGCTCCGCTAAAGTTCATTATTCCAATAAAACCACCAATTATTAAGACAAAGAGAATAACATCAATAGACTCCATAATCCCTTTAATTGGAGATTGTATAAATGCCATTATGCCCTGAGGCTTAGAATCTAAAGTGTGATAAGTATTCGGAATACCTATTGGCTTCCAAATGTCACCATTTTTGAATTTTTCTATCGGAATTTTAATATCGAAACCCTCTAAAGTTTCCTGAGTAGCAGGTAAAACCAAAGTCTCCGTTTTTGTAACTTGAGTAAATGTGTCTGTATCTTTATTATAAGTTAATCTGTCGTATTTTCCAGCAGGAATAATATAGGTTAACAATGCAACAACAGCAGCAATTATAAATAAAACAGTTAATGCGGTAGGGAATTTAATGGTCTTCATAAAAGACATATTTTTTCATTTTTATAAGCTGAAAGATAATACTATTTTTAAATTTGAACTTTTAAGTCTACAATTATGTCTAAAAATATAAATCCCGATTGGCTATCTATTTTACAACCTGAATTTGATAAACCTTATTTTACAACCTTATGGGATTTTGTTGAAGCAGATTATACCTCTCATGTTTGCTATCCACCAAAAAATGAAATCTTTAATGCTTTTAATTCATGTGCATTTAAAGATGTAAAGATTGTAATTTTAGGTCAAGATCCATATCATGGTTTAGGACAAGCCAACGGATTATGTTTTTCGGTAGCCGATGGAATTTCGCATCCTCCATCATTAAAAAATATTTTCAAAGAAATTGAAACCGATTTGGGCACAGTTTATCCTGCAAGTGGTAATCTTGAACGTTGGGCTAAACAAGGTGTGTTATTGTTGAATGCCACATTAACTGTTCGAGAACATGAAGCGGGAAGTCATCAGAAAAAAGGATGGGAAACCTTTACAGATCATGTTATTTCACTTATAAATTCAAGAAAAGATAATGTTGTTTTTTTATTGTGGGGTGGATATGCTAAAAAGAAATCGAAATTAATAGATACTGAAAAACATTTTATACTAACGTCTGGACATCCATCTCCTTTAAGTGCGAATAGAGGATTTTGGTTTGGTAATAAGCATTTTAGTAAAACTAACTCCCTGTTGCTGCAAAATAAGTTTCCTGCGATTGTTTGGTAGTCGATTTCTTTAATATTTCAATACGCTCTGGCTTGCGATCTTCAGTAATCGTTAATTTATTACAACTAAAAATTAATAATAAAATATTAATAATCACAAGTACTGCTATAATAATTGAAATGGTTAATAGCATAATCTAGTTTAGTTTGTCGAAGACTAAACTTAATAATAAGTTTTAAATTAACCAAATTTTAACGTTTTTATTTAAGTAAACGTTTAAGTGATTCTAAATATTTTTCTATTTTTTTGCTTAAATCGTAAATTTAAACTAAAATGTAGAGGTGTAATTTTTAATTATATAAAGAATCTAGATACTTATACCCCTTTAAAATGTATCTTTTTTAATAATTCAAGATTCATTTATGTACTTAGCTTTAGACTTTTATTTTAATAAACGCTTCTTTATTTTTTTAAGCTGAATATGATTTAAAGTTTTAAAATATTATTCAGCGCATAAGCGATTAAACGATCAATTAATTTACCTGGATCTTTGCTAAATTCTCCTGTCGCGCGGTTTGCTATAATTGCATTTAACGATAATGCGTTGTGACCAAGAAGTAGCGATAACCCGTAAATAGCTGCCGTTTCCATTTCGTAATTTATCACCTTTAAACCTTCAAAGTTAAACGTATGTATCTTATCATTTAAAGTATTGTCTTGCGTGTTTAAACGTAAAATTCGACCTTGCGGACCATAAAAACCACTAGCAGTTGCTGTAACTCCAGATTTGGTTTCTTCTGACGAGAAAATAGTTTCCAATGCCTTACTGTTGTTCATTAAAACAGGAAGTGATTTATTAGCGTTCCATTGTGTATGTTCTACAAAAGCACTTTCAAAAGGTTTATTTCTAAAATTTTCAACTTCATAAAAATGAAGAATTCCAGAAAAATCTAATCCATAAGAACTGATCGCAAAAGAATCTACAGGCACTTCCTTTTGAAGAGATCCCGAAGTTCCAACACGAATAATATTTAAAGTTGTTAATTCCTTTTTAACTGTGCGTGTTTCAAAATCTATGTTAACTAAAGCATCTAATTCATTCAAAACAATATCTATATTATCGCAACCAATTCCGGTAGAAACCACACTTATACGTTTACCTTTATATAATCCCGTTTCTGTTTTAAACTCTCGTTTTTGAATAGAATATTCCACAGAATCGAAATATTTGGTAATTTTACTTACACGATCTTGATCGCCAACTAATATAATAGTATGGGCAATATGTTCTGGTTTTAAATTTAAATGGTAAACACTACCATCTGGATTTAAAATTAATTCTGATTCTTTAATTGGCATAATCAGTATTTTTTACAAGCTTATTGAGCTTGACGTTAAAATTGAAATCTTTTTTATTTACACCACCATAAACTAAAGGGTCGGATATGAATTTTTCATAATTAGCTTCAGAATTTAAGGCTTTTATTCCGTCTTCGTTTAAAGTTAAACTATGTTCTTCTTCTATATAAAACATACTTAACCTATCTATTAAGCGTTCAAATTGCAAATCTCCGTACCCATAAAATCCTTGAAAGTTTAATGCATATCCTAATAAATGATTTCTAGAATGGACTTCTCTACAATTAATTATTTTAAGTATGTTGGATTCTAATTCACTCAACCCACTTTCAGAATTAGGGAAGCGTTGTAAATGTGCTTTTAGACAATTACTTAAATACACGAAAGATGAATGTTTAACGATATATGGTTTTAATAAATTATGATCTTTCCCATTGTAAAGTTGCCAAACAGTACGTGCTAAATCAATATCGTCTGCGGTTAATCTAACACGGTTTTTATAATGGCTTGTAAGTTGCGAAGAACTTAATTCTGCTAATCCTTTAAGTTCATTAACACCATGAATTCTTCCGCTACAGACTAAAAACAAGGGTAATTTTATTTTCTTCTGAATCAATAAATTAAGAACTCCAATAAGGTTAATATGACAAAATAAATCATATTCGAACCAAAGTACAATTTCATTATAATTTTCAGAATGATTTAAAACACCTATATCTTTTTCTACTTTAACTTCATCGACTTCGATCTGATAGAAATCGAGTAGAAATTTTTTCCTGATATCTAAAAACGCATTCGAATTTATATGTTCAATAGTTGGACCTTCACAAAGCATTTCGTGCCAAGTTAAAATATCGCCAGGTATTTGCAGCTCGTCTAGGTAGTTTGTTAGCGCACTCCCGTTTGTAATATGTAAAATTTTAGTATCCATAGTTAGTTAGCCCCCCACACGTTTAACATTAAACCCTTTTTCCTTTAACATGGTCATGATTTTATTGCGATAATCACCTTGAATAATTATTTTATCATCCTTAAAACTACCACCAACACTAAGCTCTTTCTTTAACTCTTTTGCAAGTAATTTAAAGTCTTCTGTAGCACCCGTATAACCTTCTAATATGGTAATAGGTTTCCCTTTGCGTTTTTCGTATTTACAAATAATAGGATCGTCTTGAACCCATAAATTAGAATCTGCTTCTGAGGTTTCTTGAGGTATTTCTTCATGTTCAGGAAACAAATTTTTTAACTGATCTTTTATATCCATAGCAAGGACAATATTATTTTTTAATTAAACCTAACTCGACTAATCGCTCATACAAATAATCTCCAGCTTTAATATCTTCATATTGTTTTGGATGATTGTTATCTATACAATTTTCTAAAACATCTAGTTTCATATCACTTATAGGGTGCATAAAAAACGGAATAGAATATCTAGAAGTTCCCCATAATTCTTTTGGCGGGTTAATAACGCGATGTATGGTAGATTTTAATTTATTATTGGTGTGTCGGGATAACATGTCTCCAACATTAATCATAATTTCATCTGGTTGCGCAATAGCATCAATCCATTCTCCATCATTATTTTGCACTTGTAATCCACGACCTTGAGCACCCATTAATAAGGTAATTAAATTAATATCGCCATGCGCAGCTGCTCTAACCGCAGCTTTAGGTTCTGAGGTAATAGGAGGGTAGTGAATAGGACGTAAAATTGAATTCCCATTCTTTATATAATTATCAAAATATGTTTCTTCTAGGTCTAAATATATCGCCAAGGCGCGTAGTACATATTTAGCAGTTTTTTCAAGCATTTTATATGCATCTTCTCCAACTGTATTGAACTTAGGAAGTTCGGAAACCATTACGTTTTTAGGATATTCGTCTTCTAAAACCGCATCGTTTTCTACATATTGTCCAAAATGCCAGAACTCTTTTAAATCACCTTCTTTCTTACCTTTAGCATGTTCTTTTCCAAAAGAAGTATACCCACGTTGCCCGCCAATACCTTCTATTTCATACTTTGCTTTTGAATCTTCTGGTAAATCGAAAAATTGTTTTATTTCTGAATATAAATCAGACACTAATTGTTCGTCTAAAAAATGACCTTTTAAAGCTACAAAGCCAATGTCTTCGTATGCTTTCCCAATTTGGTTTACAAATTGTTGCTTCTTGATGGGGTCGTTAGAAATAAAATCGTTTAAATCTACGCTAGGGATACTATTCATATATCTTAGTTTTACTTCGCTATTATTACAAATGTACAAAAAACAACGTAAGAATTTTTAAACAATTTTCAGTGCTATTTTAAGCATTTATATTCAGTATTTTAATCTAATTTATGACACTTATTTAATACAATAGTTTTAAAAAAAAGTGATAATTAGACCGATTCTATCAAGAAATAATTACAGGGCATGACTTTGTATTTAATTCTTTAGTATATTTATAAACTACTAATAATTAAATAGATATGAAATCGACCTTTTACTTTTTAGCCGTACTTTTATTAATAGGATGTAAATCAAATAACAAGGAATCTACAGAAAAATTAATACAACCTCCAATAGCAAAAATTGAATCTATAGAATTAGTAAATCACGGAGATACACGCGTCGATGATTATTTTTGGATGCGTTTGTCTGACGAACAAAAAAACGCAAAAACTCCAGATGATCAAACACAAGATGTACTTGATTATTTAAATGCCGAAAATGACTATTTAGAAAAAGTAATGCGTCATACAGATTCTTTACAGAGCCTTTTGTATAATGAAATTGTTGGCCGTATAAAAAAAGACGACGAATCTGTTCCTGTTAATCATAACGGGTATTCATATTATACAAAATTTAAAGAAGGCAATGATTATCCGTTGTATTGTAGATCTAAAACAGGAAGTGAAACAGAAGAAATTATATTAAACGGACCAGAACTTTCCGATGGGCTCGCTTATTTTGGGATGGGTGATCGTGAAGTTAGCACCAATAATATGCTTTTAGCCTTTGCTGTAGATACGATCTCCCGGAGGCAATACACTATCTATTTTAAAAATTTAGAAACAGGAAATCTCTTAAAAGATAAGTTAGAAAACACTACAGGTAGTGCTGTGTGGGCAAACGACAATACAACGGTGTTTTATACGACTAAAGATCCTGAAACCTTAAGAAGTAATAAAATATTTAAACATGTGTTAGGAGAACCACAGGAGCAGGATGTTTTAGTTTATGAAGAAAAAGATGACACTTATAGATGTGCTGTTTTCAAATCTAAATCTGAAGCATATATATTTATTGGTAGCTTTCAAACCTTATCAAATGAATACCAATTTATTGATGCTAATAATATAGATAGCGAGTGGAAGGTCATTCAACCCAGAGAAAAGGATTTATTATATAATGTAGATCATTATGCAAATCATTTTTATATAAAAACTAATATAGACGATGCTAAAAATTTCAAATTAGTTGAAACACCAATTCATGCAACCGAAAAAGAAAATTGGGTAGATGTTATTCCACATCGGGATGACGTACTTTTAGAAAATTTTGATTTATTTAAAGATTACCTAGTCATTACAGAACGTGAAAATGGTTTAAAAAATATTAGAATCAGAAACTGGGATGGTACGGAACATTATCTAGTATTTAATGATCCCACGTACTTAGTCTACCCAATATCTAATCTAGATTTCGATACCAATACGTTAAGATATAATTATTCCTCTTTAACAACACCAATGAGTACTTTAGAATATAATATGAAAACTAAAGAAGAAGTGTTACTTAAGCAAGAAGAAGTTTTAGATGCCGATTTTAGTCCCGAGAATTACACTTCAGAGCACCTGTTTGCTACAGCTACAGATGGCACTAAGATTCCTATTTCTATAGTCTATAAAAAAGGAATTTCAAAATCAGGGAATAATCCACTACTATTATATGGTTATGGGTCTTATGGGTCTTCAATGGATGCTTATTTTAATTCTAGTATGTTAAGTCTTTTAGATCGTGGATTTATTTATGCTATTGCGCATATCCGAGGTGGAGAAGAAATGGGTAGACAATGGTACGAAGACGGTAAATTATTGAATAAGAAAAACACATTTACAGATTTTATAAATTGTGGAGAATTTTTAATAGAGCGTAAGTTTACATCGGCAAATCATTTATATGCAATGGGAGGTAGTGCAGGTGGACTTCTTATGGGAGCAATAATTAATATGAAACCAGAATTATGGAATGGCGTTATTGCAGCCGTACCTTTTGTAGATGTAGTATCCACCATGTTAGATGAAACAATTCCTTTAACTACATTTGAGTTTGACGAATGGGGAAATCCAAAAGATAGTATTTATTATAACTATATTAAATCGTACTCACCCTACGATAATGTTGAAGCTAAAGCCTATCCAAGCTTATTAATAACGACAGGATACTGGGATAGTCAGGTACAATATTGGGAACCTGCAAAATGGATTGCTAAATTACGTGCTACTAAAACAGATGATAATTTACTTATAATGGACTGTAATATGGATGTAGGACACGGTGGAGCTTCAGGCCGTTTTGAGAAGTACAAAATACGAGCATTACAATTTGCTTTTTTACTAGATTTAGAACAAGAAGAAGAAAAAGTCGTTTTAAAATAGAGTGATACTTTATTAAAAATTTTAAAAGCCAGAACAATTGTTCTGATTTTTATAGAACATTTAATATGTATTCTGAGTTTTATTTGCATTCTGTTTTTATGATAGACCTATTGTTTAGCAGGTTATACTAAATATGGATACTATATTTTTTTTACTTATTCAAAATATTAGCAAATTTTAACGCTCAAATAATCAATCTTCTATGAAATTATTAATAGATTAAAAAAGACTTGAAATCTTAACAAATTTTAGGAATGATTCTTGCTTACATTAAAAATTAAAATATATTTTTGAGCAGTATAATGCATTCTATGAAATACCTACTATTATTTATAACATTTTTATGCCTTTCAACGACTGCTTGGTCTCAAATAGATTCGAGACAAGGATCAGGGTTTAATATTCCTGCTATTGAAAGTGAAGAAGGGAAAGCTACAGAAACAAATAGTTTAAATATAGAGCCTATAGAAACACCTACTTTAAATGAGCCAAACACATCTAATAAAGTGAATGGCTTAACCGTATCTAGGCAATCCGATTTAAATGTTAAAGAAGAGTTTTCTATGTTTAATAAAAAGAAATTTGGAAATCCTGCAGAATTATTTCAGGGTAATTTAGATAAACAATTAGAAATGCCTTATACTGAAGCCGTAAACCCAAATGCTGTAGGTAGTTTAGTCGATCAATATTTTGGCGATTTTAAAACGACTTCTGGAAAAGTAAATGTTGTTTATAGAGATCATCAAGCTTTTGATGGTGATAGAATAATGGTGTTAGTAAATGACGATGTTATAAAATCTAACGTATTGTTAACTAACGGTTACAGTGGGTTTGATTTAGAATTACAACCAGGACTGAATAAAATAGATTTCCAAGCTTTAAACACAGGATCATCTGGTCCAAATACAGCACAGTTTAAGATATTAGATGAAGATGGGAATGTAATATCTGGGAATACATGGAATTTAGCTAAAGGCGTTAAAGGGTCTATAGTAATAGTAAAAGAATAATATCTAATTCATTAATAAAACACATTTATCCCCTAAAATAGGCCGACTTAACTATTTATTAAAATAGTTTTCTGTCTAGTGTTTATCAAATCCAAATACTTACATTATATTTGTAAAGAATTGTAATCAATTTAGTCGTGTATTTCTACCGGCTAATGTATTCATTTCAATAAACTTAATCTTCAATTTAAAATAAGTAGTAATTTATGGCTAAGTCTCAACAGACGTACAATAAAATCGAAAAAGAGAAAGCACGTCAAAAAAAACGTGAAGAAAAATCAAAGAAAAAAGAAGCTCGTAAAGCAGAATCTAAAGACAGTCAAGGGATTCAATTTGCTTATGTAGATCAATACGGTAATTTAACAGATACTCCACCGGATCCTTCTGATAAAATTAAAGTAGATGCCGATGATATTGTTTTAGGAATTCCTAAAAAAGACGATAGTGATATTGAAGAAGTAGATCCAATCCGTAAAGGAAAGGTATCATTTTTTGATAGCTCTAAAGGTTTCGGTTTTATTATTGATGCTGAAAACTCAGAAAAATACTTTTGTCACGTAAGTGGTTTAATTGATACTATTATTGAAAATGATAAAGTTCAATTTGAATTAGAACGCGGTATGAAAGGTATGAATGCGGTACGAGTTAAGAAAATTTAACCTTTCCCGCATTTAATAATTATTGTATCTTTCTTTTTTCAAACCATCGCCCAGCTAAACTTATGTTTAGTGTAAGCATATGGTAATTTTCTTGAATGATACCGTTGTAAATCTGGCCTTTTTCTCCATAAGAATAGGCCAAATTTATCATAGACAATCCATCGAATGTCACTGGGATTCCCAGTCCTAAATTTAGTGTATAAGCACTAATCTTTTTTCCGTTAATTTCTAGATTACCACTATCATAATCTAATCCAGCTCGGTATTGGATTCTATTCTTAAACTTTAAAGGGTTTCCATTTGGTGCGAATTCTACACCTAAACCCCAAATATCTTGATCGACAAAAGTACCTAGTTGATCGGTCTGATTAGTGTTTGTCCAATATTTCTTATTAAAATCTAAAGCAACAGTTACCTGTTCCATAAACTGTGTTTGTACACCAAGTCCCACCTCTAATGGGATTTTAAAATCATCTATATCTTGTTCCAAAATAATATCGCTATCATATAATTGAGATACGGTTCTAACTTGATACCCGCTTAAAGTAGTCGGAAAATTTACAGTGGTTCCCAACGTTACATTTTCTATCGGACTGTATTGTATACCTGCTCCAAATTGTAATCCAGAATAACTATTAGTATCGTAAATACTTAAAATATTCGCTTCTATATAATCAACTTCAGTTTCAATAATCTGACCAAATAAAACGGATCCTGTTACACCAATATTTAAATTGTCTAATAGCGCATAACCATAATTCAGCTTTAAATCGTTTAAACCTCCAGAACCATCTATATCACTATAGAAGGAATTTGTAGATCCTTCGATATCGTTTTCAAGATTAGAAATATTATATCCCACATTTGTGTAAGGAATGAGTGTAAGACTCACTCCAGATTTTTTATTTAGAGGAAAAGCAAAAGCCATGTTAGAAAAATTGGCTATAATTTTAGTTTCTGTTGTACCACCATCTATTTGTAAACCATATTCCGATTTTAAACCCACATCAAAAAAGAAGGTATTTAGCGGAATCGTCGCCATAGAAGCTGGGTTTAAATTATTTATATATTCGCTAGAACTGTTTGCAATACCAGTATTACCCATTCCTGTAGTTTTTCCGGTATTTGTTGTGTTAAAAACTCCCATACCGTAAAGCGAATACGGAGAACTAGATAATGAATTACTTTGCGAAAAAACAGCAATAGACATTAAGAGGGAGAGTGTTGTGATTATTTTTAATTTATTCATCGTTGTATAAAGCATAATTTAATTCTAAAGTTGTTTTTAATTTGGAATTTTCTGATTCTTCGCCTTCAAGAATGTAACGATCTACAGATTCATTAAAATCTTGACTCATAATTCCTAGAAATAAAAAATCTGAATTGATTGTATTAAGTTTAAGATCTAGAAAATATTTAAGAGCAATATTATAAGTGATATAACCGTCACCAAATTCATCGTTAATTTGAAGTCCGTAAACAAGGTTACCAGTATAATCTACAAGTTGAGTTACAATTTCATTTTTCTGGTCGATGATATATACATTCAAAGAATCTCTTACAGATAAATTATCTGTATTTGAATTTTGCTTAATAGATACTTTTAAATTCGCATCCATAATAGATCCCGAACCATTAAGCGAATTGATGCTCTCTATATATGGAATGTTTATTCTTGTTGCCAAGCCAACACCAGCCTGAATGTAGCTTGTATTATCTGTTTGCTTGCTAGAAACTTCATCAGACTGAAGCGTTAAATCTGTTAAATCATCATTGGAGAATTTTTCGGTTACGCTATGGAAACTATTAGTTGTATTAATGGTAAAATCATAATAAGCTTCTACGTCTTCAACTTCGCCCTTTAGTTTATAGTATAATCTTAATATAGAAGAGGTTCCAATACCTAGAACGGTTGTGTTATCATCATCGGCTTCAACCTTTATTCCGTAATATTTTTGAGTTAACTCATCTAAATTATTAATTTCATCATCCTGAATGTCATCAAATAATTGTTTCCCAAAAGAGTTATTCAAGGTAAATTGAATTGAATCTGATTTATTAGGCTTTGGACTAATTTCTAAATTCCCTATAGATGTCGTTGATGTAAGGAAAGATGTTGTATTATAAAAGTAATCTTCTGGAGGGGTTAAAGATTCGAGAACTTGGTAAACATTGTATTTTTGTTTAGGAATTGTATCATTATAATAATAACCAGTGTAATCCAGTAATAAAGCTACGGAATCATAAACAGCATCGTCATCAATATAAAAATTATCGGTATACAATTCTATATAAGTACTCGCTTTAACATGTCCGAAAACAGGATCTGTATAGGCTCCTAATAAATATTTATTTGTTCCAGATACGGGTAAAGAATCAAATTTATAAGTAGAACTTTCAACCGTAAAAGTGTCAATAAAAAACACTTTTGTTCCGTTACTTATCCAGTCTTCACCTACTACAGCGGTCGTATCTGTTTCGCAAGACACCAAAAGCATTATAAAACAACACGCTCCAAAGAGCGTTCTAAGAAAAATTGAATTCATATTTCATTTTTAAAATTATGCGAACTTAATCTCTAGGTTTGTACTTTAAAAAAGAGTTATACAAACACTGCTTTTACACCTTTAAACACCTCTAAAACTTCTATTTCATATAAATAACGCATTCATAGATCAAGCCACCCTGTTGGTATAGACAAATGCTTAGACTATCTACTTTATTTTCCAGTGCTACGTTTAGCACGTAAATTTGTCATTGTTATTTAAAAATAGACTGATGATAAGTTATTCAGTAAAAAATTATAATAAATGATTCTAAATATGATTACAAATTCAACAAAAGTATTAGTGTTATGCGCACTAACATTATGTCTCTTTAATTGTTCTAGCGACGACGATGATGGAGATAGAGGAAACTGGCAACAACGTTCTGTATTCGATGGTGTACCACGAAGTAATGTTGTTGGTTTTGTTATAGACAACTTGGGGTATATGGGTACAGGTTACGATGGTGATGACTATTTAAATGATTTTTGGCAATATAATATTGATGGAGATTATTGGGTACAAAAAGCCGATTTCCCTGGAACAGAAAGAAGTTCTGCATCTGGATTTGCAATTGATGGAAAAGGTTACTTAGGTATTGGTTATAATGGAACAGATGAATTAAAAGATTTCTGGGAGTATAATGTTCTTTCTAATGTTTGGACTCAAAAGGCCGACTTTTTAGGAGGTGTTAGACAAGCAGCAATAGGATTCTCAGGAAACAGTACTGGATATATTGGTACAGGTTACGATGGTGATAATGATAGAAAAGATTTTTATAAATATAATCCTTCGACAGATTCATGGTCAGAACTAGTAGGTTTTGGTGGAGAAAAACGTCGTTTTGGAACCTCTTTTAATATTGGTAATAAAGTATATATAGGTACAGGTGTTAGTAATGGTTTATATAAAACCGATTTTTGGGAATTTGATCCATCAACCGAAGTATTTACAAGTAAGAATGATTTAGATGAAGATGATGATTATAGCGTTGCTAGATCTAATGCTGTAGGATTTAGTGTAGGTGGTTTAGGGTATATTGTAACCGGTTATAATGGAGGTGTTTTAGAAAGTACTTGGGAATATAATTCTGGAACAGATACTTGGGAAGAAATTACTGGTATAGAAGCTTATTCACGTCAGGATGCATTAGGATTCTCTAATGATACGAGAGCTTTCGTGCTTTTAGGAAGAAGTGGAAGTTTATATTTAGACGATAATTATGAGTTGTATCCTCAAGAGGAATACGATGATGAAGATTAGTCCTTTTAAGAAAATTTAGTTAAGCCTTTATAGGTAATAGTTGTTTGTTTTTTTAATTTGTTTATTTAAATCCCGAGATATAGTGATGCATATCTTGGGATTAAAATTAAAGTTTTATGAAAAATATGTTTAAGTTCGTTTTAGGTTTTGGTTTAGTTATGCTTGTAATGATATTAATTTTTAAATCAGATAGTCTAACCAAGGATGCATATGTCGCTAGAGTTTATACTGTAAATTCTGGTTATGGTTATGAAATAAGTTTAAACCATAAAATTTTAATTAAACAAGATGTTATACCAGCCTTGCAATCTGAATTACAATTTTGTTCAGCATCTGATGCTAAAATAATTGCAGATCTAGTAATTAAAAAACTTGAAAATAAAATCAATCCTAAAATTACACCTATAGAATTGCAACAGAATGCGATCTCATTAGCGTGTTTAAATTAGATTAATAGATAATGAACAAAACAACCAAACAATTATTTAGTGCATTTAAAAACGAAAGCCTTATACATATTTTTATTTGGTCTCTCTTTTTGTTTGTGTTTTTTCTTCAAGTGTATTTAAATACTGGGGAAATACCCAAACCATTTTTAAATTTTCTTCTGATAGGATTTATCTCTTTCTATATTAATTATTTATTTCTAGTTCCACAGTTTTTACTTAAGAAGAAGAATTTATATTACTTTATAACGGTTAGTATTCTAATCGCTATAGCAGTTGTTTTTATTCAATTTGTATTACCAAGACCGGAATTAATACGTCATTTACCGCCTCCAAACGATATAAATGGACAAGGAAACAAACCTGGTTTAAGGATTGGGTTTCCTTTATTCTTGAATTTAATTCTTATCGTAATTGGTACGGCTATTAAAATGTATTTAGAGTGGGATAAGAACATTCAACATCAAAAGGAAGTGGAGTCACAAAAATCTACAGCAGAACTTCATTTTCTTAAAAATCAATTAAGTCCTCATTTTTTATTCAATTCCTTAAACAGTATATATTCATTAACGTCTAAAAAATCTAACGATGCTCCCGAAGCTGTAATTACACTTTCTGAACTCATGCGTTATATGCTCTATCAAGCAGATAATGATTTTGTAATGCTGAAAGATGAATTAGATTATGTGCAGAATTATTTAAAATTACAACGTTTAAGAATTGCAAATAATAAAAATGTGACCCTTAACATAAGAGGTGGAATTGAACAACAGAAAATTAGACCTTTATTATTAATTCCGTTTATAGAAAACGCTTTTAAATACGGAACAGATTACAAAGGCAATACTTTAGTACACATAGAAATTAATGTAAACGGTAATAACTTAGATTTTAAATGTACTAATCTGATTGGGAATAGAAAACAAGATCTTAAAAATTCCGGGATTGGATTACAGAATACTAGAGAACGCCTACAGCTTCTATATCCAAATTTACATGAATTTATAATTGAAGAGGAAAACAATCAATTTATAGTGAACTTAAATTTAAATCTATCAACATGAAATGTATAATTATTGATGATGAGCCGTTAGCTATAGATGTTGTAGAATCGTATTTAAAACAAATAGGAGGGATAGA
Source organism: Formosa sejongensis (assembly GCF_033447105.1). NCBI lineage: Bacteria > Pseudomonadati > Bacteroidota > Flavobacteriia > Flavobacteriales > Flavobacteriaceae > Formosa > Formosa sejongensis. The sequence continues at coordinate 142,422 of NZ_JAWQUN010000005.1, forward strand.
CATTATTGCTAAATGTACAAATCCGCTTGAAGCGATTACCTTACTAAATAAGCATAGCGTAGATTTAATTTTTTTAGACATAGAAATGCCTAATTTAAGCGGAATAGATCTGGTGAAATCTATAGAAAACTTACCACAATTTATCTTTACTACCGCTTACCCACAATATGCATTAGACGGATTTAATTTAAACGCCACAGACTATTTAGTAAAACCTATACCATTCCATAGGTTTATTAAAGCAGTATCTCGTGCAAAAGAAAAATACGAATTGGAAAATTTACAAACTACAAATTTTGTTTCCTCTATAGGAACATTACCAAAGCAAGAAAACGATTTTATTTTTGTAAAATCAGAATACGAAAACATTAAAATCAAAACAGCGAACATAATTTATGTTCAAGGTTTAAAAGATTACATTAAGATTCATGTCGAAGGAACTAATAAAGCAGTAATCACACTCTTAAGTTTTAAAGATATGTTAGATAAATTACCAGGAAACAATCATTTTATGCGCGTACATAAGTCGTTTATTGTAAATGTAAATTCCATAAAAGCATTACAAAAAACGAAAATTGTGTTGCAAAACGATATGCGAATTCCTATTGGAGAAACATTTAAAAAGGATGTATTAGAACGTCTAGGCGTTTAAATTAAGTTCTGCTTTAATGTCTTGCAATTCTATAGAATCTCCTGGTTGTAGTTTGTCAAGATAAATGTTACCAACGCGCACACGTACTAAACGTAAGGTAGGGAATCCTACTGCAGATGTCATTTTACGGACTTGCCTAAATTTACCTTCATTTAAAATAATGGAAACCCAAGAGGTTGGTCCGTGTCTTTCGTCTCTTAATTTTTTCCACCGTTCAGGTAAATTGGGAGTTTCTAAAAGCTTAAAGGCAGGACAGGGTTTAGTGGTATATTTGGTTCCGTTAAGTCCAATTTCTACTCCATTTTGTAAGGCCACAATAGCTTCGCTTGTAATGTCTCCATCGACTTGTGCATAGTATTCTTTATCGACTTTAGAACTATTCACAAAATCGCTCATTTTCCCATCGGTAGTGAGTAATAATAAGCCTTCAGATTTTTCATCTAAACGCCCGATGGACATGATACCTTCGGGAAATTCTCCCAGCTCACCAAGTAGTTTTTTTCGATGTTGTTTCTGTCCGTTGTTTATAAACTGACTTAAATATCCAAATGGTTTATATATCTTAAAGTGCTGATGCATTAATTTAGATAGATTCATTTAGGATTTTAAAAACCAATACTTTGGATAGTTTTTCTCCAGCCGATTTTTCTCGTATAACATCAAAGGTCACTTTAAAATCACAACCCGATTTATACGCACTACAGCCATAAGCGGTCTTACCTTTTATAACTGTGCCTTGTTTACATTTCGGACAGGTTAACGTATCAGGAACGTCATCTTTTGGTTTTGATTTAAATGCAACTTTAGGTTCTAAAACCAATTTAAAATCATCATCAAATCGCAATAAACCTTCTACAGTTCCGTGTTCGGTTTTAAAGCCTTTTAGGTTTACTGTCGACCCTTTTTGAAGCAATCTGATATATTGTTTTTCTGAGATTTTTTTATCATTAAAATTGAAAGGCAAAACAAATTTACAACCCGATTTAAAAGTACTACAGCCATAAGCCGATTTTCCTTTTATTAAAGTGCCTTGTTTGCATTTCGGACAGGTTTCAGATAGAATTCCTGCTTGTTGTTTAGCTTCAACTTTCGCTGTTTTTTTTTCTACTGTTGCAGCATGCGAAATATTAGCACGTTTGGTTTCACTACGCACTTCATATACCAATTCGTCTACCATGCGTTTCATATTATTTATAAACGTTCCCGCATTGTATTCGCCTTTTTCAATATCTTTTAATTGCTTTTCCCAAAGTCCTGTAAGCTCTGCAGATTTCAATAATTCATTCTGAATAACATCAATGAGCTGCACACCAGTTGTGGTTGGTAATAATTGCTTTTTATTACGGACAATATATTTTCTTCGGAATAAAGTTTCAATAATATTGGCTCGCGTGGATGGTCTACCAATACCATTTTCTTTCATTAATTCCCGTAAATCCTCATCATCAATCTGTTTCCCTGCCGTTTCCATGGCACGTAGGAGGGTAGCTTCAGTAAACTGATTGGGTGGTTTGGTTTGTTTCTCTAAAAACGACGGTTCGTGAGGTCCTTTTTCGCCTTTGACAAATGTTGGTAAAATACCCGTTTCTTTTTTGTCTTTATCAGGAGATTCAAAAACAATACGCCAGCCCTTCTTAAGGATTTCCTTTCCGGTGGTTTTAAAATTTACATCTGCCGCTTTACCAATCACTGTGGTATTCGACACTGAACAGTCGTCGTAAAATACCGCAATAAAACGTTTTACTATAATATCGTAAACCTGTTGCTGATTATATTGCAGATTAATCTGAATTCCCGTTGGAATAATTGCGTGGTGATCGGTTACTTTTTTATCATTGAATACTTTAGCCGACTTCTTAATTTTTTTACCTAAAAGCGGTTCTGTTAACGTATTATATTTTGTAAGCTTCTGAAGAATACCATGCACTTTAGGATACACATCGTTTGGTAAGAACGTGGTATCTACTCTTGGATAGGTTACGACTTTCTGCTCGTAAAGCTTCTGAACAATCTTCAACGTATCATCTGCCGAGAATCCGAACTTCGTATTACAATACACCTGTAATCCCGTTAAATCGAATAATTTCGGTGCATATTCTGTACCTTTCTTTTTGGTGATAGAAACAATTTCAAAATCGTCTTCTTTAACTTTATTGGCGAGAATCTCACCATCTTCCATTTTTAGAAAACGGCCTTCCTCGTAACTAAACAACGTATCACGATACATCGTTTGAAGTTCCCAGTAAGGTTGTGGTTTAAAGTTTTCAATTTCTTTAAAACGGTTAACAACCATAGCTAAAGTTGGTGTTTGCACACGCCCGATAGAAAGCACTTGCTTATATCCACCATGTTTTAGCGTATATAAACGCGTGGCATTCATCCCTAAAAGCCAATCTCCAATAGCTCTAGAAAATCCTGCGTAATATAAATTATCATAGTCTTTAGAAGATTTTAAATGCTCGAAACCCTCTTTAATAGCTTCAGTAGTTAATGAAGAAATCCACAAGCGTTGTACTTCTCCTTTATATTCCGCTTGATCTAAAACCCAACGTTGTATGAGTTCTCCTTCTTGCCCAGCATCCCCGCAGTTTATAACCAAATCGGCTTTATCGAATAATCCTTTTACAATTTTAAATTGCTTTTGAATTCCAGAATCAGAAGTAACTTTAGTCTTAAATTTATCAGGAAGCATAGGAAGGTTATTTAAATCCCAACTTTTCCAATGCGGTTTATAATCGTTAGGTTCAAACAACGTACATAAGTGACCAAAAGTATAGGTTACTGCATAACCATTACCTTCGTAATAGCCGTCGTGTCGGGTATTCGCTCCTAAAACAGAGGCGATTTCACGGGCAACACTTGGTTTTTCAGCAATACATACTTTCATTTTCTTTCCTTAAATAACAGCCCGTAAAAGTAGAACTTTTAAGTAGTAAAACGAAGCAGAGTTATTAGGAGTTATCAACGAATTTGTTCAGCTTCAATTTATAAAAATAGCATAGCAAACAATGGTGTATAAACATCATCAATAAAATTAAATACAAACCAAAAAAAAACACATTTACTTACAATTGAATTAATTACCTATATTTATCAAAAGTCTATATTTAATCATCATCCAAGCCATATTATGCAAAAATCCAACATCCTCAAAACAGTACTTTCACTTTTTTTACTTTTAATATTAGTTTCTTCATGTAAAGAGGACCTAAAACAGAAGTAGAAGTCAGCCAAAAAGCAGAACTTAACGAATGGTTTGATGTAAAATATGAGGAGTTATTACAAATGAGCCCAATGCATTTGACTTACTTAGGACGTAAAGATCAATATGATCAAATGGACGACATGAGTAAATCAGCCGATGACAAAAAATTGGAATGGTATACAAATACAACAAACGAACTGAAAGACAAGTTTAATTATGAAGAGCTGGATGAAGCAGATCAAGCGTCGTTTGATTTATGGGTGTATCAATACGAGATGCTAAAAGAGGGCATGACTTATAGAGATATGGATTATGTTTTCGAGCAAATGCGTGGTGCACATACTTATTTTCCAAATTTTTTAATCAATTACCATAATGTAGACAGTCTTCCCGACATGAACGCCTACATTTCGCGAGTAATTGCTTCCGAAACCGCTATGAATCAATTAATAGATAAAGCAAAAGACCAGGTTGCTTTAGGGATTTTACCTCCAAAATTTGCTTTTGAAATTGTAATTAAACAAACAAAAGGATTGCTAGATGGTGCGCCTTTATTACAAGATATGAATAGAAAAATCGATGCGCTTTTAGCATCCGGAAATATAACTACAGACGAAGCAGAGGTTCTGAAAACTGAATCGGTAGCCGCAATTCAAGAAGCATTCATTCCTGCTTATCAAAATCTTTTAACGTGGTTAGAAACTGAAATTGATAATGCTGAAATCGCACCTACCGGGGTTGGTAGACATCCAAATGGTAAAACATTTTATAATTACAAATTAAAAGAATTTACGACTACTGATTTAACTGCAGATGAAATTCATGAGATTGGACTGGCTGAAGTCGCAAGAATTAAGGAGGAAATGATTGCTATAAAAGATGCCGTTGGTTTTGAAGGTGATTTAAATGCCTTTTTCAAGTTTGTCGACTCAGATCCTCAGTTTTATTTTCCAAATACAGATGAAGGTAGACAAGCGTATTTAGACGATATTGAGATGAAACTCCCTGACTATTTCGGGGTGCTTCCAAAAGCTAAATTAGAAGTAAAACGTGTGGAAGCTTTTAGAGAACAAGACGGCGCTCCTCAACATTATAGTGCAGGAACACCAGATGGCTCCAGAGGAGGAACCTACTATGTTCACCTTTCCGATATGAGTTCTATGGATAAAACCACTATGGAAGGTGTAGCTTACCATGAAGGACTTCCTGGACACCATATGCAAATTTCTATAGCGCAAGAATTAGAATCTGTGCCTCAATTTAGAACACAAGCCAGTTTTAGTGTGTACAGTGAAGGTTGGGCATTATACTCCGAAATTTTAGCTAAAGAAATGGGAGGATACCAGAATTTATATTACGATTTCGGACGTTTGGTAAATGAAATTTGGAGAGCAATACGATTGGTGGTAGATACCGGATTGCATGCCAAAGGATGGACAGAAGTAGATGCTTTTAATTATTTTAAGGAAAATTCTTCGGTTTCCGATGGTGCCATTACAGCTGAAGTACAACGTTATATGGTGATGCCTGGGCAAGCCACATCTTATAAAATAGGGATGCTTAAAATGCAAGAGTTACGTAAACATGCAGAAACTGAATTAGGAGATCAATTTGACATTAAAGGCTTTCACGATGTTATTCTTGGAGGCGGTGCATTGCCTTTACCGCTATTGGAACGCAGCGTAAACAGTTGGATCGCATTACAAAAGGAAAATTAATTAAAAAATAGCCTACTGTTCTTCCTTTATGAATGAATGCTAGGCTTTTTATAAATTAACTAAAATTATATATGTTGATTACTAAGACTAGTTTATTTATCAATTACACTCAACGCTAATCGAATTTTAAAGTAATCTAATTGTTCATCAAAATAGTCGTAAAACGCTTTTATTGAAGTTGAACCTTCAATATTTTCTTTAGCCTTTCTAACATCTTCAACTTCACGCTTGGACACAAAATCGTAAATATTTATATCTTTTCCATCACTATGAAGTTTAGCAATATGAGAATAAACTGTTGTATCTCTTAATTTACGTTGCATACAAATTTCATCTATAGACAAGCCTTTTTTATACAAATCGTAAGTCACCATGTGTGTGGATATTTTTTTATCTTTCTTAGGTTTAGCACCCAGAAATTTCATGATTTCCTCGATAAACTCATCACCATAGTTTTCAGCTTTATGCTGACCAACACCACTAACATCCATAAGGTCCATAATACTCATTGGGCGATCGCGTTCCATTTCAATTAACGTTTTATCACTAAAAACGAGATAAGCAGGAATGTTTTCTTCCTTAGAAATTTTATAACGTAACTGTCGTAAACGTTCAAAAAGAGTATCGTTTGTAGGTGTGCTTTTTCGTGAGGTTTTAGTACGTTTAACACGTTCCTTAACTTTCGGTTCTGCAATATGTACAGGTCGCGTTAAAGAGACTTTTGCGCCTTTAAATAATACATTATTAGAAAATTCGGTAAGCTGTAAGGCATTGTGCTTATGAAACGCGATTTCACAATACCCTTGATTCATAAGCTGAATAATGAAATGTTGCCAATCTTTCCAAGCCACATCTTTACCAATTCCAAAAGTCTTTAATTTGTCGTATCCTTTTTCTAAAACATTGGCATTATGAGAGCCTCGTAAAACATCTAAAATAGTACCAATCGCTTCTTTTTCTTTAAGCCGATACACCGCAGATAATATTTTTTGAGCAATTATAGTCCCGTCAAAAATTTGTGGCGGATTCTTACACACATCACAGTTTCCACAATTCTCTTCAAGTAATTCCCCGAAGTAACTCAGCAGTATTTTTCTACGGCATGTTGTTGCTTCACTAAATTGTTTCATACGCTCCAACTTCGCAATCTGAACCTCTTCATTAGAAGCACCTGAAGCAAAACGACGTAACTGAATCACATCTGCATAACTATGAAACAATAGGGCATGAGCTTGTAATCCATCACGACCACCACGTCCAATTTCCTGATAATACCCTTCAATATTTTTAGGCATATTATGATGAATCACCCAGCGGACATTCGATTTGTCTATTCCCATCCCGAAAGCCACAGTCGCACAGACTACCTGAGTCGTATCGTACACAAAATCTTCCTGAACTTTACTGCGCTCGTTAAAACCAAGTCCAGCATGATAAGCTGTTGCAGGCACACCATTACTATTTAATTTCTTAGCTAACTCTTCGGTATTCTTTCTGCTCAAGCAATAAATAATTCCAGATTCATTAGGATGTTTTTTGACATAACTAATGATTTGTTTCACTTTTTCTGTCCCTGAACGGACTTCTAAAGAAATGTTTTGTCTGTCGAAAGACGAAATAAATTGTTGTGCATTTGGGATTTTCAACTGATCAAGGATATCCTGACGTGTTGCTTTATCTGCAGTTGCTGTTAATGCAATAATGGGAATATTTGGTAAGGATTTTTTTAAAAATCCGAGTTGCTGATAGGACGGACGAAAATCATGACCCCAAGACGAAATACAATGTGCTTCATCAATAGCAATACAACTCACGTAGCGCTCATTTAGAATATTAGACAAACCAGCAAGACTTTCTGGAGCCACATATAACAACTTTAATTCTGCTTTAACAACTTGTTCTAAAATGGCATGTTGTTCGTCTGCCGACTGACTACTATTATAAAAATTCGCATGAATTCCGTTTGCTTTTAATCCATCTACTTGGTCTTTCATTAAAGCAATAAGCGGAGAAACTACTAAAGTTAAACCTTCAAAGAGCAAGGCTGGAACTTGGAAACACATCGATTTTCCTCCACCTGTAGGCATAATAACCAAAGCATCGTTTCCTTCAAGAACATATTCTATAATATCTTGTTGTTGGGCACGAAATTCATCGTAACCAAAGTGTTTTTTTAAAGTAGGAAGTAGTTGATTTTTATAATCGGGTAGTGGCATGCATCTTTTTTTCGAATGGCAAAATTAAAAGAAACAAGTTACAAAACAGCAAAACTATTTTTAAATTTCTTCCAAATAAATTTGTTTCCGTGGATAAAATTCCTTTAACTTTGAAGTATTAAAATAAACTTTAGGAGTAACTACTAAGTAGTTTGAGAAATATCCTTTGAACCTGACGCTGTTAATACAGCCGGAGGAAAAAGTTCAGTCTTTTCAAAATCATTTCACTAAAACCGATTTCAATTTCGGTTTATCCTTTAAAAGTTTATGGAAATTTATCTAAATCAAGATTATGATATCTATAAACGTAAACAATGCTATGCATCAGGTTGCCGAAAACACTTCGCTTGCAACTGTCGTTTCTAAACAAAGCCCAACACAAAATGGTATTGCCGTCGCTGTTAACAACACGGTTATATCTAAATTAAATTGGAAAAAAACGATAGTTTTAAATAACGACAACATCCTGATTATTCATGCCACACAAGGTGGTTAGTCCTGTTTATTTTTCTATATCACAAGCTTATTTTATCTAATTATTGCTGTGTAAATACGTTGTGTTTGCACTTTAATTTAATGAATAACCATGAAGAAAAAAGACACTGCACCACAAAATGGTGTGACCAGAAACCCGTTTCCAAATTCTAAAAAAATCTACGTTCAAGGAAAATTATTTCCAGAATTACAAGTGGCTATGCGAGAAATCTCTCTTAGTGATACGGTAGATTCTATGACTAAAGCACGAACTCAAAATCAGGCTATAACAATTTACGATACGTCCGGACCTTATACAGACCCAGACAAAGCGATTAATGTCCATAAAGGGATTGAACGCATTCGTGAACCTTGGGTTTTAAAGCGCGGAGATGTCGAACAATTAGATGCATTTTCATCAGAGTATTGTAATGAACGTTTGAATAATGTAGAACTAGATCATTTACGATTTGCCGATGTAAAAAAGCCATTTAAAGCCAAGGCAGGCAAAAATGTATCTCAAATGCATTATGCACGTCAAGGTATTATAACGTCTGAAATGGAGTATGTTGCTATTCGTGAAAATCAGAAAATTGACGAAGCCATTCGCTTATCCGAACAACATAAAGGACAAGATTTTGGAGCATCTATTCCGAAAAAAATTACAGCCGAATTTGTGAGAGAAGAAATTGCTCGTGGTCGCGCTGTATTGCCTTCAAATATAAATCATCCAGAAAGTGAACCTATGATTTTAGGTCGCAATTTTCTTGTAAAAATCAATGCCAATATCGGGAATTCGGCAACCACATCCAGCATTGAAGAAGAAGTAGAAAAAGCCGTTTGGGCGTGTCGTTGGGGAGCCGATAATATCATGGATTTATCAACCGGAGAAAATATTCATGAAACCCGTGAGTGGATTATCAGAAATTCGCCAGTACCCATTGGAACTGTACCTATTTATCAAGCTTTAGAAAAAGTAAATGGTAAGGCTGAAGATTTAACATGGGAGATTTTCCGTGATACTTTAATAGAGCAAGCCGAACAAGGTGTCGATTATTTTACCATACACGCAGGAGTCCGTTTACGTTATGTCCCGATGACGGCGAAACGTATTACAGGTATCGTGTCTCGTGGTGGTTCTATCATGGCAAAATGGTGTTTAGCGCATCATAAAGAAAGCTTTTTATATACGCATTTCGAAGACATTTGTGAGATTATGAAAGCTTACGATGTGGCGTTCTCTTTAGGTGATGGTTTGCGTCCTGGTTGTATTGCTGATGCGAATGATGAAGCTCAATTTGCAGAATTAGAAACACTTGGAGAGCTAACAAAAATCGCATGGAAACACGATGTACAAACCTTTATTGAGGGGCCGGGCCACGTGCCAATGCATATGATAAAGGCCAACATGGACAAGCAATTGGAAGTTTGCGAGGAAGCGCCTTTTTATACTTTAGGACCGTTAACTACAGACATTGCACCAGGTTACGACCATATTACTTCTGGAATAGGAGCTGCGATGATTGGTTGGTTTGGATGTGCCATGTTGTGTTACGTCACACCAAAAGAACATTTAGGTTTGCCAAATAAAGACGATGTACGTACAGGAGTGGTTACTTATAAATTAGCAGCTCATGCTGCTGATTTAGCTAAAGGTCACCCCGGAGCACAACATCGTGACGATGCTTTAAGTAAAGCCCGTTTTGAATTCCGTTGGGAAGACCAATTTAATTTGGCTTTAGATCCAGAATTGGCTCGCGAATATCATGATGAAACACTACCTGCCGAAGGTGCTAAAATTGCGCATTTTTGTTCGATGTGTGGCCCAAAATTCTGCTCTATGAAAATTTCACAGGAAGTCCGTGATTTTGCAGCCGTTAACGAAATTAGAGGAGACGAAGTGTTTGCAAAAGGAATGGAAGAAAAGTCGGAAGAATTTAAAAATAAAGGAAGCGAAGTGTATCTTTAATGTTTTATTCAGAACTAATGAGACCCTGAACTAAATTCAGAGTGACGATTCAATCAACTTTGTAAAAATGCATTGCTGTTATATGTCGTCATGCTGAACTTATTTCAGCATCAAAAAAAGATCTAAGACTGACAAATACCAAAGAAACATGATCATACTAATAGCGCCCGAAACAGATGTGCCTAATGAAATTGAAATACTACAGCAGTTATTTCAAGCAGGATTACAATATTATCATTTAAGGAAACCGAGTAAGAATTTCGATGAACATGTTGACTATTTAAATCAGATAGATCCTAAATATCATAACAGAATTGTAGTTCACTATTTTCATGAATTAATAAATACTTTCAATCTAAAAGGCATTCATTTTCAAGAGCAAAAACGTATTGATCATATCGATAATCCAGGGCAATACTTTAAAGGTTTAAATATGTTTGGTAAAATCATCAGTTCATCATTTCATGAACCTGAAGAATTAGATAATTGTTATTTCGAATTCGATTATCATTTGTTGAGTCCCGTGTTTTCATCGATTTCAAAGCAAGGTTATGAAGGCCGCGGATTTGACGTTAATGGTATTGATAAGATTATTATTGGTATGGGCGGCGTTACAGATTCTAATATTGATAAATTTAAAACATTAGGCTATAAAGGTGTTGGTGTTTTGGGAGGTATTTGGAATAGTGAAACGCCTTTGGAAACGTTTAAGAAAATGCTGACTCAGTTTTAATTATTGAGAGTTTGAAACAAGTAACTAAAAAAAGATGAGACCCTGAACTAAATTCAGGGTGACGGTAATATCAACATTCTAGAAATGTAATTATTTTCACGTCGTCATGCTGAACGTGTTTCAGCATCACACAAGTAGCTTAAGTATTATCTCGAATAAATGAAAAGTAGTTCAAATAAATGTGAGACTTGAATTAAATCCAGAGTGACGGTCATATCATTATTATAGAAATATAATTATAAATACGCCGTCATACTGAACTCGTTTAAGTATCACACAAGGAACTAAGAATAATAAGACCATGAAACACGTTCAGTGTCACGTGACAGAATTAATCATATATTAATGAGCAACAAAACATACATATTAACAATAGCCGGACTCGATCCTTCAAGCGGAGCCGGCATCACTTCAGATATTAAAACATTCGAAGCACATGGTTTATATGGTTTATCAGTATGTACAGCTGTAACGGTTCAAAATGATATAGATTTAAAGGATTGTATCTGGATAGATGAATCCGTAATTATTAATCAAATAGAAATGGTGTTTGATCGTTTTTCAATAGCTGTTGTTAAGATTGGTATTATTGAATCTTGGTACATACTTTCAAAAGTAGTAGATACACTCTTAAGATTAAATCCTGATATTAAAATAATTTTAGATCCGATTCTTAAAGCAAGTTCTGGATTTGTTTTTCATACCGATTTAGATGCTAACGTATTTAATAATATTCTATACAATTGTTATTTTATAACACCTAATTACGATGAAATTCAGGAATTATTTCCAGATAAATCTATTTCAGAAACCATTGATTACATTTCAGAAAAAACAAATATGTATTTAAAAGGAGGTCACAGAAAGGACAAAATAGGTCTAGACGAAATTTACCATAGTGGTATTGTCCAAATTAATTTACCAGCAGGTGTAGAGACGGTTTATGAAAAACACGGAAGTGGCTGTGTGTTATCGGCTGCTTTAGCATCTAATTTCGCTAGGAATATAGAATTAGAAGATGCATGCCGATTAGCGAAACAGTATACCGAACACTTTTTAAATTCAAATGATTCTTTATTAGGAACACATAATTACAAAAACTTATGATTAGTAAATTACATTATATTACACAAGGAGATACTGCAGATCAGCATTTAGAATATGTTCAAGCGGCATGTACTTCAGGAGCAGATTGGATTCAATTACGAATGAAAAATTTCGATGAAGACACCGTTTTAAAGACAGCTGAAAAAGCACGAGAAATTACCATGCATTTTCAAACACGATTAATCATAAATGACTTTTATAAAATAGCTAAAGCAGTAAATGCAGATGGTGTGCATTTAGGGAAATCTGATGGTTGCCCGTTAGAAGTTCGTGAGTATTTAGGAAAATGGTTCACGATTGGAGGTACAGCAAATACGTTGGAAGATTGTCAAAATCTTATAGAAAAGAATGTCGATTACATCGGTTTGGGGCCTTTTCGATTTACAACAACGAAATCTAATTTAGGACCTGTTTTAGGAACTTCAGCTTACAAGAATATTCTAACAGAACTACTATCTGACATACCAATTATTGCTGTTGGTGGCATTACGTTAAACGATCTTAATGAACTTGTAACTACCGGGATTTATGGTGTCGCTGTGTCTACAGATATTTCTAAAGATTTTAATACTATTGGTGAGTTTAATAAAATTTTAAACGGACCGAGTACACAAGAACAGGTTTATAAAATGGATAAAAAAGACGATGATGAAGGATAATTTAATCATTGCAGATAAAACATTTAGTTCGAGATTATTCACAGGAACTGGAAAATTCTGTAATTCTATAACAATGCGAGATGCCATACTAGCTTCAGAAAGTGAATTGGTAACTGTGGCATTAAAACGAATAAATATAACTGATACAGAAGATGATATATTGTCTCACTTAAATCATTCATCTATACATTTATTACCAAATACTTCAGGTGTGCGAACTGCAGAAGAAGCTGTTTTTGCTGCGCATTTATCTCGTGAAGCTTTAAATACCAATTGGGTAAAATTAGAAATTCATCCCGATCCTAAATACCTATTACCAGATCCGATTGAAACATTAAAAGCCGCTGAGATTCTAGTTAAAGAAGGTTTTGTAGTGATGCCATATATTCATGCCGATCCCGTTTTATGTAAGCGCTTGGAAGATGTTGGTGTACAATGTGTGATGCCTTTAGGAGCTCCAATTGGAAGTAATAAAGGTTTAAAAACATTGGAATTTCTTGAAATAATTATTGCGCAAAGTAATGTTCCTGTAATTGTAGATGCAGGAATTGGAAGTCCGTCTCATGCAGCATTTGCGATGGAATTAGGCGCAGATGCTGTGCTTGTAAATACTGCCATTGCTGTATCTCAAAATCCGATAGAAATGGCTATAGCTTTTAAATTAGCAGTACAAGCTGGACGTATGGGATACAATGCTAAATTGGCTCCTGTAAAGCAAATTGCTGAAGCGAGTAGTCCGTTAACAAGCTTTTTAAATAACTAGAAAATGAGCACTTTTAAAACTGTTTTAGACCAATATAGTTGGAACGATACTTTAGAAGGTATTTATAATAAAACCGAGAGTGATGTTTTACATGCTTTAGGGAAATCGACTCGAGATTTAGAAGATTTTAAAGCCTTAATTTCTCCCGCAGCACAACCGTATTTAGAAGATATGGCGCAATTAAGTCAGCAGATTACAAAGAAACGTTTCGGAAATACTATACAGATGTATGCTCCGATGTATTTGAGCAACGAGTGCCAAAATATTTGCACCTATTGCGGATTTAGTATGACGAATAAGATTCCGCGTAGAACGTTAACTGATACAGAAATTTTAAAAGAAACGGCTTTTTTAAAATCGAAAGGTTACGATCATATTTTATTGGTTACTGGTGAAGCAAATAGAACGGTAGGCTTGGAGTATCTTAAAAATGCGATTCAACTTATTAGATCTCAATTTTCGAATGTTACAATAGAAGTTCAACCGTTAGATCAAGACGAATATGAATTATTAATCGAAAACGGCTTATATGCAGTTTTGGTTTATCAGGAAACATACCATCGAGACGAATATAAAAAACATCATCCGAAAGGGAAAAAATCTAATTTCGATTACCGTTTAGAAACACCCGATCGTTTAGGTAAAGCAGGAATTCATAAAATAGGTTTAGGCAGTTTATATGGCTTAGAAGATTGGAGAGCCGATAGTTTTTTTACGGCACTTCACTTTAAATACCTTCAAAAAACTTATTGGAAAACAAAATATTCCATGTCTTTTCCGCGTTTACGTCCGTTTTCTGGGGGATTAGAACCTAAAGTAGAAATGACAGATCACGATTTAGTTCAGCTTATTTGTGCGTTTAGATTGTTAGATGAAGATGTAGAATTATCGATGTCTACGAGAGAAAGTGAATTATTTCGAAATCATATTGTAAATTTGGGTATCACATCTATCAGTGCGGAATCCAAAACGAATCCAGGAGGTTATGTGGTTGAAAAACAATCGTTAGAGCAGTTTGAGATTTCAGACGAAAGACCAACAGAAGTCGTGGCAGAAATGTTAAAATCTAAAGGATTAGAAGTTGTTTGGAAAGATTGGGAAAACAATTGGCAATAATTATTAAATTTACAGCATGCTAAATAAAGAAGAACATTTACAATACAAGCGCCATTTAACTTTAGAAGACATTGGCGAAGTTGGTCAGAACAAACTAAAAGGTGCCAAGGTTTTAGTTGTTGGAGCTGGTGGTTTAGGCTGCCCAATACTACAATATTTAACAGCTGCTGGAGTTGGAACTATTGGTATTATAGATCACGATAGTGTGGATCAGACCAATTTGCAACGTCAGGTTTTATATGGGTATAATGATATTGGAAAATTTAAAGTGTCTTGTGCAATTTCTAAATTAGAACAGCTCAATAAATTTGTAAAATTCAAATCTTATATTGAACGTTTAACCAAGGTAAACGCTATTAAATTATTCAAACAGTATGATATTATTGTTGATGGAACCGATAATTTTAGCACCCGTTATTTAGTAAATGATGCCGCTGTTTTAAGTGAAAGACCTGTTGTTTTTGGGTCTATTTTTAAGTTTGAAGGTCAGGTTACGGTTTACAATTACAAAAATGGTCCTACCTATAGATGTTTATTTCCAAAACCATCTGAAGAATCACAAAACTGCGAAGTAGCCGGTGTTTTAGGTGTTTTACCTGGCATTGTAGGCTTATTACAAGCCAATGAGGTTATTAAAATAATTTGTGAAATAGGAGAGGTGTTAACCGGAAAACTATTAATTTTTAATGCATTATCAATGAGTCAAAATTTATTGACTTACGACAAAACAGTTCATGCTCATGTGACGTATATTGCAGATATCGATGAATATTTCAATATAAATAGCTCCATGAAATCTTTAACGTTCAGTGAATACCTAAAACATAAAGATAACTTGTTTGTGTTAGATGTAAGAACTTTAAAAGAACACGATATGTTTCATTTGTCTCACGATTACCATATACCTTTAAAAGAATTAAACGAACGTTATTTTGAAATTGATACTAAAAAACCAATTTTGGTATATTGCCAATCTGGAAGACGTAGTATTCAAGCAGTAAAACTTTTAAAATCATTAAAGATGCAAAACAAATTATATAATTTAAAAGACGGATTACAACAACCTATTTAGTTTTTCTGGGTGTTAGGTGTTAGGTGTTAGTTAATGTTGAAATTTTTCAGTTAGTCTGCGATACTTAGATTATATATTTTACCACCAGACCACAAAGCATTTTTCGGTTATACCATTTGGATATTTAATCCAACATAAAGGCGATGTTTGTCTAGAAATTAAGGGTTCTAATTCTGTAATAAAGTTTGAAAACGTGAGCCAAGCGCATTGTATTTCAATATCGCAAAGCCAGTCTATTTTTTCAGGAATACTAAATTTACAATCTTCAAATTGCTTTAAGTTATTAAAGGACACATAGAAACCAACGATACACTCCGAATTAATGTCTTTAAAAGCATTAGTTTTTAAATGTATAGGCACAAACAATTGTGCTTTAAAATATACGTGTTGTATGATTGTTTCTGAAGACATTTGTAAAGCATCAAGATACTTTTTTGTTTCAGGATTATAGAGTAGTGGTAGTTGTTTCTCTTTTAATTTTGTTAGTTTTTCTATAAAACTATCTTTTCTATTGGGACCGATCCAATGTTCAAATTCTGTCGTTCCAACTTCAGGATCGTATAAATAAAACTTGTAGACTATTTCTAAATGAATCAGTTGATCATCTTGTTTTAAAATACAATCAATTTCACCAATGGTACGTTTTTGTTTCTGAATTTGAAGATTTTCAACAATAATTTTAATGTTTTCATGCTGTTTTAACTCGAAACCAACAAAACGTTCTACT
The DNA here is from genome assembly GCF_033447105.1 of Formosa sejongensis. Taxonomy (NCBI): domain Bacteria; kingdom Pseudomonadati; phylum Bacteroidota; class Flavobacteriia; order Flavobacteriales; family Flavobacteriaceae; genus Formosa; species Formosa sejongensis. The sequence goes on from NZ_JAWQUN010000005.1 coordinate 158,833, forward strand.
AATTTCCCTAATCTCAAACGTTTTTCAACACTACTATTAAAAGGAGCAAGTATCGATTTCTGCATTGAATATTGAGTAATTCCCCAACTGTTTTTACCTTGCCAAAGTACAGGTGTGTTTAAATATCCTATAAAATTCTTGGGAATCGAACTCATACATTAGCTTTTAAATAGCGCCATAAATGTAACAAAAATTTAATATTAGATCTGTTTTAAGGCTAATCTCTATTTGCCTTTTTTTGAAATATAAAGAGAGCTCTTGGTATAAAAACGCACATCATATATTTAAATTTAGTGACCATAGGATATTCTAATTTTTACTTTATGAGTTTCATGTGTTTTTATAAGTACAATCTGATAACCAAGTACTTTTTAGGAATGGAATTATGATGTTAATCATATTAAAGTGGAATTAAAAGATAAGGATTAGGTGTTAAATGTTTAAGATAATTTTTAGTGTTAGTTGATTCATAATTAATTCATTATAAAATTTTAATATTCTTATTATATTTTGGTTTTTTATCATTTGAAGTATAAATCAACTGCGTGTCAATAATTTCTGATGAATTATGCATAAAAACCCTAGAAAAGGCCGTATTTTTGCATTCCTTAAAACTTATTTTAAATGTCAGTTACAGCTACAGATTTAGCAGAAAGAAACGCCGGAAAAGATTTATACAGTTACCAAAAAGGAGCGATAAACAAGATTTTCCAATGTTTTGAAGAAGCTCCAGAAGATTATCATTTACTGTATCAATTACCAACTGGTGGTGGGAAAACTGTAATATTTTCTGAAATTGTAAGGCAATATTTAAAGCATCATAATAGGAAAGTACTTGTTATGACACACCGTATTGAGTTGTGTAAACAAACGTCGGGTATGTTAACCGAGTTTGGTGTTTCTAATAAAGTAATCCACAGTAAAGCCAATCTAGATGATCAAGCAGATTTTAGTTGTTTTGTGGCCATGGTCGAAACGCTTAATAACAGATTAAATGATGGTCAACTTGATATTTCAGATGTTGGTTTAATTATTATTGATGAAGCGCATTACAATTCCTTTACTAAATTATTTAAGTTTTTCGAGAAGTCTTTCATCTTAGGAGTAACAGCAACACCTTTAAGTTCGAATATTAAATTACCAATGAATGATAACTACAACGAATTAATCGTTGGAGAAACTATTCAATCTTTAATAGAAAACGAATTCTTGGCACGTGCCGAAGTTTATTCTTACAATGTTGGTTTAACCTCTTTAGTTGTTGGTGCAAATGGAGATTATACCGTAAAATCTTCTGAAGATTTATATACCAATAGCGACATGCTTGGTAAATTAATTCAAGCTTACGAAGAACGTTCTAAACATAAAAAAACACTTATTTTTAATAACGGTATTAATACGTCTCTTCATGTATACGATACATTTAGGGCAGCAGGATATCCTGTCGCGCATTTAGATAATACGAATACAAAGAAAGAACGTAAAAAAATATTAAAATGGTTTAAAGAAACACCAGATGCGATTCTTACATCGGTAAGTATTTTAACCACAGGTTTCGATGAGCCAACTGTAGATTCTATTATTTTAAATCGTGCTACAAAATCGTTGACTTTATATTACCAAATGATTGGTCGTGGATCTCGTATTTTAAAAAATAAATCGAAGTTTAATGTAATCGACTTAGGTAATAACTTCCATCGTTTTGGTCCTTGGGGAGCAGATTTAGATTGGCAGAAAATATTTAGATCTCCTAATTTCTATTTAGATGGAATTATGAGTGACGAAGAATTAGAAGAGAATTTTAGATACGAAATGCCAGACGAATTACGTGCTGAATTTGGTAAATCTAACTCTGTCTATTTTGATGTTAAAAAAACCTATATTGATTCTATTAGAAAAGGAGAGTCTTCAAAAGTTGTTTTAGAACGCTCTATCATACATCACGCATATATTTGTACAGAAAACAGCGAAGATATGTACGATGCTTTAGCACTTGCTAAAATGCTAGGAGACGATATAGATTATCGTATTCAGCGTTACACCAAATGCATTAGTAAAAGTACTTTTAATTTTGTAGAATGGTTACGCGACGATTATCGTAAAAAATTACGTGCTTATATTCGTGAAAATTTCGATGAGTTATTTGAAGAAATAAACGGATTTCCTCCCGAAGATTAGATTATAACTATCTGAGAATATTTATGATTCTATTTGTATATTCTTTTTAACTTATACAATATAAAAAATGTCCTTCAATTTAAAACTGAAGGACATTTTTTGTTTAACACGTCTTGCAGAACTCGTTTCAGTATCTCATTATTATTAAACCCATTGTTACTATTTACGATTACTGTCAACTTGATCGGATTCGAAAGTCTTCCTAGCCTTATCTTGACTACGCTCGATAGTTATTAAGGTTCAGTAAAGAACAAAAAAGCGTATTCAATTTTAACTGAAATCTATTTCCCCTAGAATTTAAACACAACTTAATATGGTTTAAATATAAAAAATATCACATAAAAACATAAATATATTTATATTTAATATATATTTGCATATAGTTTTAATTATAGACTTTGTTTTTAAAGATCAAACAGATTATTAATATATTATGTAGTCATTTGGCCAAAAGTAAAAACTGAAAAAATTTAGATTATATAACAAATAAATATTAAATATAATGGAACAAAAAATTAAAGATTCAGAGATACTAGCTAATGTCGCTAGTGCTTTAAGGTTGACAAACAATGGACTGGCTACGGCATTAGAGTATAAATCTCCTGCTTCAATATATCATGTTATCAATGGTGTAAATGCTTTGTCAAAAGGAATGATAGACAAGATTATAAAATATTTTCCGAATGTAAATAGAGTTTATTTAGAAAAGGGTGAAGCTCCTATAATTCTTGAAGGTGAATCTTTACAAACTCAATTGGATTTCATGAATATGGGTATTAATAAGGAATTTGATTTGATTAGAAAATTTGCAAATTTACCAGACGAAATTTCAGAGATAAAGGAGCTACTAATTAGTCTTCATGAAAAAATTGACAATAAATAATTATGAATACAATTGGAGAAAGAGTTGAATTTTTAAGAAAACATGAAGGATTGTCTTATAATGATTTAGCTCGTAATTTGGAAAGTATTACTGCAGATGGAATCCGTAAAGCTATTGTTAATGATAGAGTTAAGGCTTATCATATTAATATGCTTCATGATAAATTAGGTTGGGATTGTTCCTTCATATTAACAGGGGAGTATTCAGAAAAAAAAGATAAAGAAGTGGATAAAAGTTTAATTAGACCAGATGAAGTTGTATTGAACAAAAAAATCGCTTTTGAAGTTAATATTCAAATGGCTGAACTACAAAAACAAATTGTAGAATTAAGAGGGGATCTGACTAAGCTTATGTTTCATTTAATCTCAAAATAAAGAATCAAATTAACTTCAGCCTTTTCATTTTAAATGTACGAAATGAAATACAGATATGTTTGCCGGGCGAATTCGAAAGAGACAATCTAAGTTAACTATAGGTTGTCTCTTTTCATAATATTTATTCTAAGAAGCCACTACCTCAGCAAATGTCCAAGCTAAAATTCTGCTTTTCTTATTTCCTTGTTCCATAGACATGGTTTTATGAGTCGCTTTTAACTTATCCAGTTGCTTTTTTAACTTACTTAAATTTTCTTGTTTAGAAACTAAAGTCGTAAACCAATTTACCTGATTTTTAAACGCGGCACTTTGCTTAATCATACGTTTAATAAATAAAGCTTCACCGCCATTACACCATAATTCGTGAGCTTGTCCTCCAAAATTCAATTCTGCTGGACCAGCTTTCTTAAGGTTTTTTAGTTTTTGCTTAGTCGTACGTATAGCTTCTTCTTCAGAATTAAAGAAAGGCGGATTACACATGGTAAATGTATAATGTTCGTTAGGTTTTATAATACCTTCAAAAATATTAGCCGGATCAGGTTGGTGTCTGATATCTATTTTTTTAAGTAATGGAGGGGTTAAAATCACATTATGCTTTGCACTTTCTACAGCACTTAAACTCGTATCACAACCTACCATTTTCCAATCATAAATTTGAGCTCCCAGAATAGGGTAGATATTATTTGCTCCAACACCAACATCAAGACCCATTACATTTTCATTAAGTTTTTCAACTTCTAACAAATCATGAATATGGTGAATATAATCTGCACGTCCAGGAATGGGCGGACATAAATAACCTTTCGGAATTCTCCAATCTGTTAAATTGTAATCGGCAATTAAAATGGCTTTATTTAAATGAAAAACAGCATCACTTTTCTCAAAATAGATGGTTTTTTGGTGTGTTAGTGGACTAGTGAATACAAACGAGCTTAATTTTGGATACGCTTGAATTAATGCATCAAAATCGTAAGATTTTTTATGCTTATTTTTAGAGTGCATAGATATAATTTGCGACAAAGATAAACTAAAATTAAGCAACATTTCAGAAATCCAAATTTGTATTAGACCACGCTTTAAATTAGTATACCTTTGCAATCTGAAAAATATATTATGGCATCATTTAAACATTTAGGTGTAGAACAAGAATTTATACAAGCTTTAAAAGAATTAGGGATAAAACACCCTAGTGAAATTCAAGAAAAAGCAATTCCGGTTTTACTAAAATCTAATACAGATTTTATTGGCTTAGCACAAACAGGAACAGGAAAAACAGCCGCTTTTGGTTTACCAGTACTTCAAAATATAGATCCAAAATTAAATCACGTCCAAGCTTTAATTTTAGCACCTACACGTGAATTGGTTCAACAAATAAAAAAACAACTTTTTAAATTCACTAAATATTCCGATTCGAAAATCTTTGTTGAAGGTGTTTATGGCGGTGAAAAAATAGATATTCAAATTCAAAATTTAAGACGTACTACTCATGTTATTGTTGCAACTCCAGGGCGTTTAAACGATTTATTAGATAGAAAAATTATAGATATTAGAAAAGTAAATACGGTTATTTTAGATGAAGCTGACGAAATGCTAAGCATGGGGTTTAAAGAAGCATTAACTAAAATTCTTGATCATACACCAACATCTAAAAATACATGGTTGTTTTCTGCAACTATTCCATCGGGAATTCAGCAAATTATAGATCAGTATATGTCACCAAAAGCAGTTCGTGTAGTTGTAAATAAAGATGAACTTGTAAATGCTAACATCTCTCATGCTTATATTACGACGACAATTGATCAAAAACAAAATGTAATTTTGACACTCTTGGAATCAAGACCAGACGATCGTGGTATTATTTTTTGTAGAACAAAAGCAGGGACACAAAGTTTGACAGAATTCTTGAAGAATGAAGGCTTTTCTGTTGAAGCTTTAGAAGGGGATATGCAACAACGTGATCGCGATAAAGTGATGCGTGCCTTTAAAAAAGGAAACTTACAAGTCCTTATTTCTACTGATGTATCTGCTCGTGGAATTGATGTTAACGATTTAGCGTTTGTATTACACCACCAACTTCCGGAGCATTTAGAATATTATACACACCGTAGCGGACGAACAGCTCGTGCGGGAAAAACTGGACAGTCTATCGCTTTAATTTTAGGTAGTGAATTAAAACGTGTTCATGAAATGAATAAAGAATTGGGTATTAAGTTTAAGGAGATTTCTATATAAAAAAGATATGAGACCGCTGCGCTTTTAGAATCAAGAATCAAGATTTTTAATTGTAGTGAATTAACACGCAGATATAAATGTATAGGGTGCTTGAGCGGAGTCGAAAGCTTTTTAAACATATCTCGACTCCGCTCGATAACCTTCATATTCAAGTATAAAGCATAAAACAATTAGATATTAGATGTGATACCGCTGCGCTGTTAGATAAAAGAATCAAGATTTATAAACTATGTTGATTAACAATGCAGATATAAATGTATAGGTTGCTTGAGCGGAGTCGAAAGATTTTTTAGCATATCTCGACTCCGCTCGATAACCTTTCATGTTCATATATAAAGCATAAAACGACTAGATATTAGACGTGAGACCGCTGCGCTGTTAGATAAAAGAATCAAGATTTATAAACTATGTTGATTAACAATGCAGATATAAATGTATTGGTTGCTTGAGCGGAGTCGAAAGCTTTTTAAGCCATATCTCGAGTCCGCTCGATAACCTTTCATGTTCAAACATAAAGCATAAAAGTGTTTAGATTAGAGACCGCTACGCTTTTAGATAAAAGAATCAAGATTTATAGACTATGTTAATTAACAACACAAATATAAATGTATAGGGTGCTTGAGCGGAGTCGAAAGTTTTTTTAGTCATATCTCGACTCCGCTCGATAGCCTTTCATGTTCAAATATAAAGCATAAAACAACTAGATATTAGATATGAGACCGCTGCGCTTTTAGAATCAAGAATCAAGATTTTTGATTGTGGTGAATTAACACGCAGATATAAATGTATAGGGTGCTTGAGCGGAGTCGAAAGCTTTTTAAGCCATATCTCGACTCCGCTCGATAACCTTCATATTCAAGTATAAAGTATAAGACAACTAGATTTTAGATTAGAGACCGCTACGCTTTTAGATAAAAGAATCAAGATTTATAAATTATGTTGATTAACAATGCAGATATAAATGTATAGGTTGCTTGAGCGGAGTCGAAAGCTTTTTAAACATATCTCGACTCCGCTCGATAACCTTTCATGTTCTAGTATAAAGCATAAAATAACTAGATATTAGATGTGAGACCGCTACGCTTTTAGAATCAAGATTTATAAACTATGTTAATTAACAACACAAATATAAATGTATAGGGTGCTTCAGCGGAGTCGAAAGCTTTTTTAGCATATCTCGACTCCGCTCGATAACCTTCATATTCAAGTATAAAGTATAAAACAACTAGATATTAGACGTGAGACCGCTGCGCTGTTAGATAAAAGAATCAAGATTTATAAACTATGTTAATTAACAACACAAATATAAATGTATAGGGTGCTTCAGCGGAGTCGAAAGCTTTTTAAACATATCTCGACTCCGCTCGATAACCTTCATATTCAAGTATAAAGTATAAGACAACTAGATATTAGATGTGAGACCGCTACGCTTTTAGATAAAAGAATCAAGATTTATAAACTATGTTAATTAACAACACAAATATAAATGTATAGGGTGCTTCAGCGGAGTCGAAAGCTTTTTAAGCCATATCTCGACTCTGCTCGATAACCTTTCATGTTCTAGTATAAAAACAAAAGCCTTCATTCTGTAATAGAATAAAGGCTTTTTAATTGTGTATATAGGAAAATATAAATTATCCGTTTATTAAAGGTTTTATCACTTTTAAAAGTGTTTCAGCAACCAATTCAGACGAAGCTGGATTTTGACCTGTAATTAAATTACTATCTGTTACCACATGTACGCCCCAATCGTCTCCTTTAGAGTATGTTCCACCGTTTTCTTTTAGCATATCTTCAACTAAAAAAGGAACCACATCTGTTAATTGTACGGCAGCTTCTTCAGAATTTGAGAATCCTGTTACATTTTTTCCTTTTACTAGAGGTGTTCCGTCTGCATTCTTTACACTTTTTAAAGCAGCAGGTGCATGACATACAAATCCGATTGGTTTTTTAGCAGCGTTAAAATCTTCAATTAATTTAATTGATGTTTCGTCGTTTGCTAAATCCCAAAGTGGTCCATGTCCTCCTGGATAAAATACAGCTTCATAATCACTAGCTTTTATAGTGGATAATTTTACTGTATGTTCAATTTTATCTTTAGTAACAGCATCCGTTTCAAAACGTTTTGTTGCTGCCGTTGCTGTCTCTTCAGTATCACTACTAGGGTCTATTGGAGCTTTTCCTCCTTTAGGTGTTGCAATCGTTATATCTGCACCATTATCTAATAAAGCATAGTAAGGACTTGCGAATTCTTCTATCCAAAATCCTGTTTTTTTACCTGTATTTCCTAATTCATCATGTGATGTTAAAACAAATAATATTTTCATAATTCTTGATTTTTAAGTTAATAATTAAAGTTTAAAAACAAATTAGTAAGCCATTCTTACTATGTTTTCGGCATCTGCTGGTTTTAAGCTTTTATGCTCTCCCAAACCTAACCAACCACGATCTGTAAATCGTTTGGAAATAATTTCTGCAGTTCCTTCATAGGCATCTGTGTATTTAGATAATTTAGTATCTATGCCCATTTGGTTAAAGAAACTCTCCGTTTTTTCAATGGCTGCGTAAGCTTTATCTTCTAAAGAACCTTCAGTAATATTCCAAATACGTTCTGCATATTGCGCTAATTTTTCCTTTTTAGTTTCGAAATTATATTGGTAATGACTTGGTGCTATAATCGCTAAAGTTCTAGCGTGATCAATACCATAAAGTGCAGTCAACTCATGTCCGATGGCATGGATGGCCCAATCTGTAGGCACTCCTTTTTGAATCAATCCGTTTAACGCCATGGTACAACTCCACATATAATTAGAAGCTGCTTCATAATCTGTTGGGTCTTTCAATATTTTCGGAGCGACTTCTAAAAGCGTTTGCATGATACTTTCAGCAAAACGATCTTGAAGCAATGCACCAGCAGGGTAGGTCATATATTGCTCTAAAACATGAGTAAAGGCATCTGTAATTCCATTAACCAACTGACGTTTTGGAATGGATGTTATGACTTGAGGATCTAGAATGGAAAACTGTGGAAACAATCCTGCACCGCCCATTCCTAATTTCTCTTTCGTTTCTTTATTGGTGATTACTGCTCCAGAATTCATTTCCGAACCTGTTGCAGGCATAGTCAATACAACTCCAAAGGGCATCGCTTTTAATGTCGGTTTTGCGTTGGCTAGAATATCCCAAGGCGTGTCACCTTCGAATAGAGCAGCAGCCGACAAGAATTTAGTGCCATCAATAACAGAACCACCACCAACAGCTAATAAATAAGTAATCTCTTTTTCTTTTATAACTTGAAGCGCATCCAATAATACCGAATATTCTGGGTTGGCAGGAATACCACTAAATTCAACATGTTCAATATCTTTTAAGGCTGTTTTTACTTGATCGTAAATACCGTTCTTTTTAATACTTCCACCACCATAAAGCACTAACACTTTAGCATCTGATGGAATTTCCTCGGATACTTTAGCAATCGTATCTTTTCCGAAAATAATTTTTGTTGGATTCTTAAATTCAAAATTGTTCATGATCCTTAGTTTTATATATTTAATCCTACTTATTCTTTTTAACTCTAATCCTTGTCGCTTAATATATCGACCCAACTAATAGTTTAAAATAACTTCTTTAAAGCTTCAATAATATCGCTTGGTTCAGCACGTGTTCTATAGTCTACATCTACAAAACGCCATTTTACTACACCATCACGTCCTAATACAAAGGTTGCTGGTATAGGTAACATAATGGCATTACCATTATTAATTTTTTCCAAATCTAATCCGCGATCTTCACGCATATGATCTTCTAAAAACTCTGGAATTCCCCAAGCTACTCCATATTGAAAAGCAACTTTTGCATCCTGATCAGACAATACACCAAAATCCATAGCTGTAATTTCATCGTCACTTAAACTAACATCGGGTACTTGCGGACTAATAGCTACTAAGTTTGCGCCTAACTCTTTAATTTCGCTTAAAATCTCCTGTAACGCTCTAATCTGTAAGTTGCAATACGGACACCAATCACCACGATAAAATGTAATCACTACAGGACCGTTTTCTAGTAAATTGTCTAAGGAAACATTTTTACCTCTAGCGTTTGGCAACTTAAAACTTGGTGCTTTTTCCCCAACTCTAATGGCGTTACCACCTTGTTCAAATGACTTAGCTTCTGCAATTGCAGCATCTACACCCTTCATAAACTCAGGGTTTTTTAATCGTCCTTCTGCTATTTTAGCGTCAGTTTGTTCTTTTAAGTTTTTCATTTTTTATACTTTATTTAGCTTTATATTTTTTTTTTGTTAAACTGAATTTGATTACTGTATTCATACTTTTAGTATTAAATCACAGTTAAAACAGTATGCCAAATTTAGTAATCAAAACTAAGAACACGATATATACGTATTATATTTTAACAATCATTTTACCTTTATTCTTTCCGCTAAATAAATCGATAAAAGCTTGTGGTGTATTTTCGAAACCTTCAACTATGGTTTCTGTATATTTTAATTGTCCTTTAGATAACCATTCTGATAATTGTTTCATGGCTTCAGGGAATTTTTCAGCATAATTAGACACGATAAAACCTTGCATTAACGCACTGTTTTTTACTAAAAATGGTTGAACACTTAAACCTGTTGGCATTTCAGTTTTGTTATATACCGAAATGGCTCCACAAATAATAAGACGTGCAAAACGATTTATACTGAATAATGCACTATCTGAAATCGGTCCACCCACATTGTCGAAATACACATCTACACCATCTGGACAAGCTGTTTTTATGGCTTGTGTCATATCGGTAGTCGTGTTATAATTTATAACATCATCGAAACCAAAATCACGTTTTAATAAGTCAACTTTCTCATCTGTACCAGCAATACCAACCACACGAAGACCTAATATTTTTCCAATTTGTCCCACAACGCTACCAACAGCTCCAGCAGCTCCAGAAACTAATAAAGTTTCACCAGCTTTGGGTTTTCCTATTTCTTGTAAACCTAAAAATGCAGTTAAACCTGTCATTCCTAAAACACCTAAATAGGCACTTAGAGGAGCAAGGTCTTTATTCACTTTTGTTAAACCTTCTCCGTTAGACACTTGTTGTGTTTTCCAAGCTAATAAACCGGAAACAAAGTCACCTTCCTTAAAGTTGTCGTTTTTAGAAGCTATAACTTCCGCTACAACACCAGAAGAAACCGGCTCGTTTAAATTAAATGGTGGCACATACGATTTTGCATCGCTCATGCGACCTCTTAGATACGGATCTACAGAAATGTATTTAGTTTCTAATATTATTTGACCTTCTGAAATACTTAAACTTTTATCGTCTTTTTGAAATTCAAAGTTTGATAATTGAGGTGTGCCTTGAGGTCTGCTTTTTAATAAAATTGTCTGGTTCATAATCTAAAAATTTAGTCTAAAACTGTTATTAAATCTTCTGTACTTTTTCTAACTTTTACTTGATTTGCTAACCAATCGCTAGATTCGTCTCTATAACCTAAAGGTAATAAAATGGCGCTTCTCAATCCTTTTTCACGTAATCCTAAAATTTTATCTACAGCTTCAGGATCGAAACCTTCCATTGGGGTAGCATCTACACCTTCGTAAGCCGCTGCAGCAATTGCTAATCCAAAAGCAATGTATGCTTGTTTCGCTGCATGTGTAAAATTCTCTTCAGCATCTTTTTGAGGGTATGTGCTTAATAACATTTGTCTATAAGCTTCAAAACCTTCATTCTCATAACCACGAATGCTATTTGTTAAATCGAATACCTTATTAATACGATCTGCAGTATAAGTATCCCAAGCCGCAAAAACTAATAAATGTGAGCAGTCGGTAACCACAGATTGGTTCCAAGCTACAGGTTTAATTTGTTCTTTAAGTTCTGGATTAGTCACTACAATAATTTCGAAAGGTTGCAATCCGCTAGACGTCGGTGCTAAACGTGCTGCTTCTAAAATACGATCTATTTTATCTTGTTCTACGACCTTTCCATTCATAGCTTTGGTTGCGTATCTCCAATTTAATTTATCTAATAATTCCATAAGTATATATTTGTAATGTTTAAGTTTTTATTTTTTAATACTTGCCCAAGCCGCTTGGTAGGCATCGTTTAAATGTTGTTTTGTAATTTTAAAATCCCCACGTTTATGGGCATTAAGTAAGAATGCTAATGGGTAAATACTATACGCATATAGTAAATGATGTGATATGGGTCTAATAATACCTTGTACTATCCCTTGATTCCAGAGGTCGAGTAGGGGCTTCAAGTTTTGAACACCTTCCTGTCTACTATCCATATCAATCATAGGTGTGTTTTCACATTGCGATAAGAAAAAACCTTTTTCAATATCTTTTAATTTATATGCTGCCATACGTCTCCAAACCATTTCAAATCCAGCTTCTACAGCCAAGTCTTCTGAAAAGGTTTCAAAAGCATACTGCATAAATTCTGCTTTTACTTCTTTATAGACTTGATTAATTAAATCTTGTTTGTTTTCAAAATACAAGTAAATCGTTGCAGGAGACACGTTAGCCATTTTGGCAATTTTAGCCATAGGAGCTGCGTGAAAGCCTTGATTATTTACCAAATTAATGGTGGCATTTACAAGTGCTGCGCGTTTGATTTCACTCTTTTTTAAAACCGTCATGATTTTTAATTTAGAGTACAAATGTATAATAAAAGAATAAACATTCATTTTTTATTGACTGTTTTAAGATGAGTTTAACGTATTAATCAATCTATTCTTACAAAGTGTATAAACAAAATTATATATTTAGATACTTAAACAAAACAAACTAAAAACATGAATAGAATTGTAACCTTTGGCGAAGTACTTATGAGGCTGTCTCCGCTAGGAAATAAGAAGATGAAACAAACCAATTTATTAGAGTATTATTTTGGTGGTACCGAGATTAATGTATCTATTTCTTTGGCTAATTTTGGAAATAAAGTAAAACATATTTCTTGTATTTCCGATGACTTTATAGGGAATACATGCATTGGTTATTTAAGACAATACAATGTAGATACTCGAGATATATACAGAACAAACAGACCTTTAGGAATGTATTTTTTAGAAGTTGGTGCTGTAATGCGACCAAGTACCATATCGTATAATCGTTCTAATTCTGCTTTTTCTGGGGTGACCCCAGATATGGTAAATTGGGATAAGGCGCTAGCTAAAGGAAATTGGTTTCATTGGACAGGAATTACACCAGGATTATCCAGAGGTGCTTACGATACTTTAAGAGAAGGTTTAAAAGCAGCTCAAGAAAAAGGAATTACCATTTCTTCAGATCCAACATACCGTAGTGGTTTATGGAAATATGGTGTAGATCCTAAAGATGCCATTCGTGATTTAATGCAATATGTCACTATTTTTATTGGTGGGATAAATGAGATTAATGAAATACTAGGTACAGAATATGGCTATGATAATGAGGATTTTGTTTCTGCGAGTAAAGCGTTGATTGAAAAGTATCCGAATGTCGAAAAGGTTTTTGATAAGATTAGAATTGCTATAAATGCATCTTGGCAGAAAATTAAAGCCAGAATGTGGAATGGTATAGAATTTAAAGAAACCGAAGCTATTGAAATTACACACATTGTAGATCGTATTGGAACCGGCGATGCATTTGCAGCTGGAATTATATACGGACTTTTAAACTACGATGATTATAAAGCCATGGAATTCGCAAGTGCAGCATGTGCATTAAAGCATACTTTTCCTGGTGATATAAATTATGCAACTGTCGAAGATGTAAATCATTTACTATCGGGTAATACTGGTGGCAGATTAGTAAGATAAACTAAAAGAGTGCGAGAGCATTCTTAATTTTCTATTTTACATAATATTAATTATAGAACAAATTACAACAATTAACCTAATAGCGCATTTCAGCGCTATTTGACATAATCGCAGATGTAATAACACCTTAGTGTTTTATATCGTTAGTGATTATGTACAAGTTAATTGTGGCTTCTTAAATACGATTATTTAAACGACTACAAAGCGCTTTTTTATCTGGTTCATAAATCGTGTATTTGATTTAATCTACGTTGAAACTTGTTTTACGAGATTCTCGTGGATTGCCACAAGAGCATAAATTTTATGAAATCGACTTTTTAGGAGATTCACGAACACATTTGAAATTTGTGCAAATAATTAAATATGTGAGTAAAAATAAAATTCTATGCACTTGTTATATGTAGAATTTCAATTAATCCTTTTTTAAAACATTCTTATCTTTTTTTCTTGATAAAAAATAGAAATCGACTTAAGGAGATTCACGAACTCCAATAAAATATAAACGCGTGAGCTAAACAAAAAAATCAAGGCTGCATAAACTTTTGGAAACAATTACGGATCAATCGCTATATTTTAGGAAACATTGTAACTATTAACATTGCTTTGAAATCCCCTGTATAATTGAAACTATTAATAAACTGTATTACTTAAACCCCTAAAATATACACGCTCACTTCACCTTATTGTTTTACCAAAATTTTATGAGGCCAAGTTTAACATCGAGATTCTATTTTACATAATATTAAACAACTTAAAAGATACTATGTCCAATGTGATCTAGTATAACTAAGCATTTCTTTAGAAGTCAAAGCTATAGCACTTGCACTTCTCCTAATGTAGAATTCGTCAGGTTTCCCTTTTTGATTTAAAAATACAGGTTCTAGAGCTTTTCCTTTTACACAGATTTTAGCAATTTTTCTACCATCTATACTTTCAATCTTAATATCCACAATGCTGTTAAAATCATTTCCTAAATATTTAGCGAGTAAATTATCAAAATGTTTTAAAAATGCATCCTTTTTATCACTATCGCTAAATGTTGGATAATCAGTTGTGTCAATTCCAATTACGTTTAAATCATCTTCTACTCCTATTAAAAGAACACCTCCATTCGTATTCAAAAATGCTGCAATATTTTTAAATGCAGAATGTTCAATATGTGGCATTGGCTTTTTTTCTCTTAAACAATAACGCAATGATGACTTGAATTCTATTTCTTTAGTTTCTCCTTTTTTAATTATTTCTTGAACGCTCTTATCGCATAAAGAATCACTTTGGGGCATAATAATTAAATGTTCTTCCTTTAAATATTTTTCAAAATCATCACATAATTGATTTATATTATCTTTTGCTTCTTTTGGGAAAAATGTTCCTAATTCCTTTCTCTTGCGAATCAAAAACTTTTTTAGTATAACTTTAAAATCTCCATATATTTCATCAGAATCAAAAGCTGAACCGTCATCCAATATCTTAGCAACAAGGCGATTTCCCTTATCATCAGTCTTAATAAATTCGAATAATTTGATGACTTTTTTCTCAAAATCTTCAATTAGTAATTCTATTTCTTCTTCTTCTTGGTTTCTTTTCTCAATTACTGCAAGAATATGAAACTTGTATTGCTTTCCTCCTTCTCCATATGTTGGTTCACCCTCATTAGCTGTTTTAGATTTTTGCTCTTGAGTTTTGTAATCTTGCGGAGCAACAATTCCAATTTTATTGTCAAAATAAACTTCAACATCATCAATAATATCTTCTGATTTATTAATGTTGTTATATATTTTATTGAACCTTCTCCAAAAATCTAAAAAATGTTCATCCTTATATTTATCCTCTAAATCAATAACAAATTCTATCAGATTTAGAATTTGAAAATACTTATTGATTTTCTTTTTAAGTGTTTTCGCAGTTTCTACATTCGTTTTAATGTATTTACTAAACCCTTCTGTAACATTCTCAATTATAGTAATTCCTTTGTCTTCGCTTTCATCAGTAACATAAGACAGAAACTTGGCATAATGGTCTTTAAAAAGACTATGATCATTTAGGTCTATGAAATGTGTCTTTAAAACTTTTTCATCTCCAAGAGGATCAAAATCTGACACAACAACATTGCTGAAATGCTCAAATGCTTCTTTTATATTATTTACGTTTACATTCTTATGTGAGAAATCTACAATTTTGCAATCGTTCTTATGTTTTGTAGTTCTGTTTACTCTTGAAATTGTTTGTATAGCATTTATACCTCTAATTTCCTTGTCTAAGAATAATGTATGTAATTTTGGTTCATCAAAACCAGTTTGCAGTTTTTCAATGACGATAATTATTCCATTCTTTTTATTTGCAAAATTTTGTAGAACCTTCTTTTCTGACAAACCTCCATTTAAAGAAGAAGAACTTGGATTATCTTGACTATCAGAACTATAAACAATATAAATTGGTGCATCTTTAAATTTATCATATTTAGAGTTTGGAACTACTTCTCTATAAAATTCTGATACATATTTATGATATTTTATAGCTGATTTAATTGATGACACAGCTAACATTGCCTTTGCTTGTCCCCAAATATTTGGATAAATTGTACTAACCAATCTGTCAACTACAAATTTTGAGATAGCTTTTATTCTATCTTCGTTAGCATATATTTTTTGTTTTCTAATTCTATATTTCTTTCCGTATTCGTCAATACCTTCTTCAGTTCCATCTGGTATTGTTTCATAACCAGTATCGCCTTCAAATCCTTCTAAATCATTATCCTGTAATTCAAAATACATTTTAGAAGAAACTGGAACAATGCCTTTAATGGGGTTTAAAATATAACCATCATCAATAGCCTCCTTCATTGTATAGCTATCAAAAGGAGCCCACATTTTTTCTGCTTCGGCATAATTATTAAATTCACCGAATCTTGATAATGTATGTTTGCTTGGTGTAGCTGTAAAACCAATTATGAGGTTTTTTTTGGTATGACTAGTTTTGTACTCTTTACTATTATCAAAACTACTTTGAAGTTCATCAAATAAACTAATCATTTCTTCATTCGTAGAACCACTATTTGAACGATGAATTTCATCAATTAAAAAGGCTACACGTAATGAATTTAGCCTATTTATAGCCTCTTCATCTAACACCTCTTTGATTGTGCCAAACTTTTGAAGATTGACCACAACTATTTTTACATTAGAATGTAAAGCCTCTAAAAATGTTTTTTTACTATTAGCTTCAATAAACATCTTTTTATTGATGTTCATATTGTGCATTAAAGTGTCAAGCTGATCTCTAAGTTGAACTCTATCAACAACCAACATTATTTTATCAAAAATAAATTCTTTATCTTTTCTAAGATCTTTTAATTGTAATGCAGACCAACCAATTATATTACTTTTTCCAAACCCAGCAGCATATTGAAGCAATAAAGAATAAACGTTTTTATTATTTTGGTACTTATTTCTATTTTCAACTAATTCATTTATTTGAGCCTCTCCTAAACCTCTTTCTTTAAGGTCTATTTTAAGTTTGTTAATGAAATAATCAGGCTCATTTTCGTGCTCTAAGAATTCATCTATTTTAGACATTATTTTGTCTGCACCAAATTTTTGTTTAGGTCTAGGACTAATTAAGCGTCCATCATTGTGCTTATATTCTTTATCCTTTTTACCTTCTTTTATGACTAACTCACGTTCAATAAAATTGTAGTAAAGAATTTCCTTCTCTATCATTTTTTTACTAAACAAGGCTCTAAAAACCTCTTCAAATCGTTCTTGACGTGAAGCTTTTGGGTTTAATAACGGATACTCTTTAAAATCTTTTGAAATAGCATTATGATACTTGTCGTAATCATAATCTCCAAACTTTTTAACATTATCAAAATGATTAGAAATATTTCTAATTATATAGGTTTCATTGACATCAGTAGAAGTAATGTGAATAGCCTTTTCAAATATTTTTAGAAAATCCTTTTTGATAGTTTGAGTTACATCATTACCATCTGCTAAAGTCAAATAAGAAGAAACTGCTTTATGATAATCTTTAGCAACTTTTTTAACTCCGTGTTTCTTTGCATTCTGATTATTCCAGTTAGATTTTAATTCACTATAACCAAGGAAAATACCATTTAAGAAAAAGGTTAGATCTGGTCGAAAAGCAAATTGTTTTATTCCTTCGTGTTTATAGGTGTATGGTAATTCTTGAACAACTGAAAATATGTTCTCTTCAAAGTGCTTATCTTCTGAGCTCACTGCGCCACTTGGATAAAATAAGTACAATTTATAACCTTCAAACGTTACAGAGTGATTACTATTAATGAAAATAGCCATATTCATGGATGACTTTATCTTTTCATTTAAGAAATCCATAAATTTATCCATCAATGCCTTTTCATCACCATTGAATTTGGTTCTAAGCAGTTTTTTGTAACTCTCTTTATTTAGTGAGGTTTCACTAATAAAATTCTTTAAATCCTCAACAATAAAAAACTTTGTGGAAACCGTATTTGCTTTTACTTCTTTGTATTGTAATCCGTCTGCCCTTTCAGTAAAGAAATGGATAAGATATTTTTCTTGTAAGTCTAATTCTTTCATTCTTCTATTACTTTAAGCTTTCCGTTTACTACGTCATTAATTAATGTCTTTCTGAGTTCTTTCAGTAAATTAATTTGTTTTTTAATATTGGTAATGATATTATCTATAGAGGTCGTTTTTAAATCTAAAAAGTTGGCAATTTCTATTTGTTCTTTGGTTGTTGATGGGATGATTAAATTGAAATCATTTATTTTCTCCATTTTTAAATTAATTCTTGTAAACCCTTTACCTTGTATTAAAAGCCTTTCTCTAAATATTGGTGCATAAAGCATCCAATTTAAAAATTTTGGAACCACATTTTTTGTGGTTAATCTAAAACCTTTACAGAAACTATTTAAATAAGTATCTGAAACATTATCAACTAATAAAGAAGCTTTACCAACATCTTCATAACCTTCTGAACTCATCAAAAAAAATAAATCATTTTGCTTTATTTTATTTTGTTTCTCGTTTTCTTTAATAATGACCTTTCCAAAATCATTAGTGTTTATATATGTGTTACCTGCAATATTTGTAAAAGTTAAAAAACTCTTATTGTCTTCTTTATCATCTTGATTAAAATCTTTAGCACTCTTACCAGATAATCCACTATATAAAAAGCCTATATCTTTCATTCTTTTTACTTTCCAATGCTCTGGAATTTCACCAATCCAATCAATTTTACTGTCTTTAAGTTTTACAGTAGTTATTAATCCTTTAGTAATGGTTTGGTTAATTAATGATTTTCGGAAGTCTTTATATTTATCAATTTTATTTTCTAGCAATGCTACTTTTTCATCTATAGCCTCAGTCTTAACTTCAAGGTAACTGGCTATTTTGGTTTGCATTTCTGGGTTAGGTATTGATACAGGAATATTTAAAGTCTGCCCCATATTGAGAGCCTCTTTTGATGAACCTGCTTGAACAGACATTATATAATCCTTAACAAATTGAGATTTGAGATAATATGACAGAAAATCGACTTTTCGTTTTTTTATTCTTAAATAAATGATATGCTGATTAATATTAGCTTTCCCGACAGAAATGGGAAAAACACAAGTTCTTCCAATAGAAGCTCCAGTAATATTTATAAGAATGTCGAATGGTTTTAATTGTGAATTTTTCATGCGATTATTCACTTCATCTGTAATAAATGAAACTTTATCTAATCTTAATCCATCATTATATACATTTTGACTTCTTATAAAAGTAACTCCATTATCAACATATACTTCACCTCCTCCTTTTGGCGTAACTCCACTTCCAATTTTAGTAATTAAATCTTTAATTCTTAAAGATTTCCAATCGTTGTCAGAAAAATCAATATGGTTTTCTTTTTTCACTATACTCATATCGATAACTCTTTTTCTGAAATTTTCAACTCTTTTTCTAAATTATCTAAATCAATGATAATTTTGGAAACATCTCGTAATTTTTCTGGTTTATAAAAAAGTTTGTTAAAATTCATCTCTACTCCTACATTCCTATCTAAATATCTAAATGGTTTTGTAATATATTTAGTCATAAATTCTTCTATCCACAATTCATTTAAAGCTAAATCATTAGAATAAGGTATTATTTCATAATCTTTTTGATAGTCTGGTGTTAGTTCAGTAGTAATTACAATTTCGGCCACTTTAGTTTTAGTTGCTTTTTTATAGCTTGATTTCACAACAATTTTACCACACCCTAATTCCTTTTGCTTTCCTTTTGTATCTTCAATAAGAGTTTCTTTATCAGCATCAAAAGAATAAGTGGCTTGTGGTGTAATAACTTTTAAATCACATTCTTTATAATCGAAATTGCTTAATAACGGTTTAATGTAATTGTCGTTGTACTCTTTTAAATTACTGTATTTAGTATTATCAAATGCTGTAATTAAAAAATTAGTAATCTCAATTAATTCTCCTTCGTGATCAACTTGAGTTATTTTTGTTGGAGTTAATTTTTTAGATTTTGCTTTCCCAACTAATTCCCTTTTGTAAGTTTTCCCGTTTTCATCAATTTTAGTAAGCATTATAGCTTGTTTATTGTAATAGAAATCCCATTTGTCGTGTACTTGAGCAAATGCAGTATTTTTAAAATTAGTTAAAGTTTTTACTATAGGCTCTCTGTCATCTTCCAACATTTCTTTTCGTTTTTTACCCTTACTTTTCTTCATAGGAGTAAAATGATTGCTGGCATCAATCATTATGACTTTATCAACACGTTCTTGAACTTTATTTTTATTAAAAATCCACAGATACGTATAAATTCCTGTATTATAAAATTCATCAGTTGGTAGCTGTATAATAGCTTCTACGTAATCATTATCAAAAAAGTGTTTTCGAATATTACTTTCTCCACCTCCAGCATCACCACTAAATAAAGAAGAACCATTATGTACTTCGATAGCAATACCTTCGTCAGCTAACTGGGAAATAATATGTTGTGCAAATAACATTTGTCCATCACCAATTCCAGGTAAATCAATAAATCGATCTGTTTGATCTGTTCTAATCTCCTTTTCATATCCTTTCCAAGGAATTCCATATGGTGGATTGGCAACAATAACATTAAACTGTTTGTCGCTAAATTTAAGACCTGTTAAAGAGTTACCATATTCAATTCTAGAATCATTTCTAAATCTACTTTCAATTTTAGCTAAAGCATAAAGTGTGTCATTCCAATCTTCTCCGAATGTAGAAGTTGGTCTATTATATTTTTCGTTTATTTTATCTTCAACACCATAAAGCATATTTCCACCACCACAAGTAGGATCGTAAATTGTTAAGAATTTTTTATTGTCTTCAATTTTAGACAAGATGATTTCAGAAATTAAGGCAATCACATCATCAGGTGTATATTGTTCTCCTGCAGTTTCAGCAGAAATATCAGCCCATTTTCTTTTTATGTGTTCCTCTAGTGTTGTTATTTCTGAGTTATTAAAAGAAACTAAATTAATTTGACTCCAAGCCTTAACAGATTCAAACAAAATCTTTTTCTTTTTTAGTAAACCACTAATTCCAGAAATATTCATAAACTTCTCTTCCTCATTGCCTTTATCAACACCAAGAAGTGATTTGGTTTGTTGATCAAACGATTTCAAATAGTTTTGAAAATCAATATCAAAAGTTTTATCATTTTCACATATGTCAGATAACTTTTTTCCTTCTCTAATTATGAAATCACTATAGCCTAAACCATTATCAGAGAATTCCTCAACAAAGCTTTCTAAATCTTCTTTATTTAATTCAGCAATTGAATCAACTCCATAATCTTCTAAAAGCTTATTGGATTCTCTAATTAATCTACTTTCTACCAATAATATGGCGAAAAAAGGCATCATATATTTAGGAAAATCACTCTGTTTTATTCCTGCACCAATCAGCAAATCTGCTGTATCCCAAACTTTAGTTGTGTATTGTAAAATATTGTTATTCGCCATTTTATTTTTTATCTACATTTGATATTAATAGTTCTTTAACGTCTACATTTAATAATTCTGCCACTTTATATAGGTTTTCTAGACTTGGTTGTCTTCTATTTTGCACATAAGAATTAACCATATTATAGCTTTTACCTAACTTTTCAGCTAGACAAACCTGTTTAATACTTTTCTCTTCGAGTACCTCTTTAATGCGACTCATTATATTAACTATTTTAAAGAATAAAAATAGTACTATTATTTAATTATATATCATATTTTGAGATAAACTAAACCGTTAGTTTAATAGCCATTCCACACACATTATGCTTCCCTCTTACGTCGTCGCATAAAAAGTGTTTAATCACAAGGTTAATATTGTTTTAGAGGAGTTTTTGAATCTCGAAAACTCGATTTCATTAAATCTACGTTGAAACTTGTTTAGAGCATAAATTTTATGAAATCGACTTTTTAGGAGATTCAGGAACACATTTTAAGTTTCTGAAAATAATTAAATATGTGAGTAAAATAAAATTCTATGCACTTGTTATATTTAGAACTTCAATTAATCTTTCTTTTCATTCTTTCTATTACTAAATGCCCTAACAATAGTATATGAAGTAAACTCTGTAACACACGTTTTTAATACTTTATATTATAAAAACTGAAATCTAATATAATTCAACTGTTAATTTTTCATGAATAGAACATGCACCTAAATCTACTGTCAACACTTTTTTATTTTGTTGAAAAACTACCTTTTCAGATGGAATTACAGCATTAACTTTAACTTGCATTTTATTAGTTAATCCATGAATTACTACAGTATAAATTCTTGACGAATTTGCGCCATCGAAAGTGCCTTTTGACTTCTCTATGACCAATTTATTATCTGTATTGTTATATCTAAATACAGTTTGACGTTGTAGGTTTTTAGTTTTATATTTTTCAGTTTCGCCATCATCTTCATACAGTGTAAAAACGCCATCTGCTCCAGTATAAACATGCACAATTAATTCATCATTATTTATGCTAGACATGTTGTTCGCAGTTTGAACCATGGGAATAATAGCGCCAGATCTCACAAATACTGGATATTCGTCATTCTCAACCTTAAATGAAAGTTCGGCTTCTTGAGAATAAAAGTCATCATTCCAGAAATTATACCATCCTCCTTTTGGTAACCATACGCTAACCACATCATCTTTAGAGATACTTGGTGCTATGAGCATATCTTTTCCCCATAAATATTGAAGATCATGACTCCACGCTTTTTCATTATCGCTATACTCTAAAATCATAGCTCTAACCATTGGTAATCCTGTCTTATGTGCTAAATATGCGTTTGAATAAGTGCAAGGCATTAAAGCATATCTTAAATCACTATACTTTTTTGCTACGCCTTGCGATTGTTTAGACCTGTCTAGTGGCCATCTTGATTGTCCCATACCATGAGGTTTCCAAATAGGAGAAAAAACACCCATAAACATTGACCATTGTTGATATAATTGTTCATCTGGCCCAATATTTTTATCCCAATCATAAAAACCACCTGCATCATGTCCCCAAAAAGGAAAACCCGATAAACCTGCTAATTGCATACCACGAATTTGTAATTTCATCTCTTGGTGATTTGGCAATATATCACCACTCCAAAGTGTGGCATAACGCTGTGCTCCTGCTGTCATCCCTCTAACCCAAACATAAGGTCGTTTTTCTTCACCAATTTGTTTATCCCAACCATCTTCTACCAATGCTTTAGCTATTAAGAAGAACCAATAATTTCGCATTTCGGCAGAACTTTTTCCATTAGCAAGTATCATATCTTTTGGTGCGTTACCCATTTCATCAAACTCATCTATCCAAAGACCATCTCCTGGATAATTTAATGTCGGATCTAAAGATTTTTTATACAAAATATCCCAAAACCAAGTTCTAAATTCTTTATTCGTTAAATCTGGTGCGCTTTCTTTAAAGTTAATTGAATCTGTTACTGGAATATTAAAATCAGGATTCCAGCCTTCGCTAAATTGACCAATACACCTATTATAATCTATGGTCATAGTCAAACCTTGTTCCTTTAACCATTTTTGATAATCTTGCGGTTTTGGATACCTATCTTTATCCCATTCTATGTAGGATTCACATCGCTTACCACCTCCAGCTCTCCATCTGTTATCATTAACAACATGATCTAGAGGGAAACCTGCATCTTTATGTGCTTTAATCTTATGTCGCCACCATTGTTCATCAGATGGTGTATCAGAATCATGGTCGTGCCCTTTATCTGAAAGTTGAAGACCGAATATAGATTTTTGTGGTAATCTAGGTTTTCCTGTTAATGAAACATACCCTTGCAATACTTCTTTTAAAGAAGGACCAAGAATAAAAAAGTAATCCATTTGTCCCTTAAAGCCAGATGTATTAATACCAAACTCATAATTGTCGTCTTTCCCAAAATTGAAATAATTTTCAAAAGTGCTATTCAAAAATATACCATAGCCTTTACTAGACATGTAAAAAGGCACTATTAATGGCGCTTGTTCATGTGCATCACTTCCATAATTTCTGGTATGCAATTTACCTTTAAGATCTAGACTTTCTGCTCTTCCAAAATAACTATGTCCAAGACCAGTAAAATGCTCAGTGGAATCACTTACAAAAGATATGTTTAAATTATCCTCTGTTGCCAAAAAACGGTCTTCTTGTTTTAATATTGTTTGTCCTAAATATTGATAATCAAGACTTAAAGTTTCTTTATTTATAATCAACTTTAAAGATGGTTCTCCTACTATTGAAACTTCGAAGTTGTTATTAGCTTCACCCATATTTAACTCACCATCAAAATCATGAGATGCAACCATCTCGTAATGATTGTCTGAGAAAAATGTTTCATTTGGCAAGGCATATTGTACGCGAATCATGCTTTTACCATAAGGTGTTAACTTCAATCTTAGGCTATCGCTATTGGTAATTACAATGCTCTTGTCTTTAAATTGATAGGATTTATATTTAAAAGATGTAAAAATGACTAAAAGACCAAACATTAGAAAAAGGCTTACTATATGGCGCATAATATATTTTTTTATCAATATATAACTAAGCTTTACAAATACAATATGTGAAACATTACGAATACGTTTTCGTGTTGATAACTTTTCTTAAAATGAAGTGTATTAAGGCTAATCTTAGTACTTTCTAAAATTAAACTAAAGAAATAGTTTCTTAATCACGCTTTTCAAACAAAGTAAAATCTTAAGTAATAACACTCTGGTTTAGAATAAAGAAATCTGAAATTAAAAAGCAAGTAATAATCTTCATCTCGAAATTTTATAACACCATCCGAAAATAATTATGAGTACAAATTACACATGATTCTATTTACATAATATTAATAACTAAACCATTCTCAAGATGCTTTTAACAAACTCTTTATTGTGAGATTTTATAATCTTCAATAATTTCTAAAGTTGACTTATGCGGTCTTCCTGCTGCTTTCTCAAAATCGGAAGCCACATCGTTTGCGCCATCTTTAATTCCTTCATAAATTCCTGAAATAACAGTTCCTATAAAATCGCCTAATGCTTCTTTTCTCTCTATGGCATAGTCTGAAACAGAAACAGAATTATAAACGAGATTGGTATTATAAACTTTATTTATGTGCTTAGCAAGTTGACTTTGAGTTATGGGTTCGCCAACTAAATTGTAAATATGTCCATTGTGCTTTTCATCAATAAGCATTTTGGCATATGCATAACCTAACTCCTCACGACTTGTATACGTACATTTTCCAGTAGCTGCACAATTTCTAATTTCCCCTTCTTTTACGTATGTATCTATGTATTCTAAATCAGGTTCTATATAAATGCCGTTTCTGCCAATAACCCATTCTAATCCAGAATTTTGTACATCTTTTTCAGTTTGTCTGTTGGTTTGAACAATCGGACTAAACGCATTGCCTTCTTCTGCTCCAACAATACTTGTATAGACTATTTTTTTAACGTCATTACTTTTAGCAGCTTCAATGACATTTCTGTGTTGTATGATTCTTTTATCTGGAGCATCCATGCCTGAAACCAATAAAACAGCATCTATTCCTTTTAAGGCAGCATCAAACTGTGCTCTACTATTATAATCTCCTTTTCTAATTTCTACCCCTAAATATTCAGCTTTTTCTGGCGTACGAGCAATTCCAATGACGTTATCCTTACCTATAAAATGAATAAGATGTTTTACTATAGAAGCTCCTAATTTTCCGCTTGCTGATGTTACTGCTATTTTCATTATAATTTGTTTTAAGGTTTAATAATCTGTTTCATTTATTAATACAAAGGTTAAATTTATTCCTATTACATTAAAGATGAAAGTGAGTCGAAAAATGGTAAATATCATCTTATTGAAGCATAAGTTTTACTGTTCTTCCTTTTGTACATCTGCCATGCCTAAGAAGTAACGCGACTTCCAAGTCCTAAAACAGCAACTGCTATTTTATTCATTTTTAACTTCTTGTAAGAATATATTCTGCAAAATACGCTTTGCTATCCATAATTTTAGCTGCAATATTAAAATCTGTTTTTGAAATTATTTTTTCAATAATGCTATCATTATATTTTCTTGAAATTTCGTTATGAATGCTTTCTCCTTCTATAAACTCATACGTTTTGTTTAAAGCTTTAATTTCAACTTTTTGATGGATAGTGCTTACCATATAAATTTTAGCAATACCATCTATTTCATTGATCACCTTCTACAACCATTGAGGTTGTGTTCTTTATACATCGCCAAAATAAAGTTCTACAGCTATTGTAGGGTTGTCTTCATATAGCCTTCTATAAAAAACAGTGGCGTCTTTTTTTGTTTTGCGATACGTCCATAAGTTTATTATTTAGATTTTAGTGCATCTAATTCTTTTTCTAAAGCTTCTGCTTTTTCCTTAAATTTTTGCATTGCTTTTTTAAGCTGACCTACTTTTTTTAAAACTTCATCATCTTGAAGTGCTTGATACGTTGTTTCCCCGTTTACTTCTTTTATTTTTGATTTACTACCACAAGTTGGGCATATTGCTACTTGACTCATCTTTTTTATGTTTTATAGATAATTTATACTATTACCAAAGCTATATTTATTCTAAAAATATTTTATTTTTTTAAATGATCAATAATTCCGCTTCTAAATACGGTCTGTAAAGGTCGTTTAGCCTCATTTTTATAACCAACTATTATAGAACTATGAACAATCATTTTATCGAAATCAAAAACAATTGTTAAGTAATCGTTTTTATCAATTTCGTGCCAATTGATTAAATAAAGATTTTCACCAATTTTAAGAGAACGATACGAAATATCTTGGTTTCCATTTCCTTTTCCAGGTCCAACAAGCCATTTATATTCAGCCTTACCATTACTAAAAGCCATATGTATAGCGGTGCCATTTTGATATTGGAAGTTCATGGAGTAACCATCTAGCAAGTGTTCTGGCTCACCAAATTGGAAATTATTGTTTTCTAATGTTTCACTTTGTGAAAAACTATGTGTGGTAACTAATAAGATCATACAGATAATTGTAATTAATTTTGTTTTCATGAGTTTAATTTATTGTTTACTATCGGTCACATGCTGTTCGCCATTAATCATTCCCTTAGGTGATAAAATTTTGAACATGCTCGTTTCATTTTATTTAATTTTTAAGAGTTATTAAAACCACTTTATTACCAAATTTAGATTGCAAGTGGTACTTTTTATTCTGACCAACGGTATTCAAAAAAGCTTGAGAATCAGACATATTTGCATTGTCCACATAAATTATAGTGTGTGTATGAAAATTAGGTTCGAGCATTTGAAATAATGGTAAATACAAATTCTTCCAGCCATCTAAAAGCAATAAGTCTATAGATTCTTTATGATTTTGCAAGGTCTCAATAGCATCGCCAGTTCTGACATCAATAAATTTATTCACACCTGCTTTTTTAAAATTATCTATTGCTTTTTGAGCTTTAGATTCAATTAATTCTGTGGTTATAATTTTACCGTTTGTTTGTTTTACTGCTTGTGCTAAATAAAGCGTAGAGATTCCAAATGAAGTACCAAACTCCACAATATTTTTAAGATGATTAACAGTAATAAGTTTCACTAAATCTTCGCCTTGTTCTCTCGAAATGGAAAGATAGGCATCTTTAAAATCTGGCGTTTGCATGGGTCGGAACATACTTTTTGCAGCACCTTTTACCATTTTAATACGGTCATATTTTGAATCATTGAATAGTTCATCCAATGTATGTGCTATTTGTTCTTGTGATGTCATATTTGCAGTTTTTAACTGTACTACAAAGTTGAAGATTTTATCAAGTTTACTAAAGATGAATATGGGTGTAAAAATGGTAAATATCGAACCCAGCTATTTACATATAATCTTTTTTAAAGGAATTAGGGGTTAATCCTGTATGTTTTTTAAAGTATTTCACAAAGTTTGTTGGTTCTTCAAACCCTAAAGAATATGCTAATTCGGTGCTTTTTATTTCAGAATTAATAAGTAATCTTTTGGCTTCTAACACTATAAAAGTATCTATAAATTGTTTTGCAGTAACGTTTACAATGTCTTTGCAAATGGTGTTAAGATGTTTGTAAGTGATGTTTAATTTTTCTGCATAAAAATCGGCATTTCTGCTCTTATCGTAATTATTTTCAAGTAGGGATTTTAAATTTAAAAAAGTATTGAGTTTATCTGATTTTTTTAAATGAACAGTTTGGTATTGCTTTAAGCGTTCTAATTTTGAAAAGATAATAGAATGTAACGCGTTATAGGTGTTTTCTTGATTGTAGTTTTCTTTAGGATTGGTATATTCTTCGTAAAATAATCTAATGTATTGCGCTACATTTGAATCTTCAGGAACTTCGATTTTTGGCGAAAACAAATGTAAATTAAACAATCTGATGATTTCGTTTTTAGGTAAGGAATGAATCTGATTTTTTAAATAATCATCTGTAAATAATAATATGTACCCTTTTAACCCTTCCGTAAACTGAAAGGCGTGAATTTGACCTTTAGAAATATGAAGAATTGTATTCTTATTAACGGTATACCATACAAAATCCACCAAATGTTTACTCTCACCTGCTGTGTAAAATACAATCATATTAAAAGCCACTTGATGTGCTTTTTCTGGATTGTGTGCGATATCTGCTTTGCGCAGCGAAAGGCTTTCAATGGTTACTATTTCAATGCCTTTATTCTCTGGATTTTTAGAGTTGAACGCAATGTTTGGTATATCTTTCTGCATAAAACTAATTAGTCTTTGTTCTTTTCTAAAGCTTTTCTGATATGCTCGCTATCCCATTGATTATCATAATCTACAATGCCTCTTTTAAAATCTTCATTTAAGAATTTTTCCAGTTGCTCTAACTCAATTCTTGCTTTAGAAATATAGTTTTGTGTGTCTTTAGTTTCTGCGGATAAGCGTCTCAAACTATCCTCATCATATTTAATAAAATTTTGTACTTGCCTATTCAATGTGTATTTTCTAAATCCCATTTTGCTTAATACGTCTTTGGCTAATGTAAGTGAGGTTTCTAAAGATTCACGATAAATATTTTCATTTCCAAGATTAAGTAATTCGTATGCATCGTATCTATTTTTAGTACGAATCATGAGTTCTACATGTGGATATTTATCTTTAACTATTTTACTAATAGCTTTTGAAACTTCTAATTTATTAGTTGCACAAATGAGTATTTTAGCTTCTGCAATTCCTGCAGATTCCAATAAATCAAGACGGGTAGCATCTCCATAATACACTTCGAAACCCATTTTACGAAGAAAATCGACCCGATTAGAATCATGGTCCAAAATGGTTGCTTCTACACCATGTGATCTTAAAAAGCGTCCGACGGTGCTTCCAAAATGCCCAAATCCAACTAATATTATTTTATGTGTTTTGGCAATATGATCCATGGGTCTTTTAATGGATTCCTTTGTGCCAATTTTTGGAAGAATCAAGCGCTCATTAATCATACTGATAATGGGTGTAAGCGACATGGTTAATGCTGTTATTACTAACATCATATCCATTTGTTCTTGTTCTAAAATATTTAAATTAAAGGCAAATGATAGTAATACAAATGCAAATTCTCCAATTTGGGCTAAACCAAAGGTTAGTAGTAGTTTTTGATCTAATTTTAATTTAAAAACCTGCCCTGTAACAAATAAAACAAAAGCTTTTAAAACAATAATCGCTAGTAATATACCGCCTATAGTAAGCGGACTTTTAGCTATCACAATAAAATTGATAGATGCACCTACAGCCATAAAGAACAAGCCTAATAGCAAGTTTTTAAAAGGCTCTAGTGTACTTTCAAGCTCGTGTTTAAATTCACTATTGGATAAAACGACACCACCTAAAAAAGCACCCAATGCAGGACTTAAGCCTACATATTCCATTAAAAAAGTGATGGCAAATACAATTAAAAATGCCGACGCTATTAATAGTTCTCGAACCCCTGTTTTAGCGACTTTACGAAGCATGGGTACTATTAAATAGTTACCGGAAATTACTATTAAAACAACCGATAAAATAATGGCCAATGTTTGTAAACCCATAGGCAAGCCATCTAATAAATTAACATGTTCGCTATGATTTTCTGTCGCCGAAACCGTTTCTGAGTTTGATAATAAAGGCAATGCACCCAACATGAAAATAACAATGATATCTTGAAACAATAAAATGGAAAATGACGAATTACCGAAAGTAGTGTCCATCAAGCCTTTTTCTTTTATAGTTTGCAACGCAATGGCGGTGGATGACAACGCGACTGCCATGGAAATGACTAACGACACCTTCCAATCATAATCTAACCAAGTAAACAACATATAGGAGAGGAACATGGTCACTCCCACTTGTAATCCGCCCATGCCCAGTATCGTTTTTCGCATGTTCCAGAAGTTTTTTGGTTCAATTTCTAAGCCAATTAAAAACAACATGACTACTACACCAAATTCGGCAAAATGCATGATGTCTTCGCCTTCATTCCCTATAAACCCGAAAACATAAGGGCCAATTAAAACACCAGCTAACAAATACCCAATAACAGAACTTAATCCTAATTTTTTGGCTATAGAGACACTTATAATGGCGCCTAATAAAAAAACGATGGCTTCAAAAAGTATACTTCCTGTCATATATTATGAGGTTTGTAATTGCGGTAAATCATTTAAAAAAAAGCAGCCATTAAAATCGCTCAGCGTAAGCCTTTGTTGAAGCCATTGTATTAATTTACCATATTGTATCACATAGTTATCCAATTGATCGTTGGTTAACAAATGCGTTCCCATAACTGCAAATGGTGGCAAATACTGCATGCCACATAAATTTGCTGTTTGTTCAAAGGGGCGTAAAAATTGATTTACCGTAAAACTATTTGTGCCTTCAGAACAATATACTTCTCGCGCACCACCAGTTGTAATCACATTTAAACATATTTTAGATTGCAAAGCATTACCATTTGGGCCATGCGCCCAACCAAATTCTAAAACGAGGTCAATCCACTGTTTCATTAATGGTGGACAACTATACCAGTAAAATGGATGATGCCAGATAATAACATCATGTGTCTCTAGTAGTTTTTTTTCTGCTTCCACATCGATATGGAAGTATGGGTAACGTTCATACAAATCGTGAAACGTGACCCCTTCCATGTCTTTTATATGATTTACAAGAGCCGCGTTTGCTCTAGATTTTTCAAATTTAGGATGTGAAAATAAAATTAATATTTTTTTCATTTCACAAATCTAAATGAAAAACAATTAATGGGTAAAGAACTTATATTTTTAATACTATTAAATTTGTAACACTTAATAATGCACTTATTTTTGATTATTTAAATGTAGTAATTTTTATAAGTATTAAAATTAGTTTTTAATATTCCTTTCCACACACATTACGCTTCCCTTCGTCGTCGTCGCATAAAAAGTGCTCTATTAGCATTGTATAAGAAATTTTTAGAAAAAAACATAAAGAAACTCTAGTATGCCAAAGCACCAACTGGAACACTCTCTATAATAGTCCGATGAACAATTACTTTACAGTCTGATCTTCAGATAATCCTCCAAGAACAAAACCATAATTATCAATAGGCACATATAATTATTCACCCTGAATATGAGATTCAAAAGGATAACTACTCTGATTTAAAAATTAAAATCAATAGGCTATAGACAATCATCATATTAAATGAATAAACGTATTATAATGAGTATTCTAGTTCTCGACTCCGCTCGAACACCCTGGAAAATATACGGCGAACGTTATGTAATGCGATACTCGTGTATTCTAATTGCTATAAAGTGAAATGCGTCCTGCTCTATGAAATGTTATTTGATCAATATGCGCGGTAGGTGGTGTAATTGTGGCTTCAAAAATCACATTATGGTCTGACATATCGATTTCGATTAATTTACCTACGGGTTGCGTTCCAGAAACAATAGCACCAGAAGACATTAAAATATGATCTTGATTTTCTAAATAATCTACATCTGATACAATTCGTGAATAAATTTCTAATCCGCGTTCTTTTCCATAATCCCAGACTTGTTGAATAGTACCGTTTTCTATCTTAAATTCTACGGCGCGACTATATAAATCTGTCGTGCTAAAATTGCGGTCAGTTCCACCATTATCAAAGAGAATAATATTGCCGTTAGGAAGTACTTTTGTGGCATGTTGAAACCAATTCCACTCAAAATCAGGGTGATTTTCATGGCCATTTAAAACCGCCTGATCGGTAATAGGTAAACCTGAAGCATCTAAAGGTTGTAATAAAAAGGGATTAAGTGCTATACCATTTCCCGAGGTATTCCAATCGCTGTGTGATCCCATAATCCAAACCACTTCATTGTTATTATTTAACTTGATAACGCCTTGTGTACGACCTGAAACGATAATAGTATTATCAGTTTCATCATAATTAATGGCATTTACGTGAATCCAATCTTGTGTATTACTCGTTAAAGCCATTCTAGTATTGTCTAGAGATGCATTTAAATTCCATTCGACTACGATCTCTTTACTATGTCTATCAATCTCAATAATATAATCTTCTATAGTATTTTCACCATTCTTATCTACGGTAACTAAAAAATTGCCATTTGGCTTTTCAAAGACTTCATGATGAAACTTGTATCCTGAAATCTCCCAGATATTTAAAATGGTTCCAAAAAGATCTATTTCATAGATCGCATTGGTAGACTGGTCTGCAAAATACAAGTTTCCGTTGGCCAATTGTTCTGGTCCGTTATCATAGTCCAAGGCGCTTAAAATGGGATGATTTTCAAAATTGAGATACCATCGAATATCACCATAAGAATCGAAAATAAAGGGCCTAAACAGGGTCAAATGCTGATCATATCCAAAATAATTCACTAAATTCATTCCACTTTCCATTAGATTTCGATCTGCCGTATCGATGCTTATTTGCGGTAGATCTGTAATTAACGGATCTGTAGTAATAACATAGGATTTTTCTCCTAGTTTTAAACCGTTAGTGTTAAAAAAGCTAAGTGTTACTGTATTTTCATAGTCTGGATAGAGTCCGTGAATGGGAATGTCTAAGGTTGTGCCAGTTTCAGAAAACTGATGAACCACGTTAGAATCCGTGCCATTAGACCCTGCGATACTAATATCGACTTGGATGCTCTCATTAGTCTCTAGTGCTATTATGGCCGACAAAGGTGCATACCCAGTGGGATTTAGTATAATTTCTTCCGCTATCAGCATATCACATATGGCACCATTACAAGGGATATCGGCCTCTTCTTCAGAATTAAAATCATTATCATTTTGACAAGATATACATAAAAATACACCTATTAAGACTAAAAATTTAGGATATTTATTTTTCAATTTACTGTACATTGGGTCCTATTATTTATTAAAATTTGAGTGCTAGTCATTAAGCTTACTCCATAGTCATAAAAAAATTGAAGCACATTCATGTAAAGCTGCGTTCACAATACCACTATTTTTTATGAGAATAGCAATATATACTATAAATGCTTAAAAATATAGTTTAATTTTAAACAACGCCTTAAGCTAGGAACTAGTATTCGCAACCGGCCAAAATCGAATAACGAGACTAAATTTCGGAATACTATTTCTAGGCTATCGTACTCCTAATTTATTTACGATTTTCAGAATATAAAGGATGGTAAGCGTAATAGAGTATTTAAAATTTAATATTAGGTCATGATGACATTCTTGGCTACATACATGTAACTTCCCTCCTAGTTCATTTTATGAATAATTATGCCTATTAAAATTGTATTATAGTTATTTTGGTATTTTGGTTCTCGACAAACTTCGTTTACTAGTTATTAAGAGTCTTACTATTCTTTCTCACTAATGCTCGAAGATCGATAATTTGGAACTAGTTTTTATTCTTTTACGGTGTTCGAGCGGAGTCGAGAACAGAATAGTCCAATTGACAATATTTAAATACGTATCGAATCTATTTCAATTCTTTAAGCGTTGCAACACTACTAATTTATAGCTATCCCCTATTGGGACTTCAAATTTTCCAATCTCAATATCCTGATTTGTATAGGCTGTGATTTTATCCAGATTGACAAGGTAAGAACGGTGCGTTCTTAGAAATCTATCGTCCAAATTTTCTAAAAAAGAGGTTAGACTTTGTTTGACTATGTGATCTTGGTCTTGGGTTTTAATCTGAATATAATCTTTGACACTTTTAATATATAATATGTCTGCAAATAACACTTTTACCTGTTTTCTATCTTTTCGAATAAAAACAGAATCCATTTTACTTTGCACGCTATCTTCATTTGGAATAATTGATGCTGGGGTTTGCTCCAAATATTTCTCTATAGCCTTAAAAAAACGAGCAAAAGATATCGGTTTTAATAGATAGTCTACGGCATTCAATTCAAAACCGTCCACTGCAAAATCACGATAAGCCGTTGTAAAAATAACCTTGGGTTTGTGTATCAGGTTTTTAAAAAATTCCGTCCCCTTTAAAACAGGCATTTCTATATCTAAAAACAAGAGGTCTACTTTTACATTTTTAAGAACCGCACTAGCCTCTATGGCACTAGCACAAGAAGCCACCAATTCAAAATCATCCATCTGGCTCAAATGGTTTTTAATCAAACTTCTAGCCAGGGCTTCATCATCAACAATTACGCATTTGTACTTCATTTTCGCTTTAGTTTTAGTATTACTTCATAGCTATGTTCGGCATCCAAAATAGTCAATTCGTGTGCGTTGGGATACAATAACTCCAATTGTTGTTTTACATTTTTGAGTCCTAGTGGCTCATCTTGGGTGTTGCGCTTCTCTATCGTATTATTTGGCTTCGAATTGAATATTGTAAATAACACATCGGTTTTATCTGTTGATAAAGAGATATTAATATTTGCTTTGTTCAATTCCTGCGTTACCCCATGCTTAAAGGCATTTTCAATAAATGTTAATAAAATAAGGGGAGCGATCTTCGCATCGGATTCAACGCTATGATCAAAATTTATAACCACACGGTTTCCATAGCGTATTTTCTCTAATGACAGGTAGTTATCGATAAGCTCAATCTCCTTTGTAACAGGCACATAATTCTCCTTACAACGGTAAAGAATATAGTCCAGAATATCGGAAAGACGTTCGATAACCTCAGGCGTCATATCCGATTTCTCTAATGCTAATACATAAATATTATTGAGGGTGTTGAACAAAAAATGTGGATTTAGCTGGTTTCGTAAAGCAGTAAGCTCCGCTATTCTTTTTTGTTCGTTCAATTTTAGGAACTTCTGTTGGTTTTTATAAAAACGAGCCATCAACAAAAGTGCTGTGGGTGTAAGAAAAAGGATTCCTTTACTGAGATAGATAGAAAAGTAAGACAATCGTTTCCAATAGCCCTCTTTCGCATAATTTCTTTGGATTTCATTGTATGAATAAAAGTATTCAACATCAAAATAAAACATCTTAATAGCTTGGTAAAACGCGAACATTGAAAGCAATAGGATTAACATCCAGAAAACAAAAAGAATAGTTCGCTTTCTATTTAAAAATTTGGGTATTAAAACATCAATACATACATAGGCTGTTATTATTTGCACCAATACAATTATTCCGTACGATTCAAATACATGTCTGTAACTACCATAAAAACTAATATTAGTTATAGATAAGATAAAATATAAATAGATCACCATCCAAAACAATATATGTTTTAAGACTGGATTTTTGAGGTATGTGAGTAGACTGTTCATATAATTAAATGATAAAAATAGCGCTTTATGTCCTTTTCAAATCAAATTTTCTACTAAATAGATCTTATAAGACTCCAAACAGGCCAAAACGAGCTACAAACACTAAATAGATTGTCTGTAGACTATAATCTATGCTTCATCTACTTTCTCGAAAACAGGATTTATGTAACATTAGTTTTGAAAAAAAGAAACCAAATGAAAGGTAGTATCTTAAAAGTGACGCTAAAACTAATGTTTTTAGTTTTGGTGCAAACCATGACCAACGCGCAGACCATAACATCTATTTCTGGAAATGTAATGAATACAAATAAAGAACTTGTCTTTGGAGATGCACTTATTATATCCCCTCAAGATTCAACAATTATTAAAGGAACCAGTTTTTTTGAAGGTAAGTTTGAATTTTTGAATTTAAAAGATAAAAACGTTTTGTTGAAACTCAAGTCTTTAGAGTTTGAAGATACCTATATAAGCATTGCATACGAAGGAGAGCCTTCCATTGACTTGGGGAACATAGTGGTAAAGAATGCCGAAAACGCACTAGAAGAAGTGGTTTTGGTTGCAAATTTGCCACTATTTGAGACTAAAGCAGATGGAACGGTACAAGTAAATGTAGAAAATACCGTATTGGCCACCAGCAATTCTGTTTTAGAAATTTTGGCGCATTCACCAAATGTGCATGTAGATGACACAGGTATTTCAGTTATTGGAAAAGGCCAAGCTATTATCTATTTAAACGGACAGCTTGTGTTAAGCGAACAATTGGCCAACATACAAGCATCGGAAATAAAGAAAATCGAGATTATATCGAACCCTTCTGCGAAGTACGATGCCGAAGGACAGGCTGTGATAAATATTATTACAAGCACAGCTACTACAGAAGGGATTAAAGGACAGGTTAGTCAAAATGTGAGTATTTCTAATTTTTCACCTACAAATACCAACACCAATTTGAATTTAGATTTCAGAAAGCAACGTGTTTCTATAACTGGAAATTACGGAATGCAACTGGGAGCCTATCGCTTTCTATTAAATACCACACGAAATAGAGAGGAGGAAGGAGATGTTTTCAATTCTGACATCACTACGGATTGGGTTAGAAATCAGGATTATTTCGGAAATTACGGAATGGGTATCCAATATAATTTTGGTGAAAGTAGCTATTTTTCTATCTCTTATAATGGTCTTACCAATAATTTAGGAGGCACAGAAACCAGTAATAATACAATAACATATAACGGAGAACAGGAACAATTTGAAAGTATTGTTTATAAAGATAATCTTACTACACAAAATGCTTTAATCTTTAATTATTTAAAAATATTGGATACCTTAGGCTCGTCTGTCTACATCGGTGGGCAATATTCTCTTTTCAAAACAAAAATAAATGATATCATCGATGAAGCATCCGTTAACGATGGTCAAGAAACGAACCGTACATTGAATAATGTTATCGACCGTGAAATTCCAATTTTCAGTGCGCAATTAGACTATATCAAAGCATTCTCTAAACAAAATCAGTTAGAAGCAGGAATTAAAATTGGACGGGTTAGCAATACTTCTTATTCCGATTTTCTGGTTTTGTCAAGTAATGTTAGTGCTACTTTAGATGAAAACCTATCTACAGATTTTGAATATAACGAACAGATTTATGCCACTTATATTAGTTATAAAATGAATCCATCAGAAAAGTTAAACTATAGTTTTGGCCTTCGAAGTGAACTCACAAAATACAATCTGGCAACAGTTAATCCAGATGAAAAGATAAAAAATACCTACTTCAATTTATTCCCGAATGCTACATTAGGAATAACGTTAGGAGAAAACAAATCTTTTTTCACCTCTATTGCTTCCAGAATTTCCCGTGTATCTTATCAAGCCCTCAATCCAACCGTTATTTACCAAGATGCCTTTACCTCCATTCAAGGAAATCCCAATTTAATTCCTGAAAAAATTTATGCCTTTGAAACAGGTATTGGCACTAAAAAATTCACCTTAAAAATAGGTTACAATTATATCATAGACCCAATAGTTGGTGGTGCTTTAGAGGGAGAGGACCCAAAAACCTATGTGCTACAATCTTTCAATGGCACCGAGCAACACGACATCTTCGCCAACTTGAGTTTACCTATCAATACGAATTGGTGGACCAGTATGAACACTATTACGGTGAGCTATAATAAATTAATAGACAACCAATCTTCGTTTGGCTATATGAATACTGAACCTCAAGCCTATCTCTATACCTCTAATAAATTCAACTTATTTAAAGGTTTCAAATTACAATTGATAGCGTGGTACTTGAGTGATCGTTACGATGGCATCTACTTCCGAAAAAACCAGTCTGAAATCACCTTAGGCTTAGAAAAGGATCTGTTTAACAAGTCTTTAAAACTCCAAGTGGTGGCCAATGATATTTTCCAGACTAACAAACCCGATGGATACTATAGTCTTGGAAACACTTTAATTTTGTTTGATAGGGTTAATAACACACACTATTTTCGGTTTGTGGCCACTTACAATTTTGGGAAGTTAAAGAAGACAAATTATCAACGTAAATCCTCTGGAGAGGAAGAAAATCAAAGATTTTAATTTTATTAGAAAAGATGAAAAACGACACTCTTATTAAATAAATGCATTACGAGATTAACTATTCGCACCTTCAGAAAGTAAAGTGTTGCTTTAAATTTATGGATTTTAGCGTGTACTATTATTTAGTATAGTCTTCATATTTCCACTGCAGATATATTAGCACTTCCTTCCTAGGTCGTTATATAAAATGTGTTCTGTAAACATTTCAAAAGCAACTTTTTACAATATATTTTAATACCAAACTACATCTTAACCACATGCGCAACTACACCCTGAACTTTAAAATCGGTTGTTAATATAATAGGCTGATGTTTCGAGTTTGTAGAATGTGGTTTTAATACAATGGTACTGCCGTTATGTCTAAACTCCTTAACCGTGGCTTCGTCGTCTAATAAAGCGAGGACTAAATCTCCTGTATTAGCAGTCTGTTGGCGTTTAATAAGCAATAAGTCGCCACTATCAATCCCTTTCGTATTCATAGAATCTCCAGTCGCTCTCAATAAAAAATAATCGGATGGCGTTTTTACCAATTGTGTAGAAATCGGGATTTGAGCTTCAATATGTTCTTCTGCAAAAACAGGCAATCCGCAGGCGACAGATCCAATTAATGGAATGTTTACCGTATCACTTTCAACCGTAGGATTAAACACCGCTTGGTTAAAATCTAATAAATCTCGGGCTTCAACCTGCAGGATATTAGCAATCTCATACAACATTTCTATACTAGGCTGCCTCCTATTTTGGACATAAGAATTCACCATATTGTAGCTCTTATTTAGCTTCTCGGCCAACCAGGTTTGCTTGATGCCTTTGTCTTCTAAAATGAATTTAATCCGATTCATAATCAATGAGTTGATTTTCATTAGCAAATATAATAAATTACATAATGGCATATCATATTATGAGATACTTATTTACACTATAATGATATTTATTTAAAACACAACTCCTTTTTAATAAGATTAAGTTGTAGCTTTACGCCTTAAAATTAAATGCTTAAGTATGTCTTTTGAACGTGTACAAGAAAAGTTAAATATCCTTGCAGATGCTGCCAAATACGATGTGTCTTGCTCCTCTAGCGGAAGCAATAGAACCAATACCAATAAGGGATTGGGGAATGCTTCGAATTCTGGTATTTGTCATACCTATACGGAAGATGGCCGTTGTGTGTCCTTATTAAAAATACTGCTTACCAATCATTGTATATTCGATTGTGCCTATTGTGTGACGCGCAAAAGCAACGATATTAAACGGGCGGCATTTCAGGTACAAGAGGTGGTCGATTTAACCATAAACTTTTACAGACGTAATTATATTGAAGGTTTGTTTTTGAGTTCAGGCATTTTTAAAAGCGCTGACTATACCATGGAACGCTTAGTATCTGTGGCCAAAAAATTAAGGTTAGAAGAAAATTTTAATGGCTATATTCATTTAAAATCTATTCCCGGTGCTAGTGACGAACTTATGCGGGAAGCGGGTTTATATGCCGACCGATTGAGTGTTAATATTGAAATTCCGACAGAAGAAGGTTTAAAATTGTTAGCTCCAGAGAAAAATAGAGCCGATTTTATTAAACCTATGGAAAAGGTTAAAAATGAAATCATACAGTATAAAAATGAAAAGAAACTGATTAAAAGTACACCTAAATACGCACCTGCTGGGCAAAGTACCCAAATGATTGTGGGTGCGAGTGGTGAAAATGATATGCAAATCATGTACACCTCTAATTACTTTTATAAAAACTTTAATTTAAAGCGGGTGTACTATTCGGGTTATGTGCCTATTAGTTACGATACGCGTTTACCTCAAATCGGCACGCCTGTACCCATGTTACGGGAAAATAGGTTATATCAAACCGATTGGTTGTTGCGGTTTTACGGATTTAATATTGAAGAGATTTTAAACAAAGACAATCAGCATCTAGATTTGGATATCGATCCAAAATTGGGATGGGCATTACGGAATTTACACGAATTCCCTGTGGATGTGAATAAAGCCGATAAGCGCATGCTGGCACGAATTCCGGGTTTGGGGATGAAATCGGTGTTTAAAATATTAAGCGCCAGACGTTATAGACAACTGAATTGGGACCATTTAAAAGCGATTGGTGTGTCATTAAATCGCGCGCAGTACTTTTTGATTTGTGCCTCTAACCAATTTGAAACTCGTGATCTGACCGCTGAAAAGATTAAAGGTCTAATCTTACAAAACACAAAGAGCAAATATACCAGCATGCTTAGTAACCAATTAAATCTTTTTGGATAGTCCACTACTATGGAAACGACTCTAATTTACGACGGCACATTCGATGGCTTCTTAACGGCTGTGTTTGCAGCGTTCGAAATGAAATTAAAAACAGTGACTATTGTTACTACAGAACGCTTTCAACAACCTTTATTTGGGAGTTACGAAACGGTGCATACGGATGCTGAGAAGGCAAATCGCGTGTGGACAGGCTTAAAAAATAAAATGTCTGCTAATGAGTTACGCCGTTTTTATTATGCGTTTCTGAGTGAAAAACCTACTGTAGAAGATACCTTATTCCAAGCCATGGTATACGTATTTGCATCTAAAACCAACGTGGGGTCTGATTATACCAATGTGCATATATTGGAAATCTCTAAACTGACAAAAAACGTAGGACGAGAAAAACACAGAATGGAAGCTTTTGTACGATTTAAACTGACGAAAGATGGCGTTTATTTTGCAAATATAGAACCCGATTTTAACGTATTACCGCTTATAAAAAATCATTTTAAAAGGCGATATGCCGATCAACAATGGCTGATTTACGATTTAAAACGGAAGTATGGCATTTATTACGATTTAGAACAAGTAGATATTATAACCCTTGAATTTGATGCTGATTTCGATCCGTCTAAAACATCGACAGACATTTTTGCTGAAATCGAATTAGAGTTTCAACAGTTATGGAACGACTATTTTAAAAGTACAAACATCGCATCTCGGAAAAATATGAAACTACACATACAACATGTGCCTAAACGGTATTGGAAATATTTAAGTGAGAAACAGTAGCGCTTCATTTTTCGATTTATATTTGTGATTAAACGGTATTCAAGCATTAGTGAGAAAGAATAGTAAGATTCTGACGAAACTAACAAACGAAGTTTGACGAGAAGCAAATACCCAACTAAATTATGCCTGGATATTTATACATTTTGCAATGTTCCAATGGAACCTATTACACAGGAAGCACTAAAAATTTAGAAAAAAGACTATCTGAACATCAATCAGGGAAAGGTGCTAATTATACCAAAATGAGATTACCTGTTAACTTAGTTTTTCAAGCGTATTTTCTAAATATTGAAGATGCTTTTTACTATGAAATGAAGATAAAAAAGTGGTCTCATGCTAAAAAGAAAGCTATGATAGATAATAATTGGGAATTATTACCTAAACTTTCAGAATGTAAAAATGACACACATTTTAAAAAGAAAAAGTAAAAGATGTTTTGTTCTCGACTTCGCTCGAACACCCTGGAAACATAATATGATTAAAACGGTCTTCGAGCATTAGTGAGGAAGAATAGTAAGATTCTGACGAAACTAGCAAACGAAGTTTGTTGAGAAGCCACTACTATACTTTACAAAGTAAAACCAATAGGCTATAGACAGTCATCACATTAAAAGAAATAAACGTACTATAATATACATTATCGTTCTCGACTCCGCTCGAACACCCTGGAAACAATATATGATTGGAACGGTCTTCAAGCATTAGTGAGAAAGAATAGTAAGATTCTGACGAAACTAACAAACAAAGTTTGACGAGAAGCATCAATACTAGTTTAAAACTAGGAGCCGTTAAACTTATGATAATCAAATCATTAAAAAGAAATGGAATTAATACAATACACTTTTTCGGTCTCTACTGCGCACAAAAAAACAGGATTAATAATACAATCTAAAATCGAGTAATTTGCAGACCTCATAATATTTTTGGTGTAATTCTTCTACAACGTCAAACATATTATCATCTTCTTTAAATAAGTTAAAGAATGCTTTATCAAGATTTGAGCTGCTTATACCGTTAAGCACATTACCATAGCCTGAGACTGCTTTTGCGCCCGTGATATCTAAAAAATATTGAGATTCTTCTTCGTCTAAATCTAGAATTTTTGCATTTGAAAAATGTAGAATCTTTCCACTTAACCTGCTTTCAAAAAGTTCCGCAATTTCCTGTAAACTATAGTAATAATCATTTAAACAAATGTTATTTGCTTCACCAGGAATAACCAAGTAGATTATTTCATAATCTTTAAAATTATGATCATCCAAGATCAGTGCATTTAAGCTATCTTCAAATCCTTCAATAGTGTCGCATGTTTTATGTATACTCGCTATTTCGTAGGTCAACGCCAAGTGTTCCAGGCTTTCTTGTGCTTCGGTAACTTGATCTATTTCGATGTCGTGAACGCCTTCTAAACAATAGATAAAATACTCTGAATCTATAGCGTGTTCTTGTGGTAATTGCTGACTTTTTTCTAACAAGGTTTTTAATTTATGTGACGTTTTGAAATACAAAATTAAAACAACGCTTTTGATTTTTTTAGGATTTTAATATAAAATTAGATATTGAATTATAAACTTCTAGACAAACTTCGTTTCCTAGTTTCGTCAGAATCTTACTA
The DNA here is from genome assembly GCF_033447105.1 of Formosa sejongensis. Classification (NCBI taxonomy): domain Bacteria; kingdom Pseudomonadati; phylum Bacteroidota; class Flavobacteriia; order Flavobacteriales; family Flavobacteriaceae; genus Formosa; species Formosa sejongensis. Next base: position 201,789 of record NZ_JAWQUN010000005.1, read on the forward strand.
TTTTTTCTCGCTGATGCTCAAAGACCATTTTAATCATATTCTGTTTTACAGGGTGTTCGAGCGGAGTCGAGAACAAGAATTACATCTAATAACGATTGTATAGCTAGTAACTACATGATTTTGATTCTAAGTATAATTCAAAGCAACAAAAAAGCCCACCATCTTCTGGTGAGCTTTTTAATAATCTTAAAAGTATAAAGTTGATTATTCGTCTAATAACAGATTTAAAGTCACCGTAATATTATCGCGAGTGGCTTTACTAAACGGACACACTTCATGTGCTTTTTCTACTAAATCTTCTCCCGTTTTTAGATCTACTCCTGGAATATAGCAATCTAGGGTAGCTTCTAGGAAAAATCCTTTTTTACCTTGGCAGAATCCGATAATGGCAGTCACACTTAATTCGTCTTCATCAATTTCAATACCTTCACTTTTAGCTACAGCTTGAATAGCTCCACCAAAACAAGCGGCATAAGCTGCTCCAAATAATTGTTCAGGATTTGCTCCTGCTCCACCGTCACCTCCCATAGATTCTGGAACTGACAAATTAAAATCTATCGGGCTGTTTTCTGATACGACGTGTCCTTTTCTTCCTCCTGTTGCAACTGTAGTTGCTTCATATAATGTTTTCATTGTTTACGTTTTTATAAATTACAGATTTAAAGATAAGACCATATCCATATCTAATAAAGAGAATTATCTTAAAATTCTATTAAATTATAGGAGTTACTGGATGTTATGAATTTCGATAAACATCACGTAGACACAATTGTAGTATAAATAATTGACACTAAAGCTTACAAATCTTTATTGCTGCTTGAAGACCACTATAAATAGCACCATCCATATAACCGCCACTTATTGGAGACGTTTCTGTTCCCGAGAAGAATAGTTTTCCATTCATATACACCTCTTGAAACGCTTTACTTCCATAAGAAGGACTCATATATACAGAATTTAATTCTTTAGAAGATGTATTAGGATCTGCAGACCAATCTTTCTCGTAATAATTGGTGTACAATCTTATGTCTCCACCTAAATATGTTTCTAAATACTTTAGAATACGTTCTTTTCTATCTGTAGGGGATAATTCCCGTAAGCCTTCATTTACAAAGCCCATAAGACTAAATTCAGTATCTGAATAATTACAATGATCGTAAAGTTCTGTAATCTCGCTTATTTGACTAATCACTGTTCCTGACAATCCTTTTGCTTTCCAAAAAGGACTTTTAAATGTTATACCTACTTTTATCGCATTACTCATCCAAGTATGTGTTTTATTTAAAATCTGAGTAAGTTCTTCTGGTAATTGAGGTGAGAAATTAATATTTTTCACAAGTTTAGGCGGAAGGGTTATGATTATTTTGTCGCAAGTAAATGTGATAGTTTTGGTTTTTACTTGAAGAATATCCTTGTCTTCCGTAATACTAATAACAGGCGTGTTAAGCTGGATTTTATCCTGAAAAGATGCAGATAATGCATGCACTAATGCTTCTGAACCCTTTTCAATTCTATGTGCTGAAGGACTGTTCTGATCGCTTTCAAAATAATGGGCTGGCGACATCGTATTATAGACTAAAACACTTTTCCCAGCGCTAAACTGAGAAAAGGTTTTGATTTTTAATTGGTCTATTACTGATTTAACATATGTATGATGGTTTTGAAACCAAGTCGCTCCTAAATCAACTCCGTTTTTGGTATATATTCTACCTCCAACCTGTGCTCTACTTTCTAGAACAACAAAGTCATGTTCACCGCTTGCTTGTAATTGATATCCTGATGTTAAACCAGATAAACCTGCACCAACTATAATATATTTTGAATGATATTTAGACATAGAAAAGATTGAGATTAATTAAAACAAAGTATTCTTAAAACACACATTGACATCCTTCCTACCTAGATATTTTTAAGTGTATTTTAGACCATAATTTATAGTCACCATTTACTTATTATCGGTATTCATGTCCTTGATTAAGTTAAACCCATAATACAAAATGATTAGAGCAGCAAAACCAATGCAACACCACATAAACCACGGTTGTTGCCATAAGGATGTTTTAACAGCTGCTTCATTCTCGGGAGCTATATAGGTAATAGTACTTATTTCAGCAATGGGTAATGCCTGTTTTAATGTATTGGTTACCTCCGAAATATCATAATCTGGAGCAGCTAAATCCGTGTTACCAGCTGTAATGGTATAGGGTTGTTTCGCCTTTAAACTAGCAACTACATACACTGGTTTCTGCATAATCTGAATGCCTGTTATTTGCAATTTAGGGTTGTCTTTATTTTCAATTTCTAAATAGACCTCTTGTGCTATGGTGGTTGGAATGTTGAAAACTAGCGGACGATCAGATCTCAGCTCAAAGGTTGTGATGTTCTGTCGGTAAGTTTCCTTAACACGATTCACCTCACGTTCTCCCAAAGTATATAAAGTTGCGGTTCGGCTATACAAATCAGGACTCGTAATATCTAGCTTCAACTGATTGATGATTTCTTGGCGTTTAAAACTCATATGGATTTGTGTGGTCTTATCTGCTTCAGAAAAAGCAATAGAATCTACTTGGATTTCTTCCATAATTACTGGTACCAATTGCACCGTTTCGGCCGTTGCTTCACCTATTTTTAAGAGATTTAAAGGCAAGGAATAGCGATCGTCGAACACCAATTTAAGATAGGGATAATTACAAATAGGGAACTCAATCACCTTAAATACACTAGTCTCTTCAGGGTGATTTAAGTCTTGGAGTGTACCGTTATTTACAATACCAAACCATTTATTCTTATCATGACTCCCTTCTAATTTATAATTTTTAACACCTTGATAATTAGCAATATTAAGCACTGCTTGTTTAATCGTTGCATTAGGGTTTTTAAAAATATAGGTTGCACTACTATCTGCTATCCGAGTATTCGAAATAATAGCAAATGCTGTGAAATTTGAAACCGTTGTATGGGTATAGGCTGTCTCTGGTTGTATAAAATAAGGCACTTGATTTCCGTTAGCATCCCAAATCCTAAGGTCACGCATATTAGGTGTGGCATAAGAACGCACGGTATGCGGAATAGGAATAAGACGTAAACCGTCTGTACTTACAGCATCTATTTTGCCGGTTACAGTGTCATCCTGACCAAAAGCCGAAACCACACTAAGCATCAGTAATAGTTTAATCCAAGTTTTCATTTTCGGGAGTTTTATCTTCATCGGTGACTAGAACTTTAATTTTTTGATATATAAACGAAATGATTAGAATAAGAACACCTAATAGTATAAATGCAATAATCTTTCCGGTTTCAGAGACATTACTAATATCGTATACAAACAGCTTAACAATAGTCAATCCTAAAAGGGACAGTGCTATAATGCGTAAGTGCTTTAGTTGTTTCTTTATGCCCCATAGCAGCAATACAAAAGCTAAGATTCCCCATAGCACAGGCAGTCCTGTTTTTATAATCTTATACTGTGCTGTGTCGAACATCTCGTAAGTGCTGCCTATCTGGTCTGGAATTGAGGGGAAGGCCATGAAATGCAAGCCCTGTAGAATCACTTCGGAACTCGTAATAAGTACCAATACAAAAACAGCAAACCATAGCGCCAATTTATGATTAAAGAGGGCAAATACTTTCTTACCGCTGTTCGTACGATATATTAAAGTCCAGAAATACACCATAAAGATTAAGCACACCATATGTAAATAATAGGCGATACTATAATCATGATCGTAAACAATATTGTCTTCTATTTCTAAATACGGAATCTGAAAAAACACAAACGCAAATGCAAGAATGTTTACCACCGCTATAATATTAATGATTTTAACGGATTTAACCGATTTGTGTCTGTACAATACGAAACAAAGCACCGCTGTAAATACAATATGATATAGTACTAAAATGGCTAAAGCATCGTTAAATTCGACATACTGTAACGACTGATAAATCACTTCGGCCAGTCCTACAAAATATCCTGTAATAACAGCCAAATTACGAGTTAGGTTTCTATAAAATATCGGGTTAAATGTTAATCCAAATTGAGAGACCTTTTCGGTGTCCTTTCGTAATAATAAGTTTACCCCAACAAACGATGCAACCACTAAAATACCCGCCATAAAAATAGGATTGACAACAACATCTAAGTCTGAAGTTGTAAAATACACCTCCCAATCCATTACCAAACTACCAAGCATTAAAGTCTGTACAATAACCGCAGCAAAACGATAGCTTTTAATTTGCGATTTCTGAGATAGCCAAAGGAGCATTACAGCCTCTACAGCCCAGAATATGGTAATACTATAACCGGAAAACTGCACAGGAATTGCCAATGTAATAAAGGTTAAACTCAGCCCAATTAACAGATAAATACCTCGTTTATCTAATCCGAATTTCTTAAATAAGAGTACCGAATACCCCATATTTAATAGCGCTAAAAATGCTGTAAAAACACCGGTATATTGTGGTTTATAATCTGCTAAAACCAGCATACCAATGCCATAAAACACCACATTATTTATGGTAAGCATCGATAATTGCATGTTTGTAAAACTACCTTTAGATCGTAAATTGTTTATAACAGTCATTATAATGAAAATAATATAGAATATAAACCCAAACATTAGAGCGCCTCTATAATGCGGTGCGTCGCTATATATATCCTTAAACACCCAAGCTCCAAACAATACCATAGTAAATGCAAAAGCTAGCGTATGTAGTAATTGCCATTTCTTAAAATAGGCTAAGGTTAATATTCCGATATCTAAAATGGCGATATAGGTAAACAAAACCACATAATTTCCGCTGCCTGTACTTACCATAAATGGTACTAAAAACCCACCAATTAGGGATAGTATAGCGAGTTCCATACGGCTATAAGACAAGGATATTAAACAACTAAACGCAGTAATAATCACCATAATGCCAAAGGCAACTTCTTGACTAAAGAGTTTGTATTCGTGAAACGCAATGGCAATGGTAAAATAAAAGATTGCAATGGCTCCGGCCACAAGCACCGAACTAAATGGTGCATACTTCTGTCGTAATTTATGAGCGATAAACAGTACTAAACTCCCTGCTAAAACACCAATACCTACACGAGCAGGTTCGTTAATCCAATCTTTATCGATAGCGAATTTCACAAAATAACTAATTCCTAATACTAGAATTAGAATACCAATTTTATTAATTAGGTTCTCCCCAATGAACTTCTCTAAATCAGGGTTTTTCTGTTTAAAACGTTCCCATAGTGAAGGTTTTGGTTCTTGTATTTCTGTTGATTCTGGCTCTGTGCTTAATACTGAATTTGTAGCCTCTAAAATAGATGCTGGACTCTCAGTTTCGGTAGTGTCTTCAATAGAAGACGTTTCAGTAATTGCCTGTGCTGCGTAGTAATCGTAATCACTAATTATGGTTTGTATAAATGTATTGGCAGAACCGACTTCAATGCCTTCTAATCCTAACACCTTTATTAACTTAGTACGCAATGCTGTTAGTCTTTCAGAATCTGCTGTTTGTGTAGCCGTTTCTAATATATCTTTAATAACGGTGATATCTTTATTAGATAATTTTGTGACTGCAGTATACATTGGAATATATGCCTCTTTGGGCGTTGGTTCTGTAACCGTTGGTTCCGGAGTCTTGACTTCTAAAGGTAACTGCGTAGTGTCTTTAACCACGACTTCAAGAGGTTCCTCTGTACTCGTTTTAGATGGCTGATCTGTTTTTAAGAACTCTTGAAGCGTATCTAACTTAGCGTTAAGCGTATCGATATCTTCCTGTAAACGTCTACTATTTTTATTGGTTTTAGCCTTTTGGATGAGTAATAAAATGATAATAACAATAGAAAGTAGGTATTCCATATGGTCTTTGGTTTGAGATCTCCTAAAGAGAATATCTGCAATGTAGTATTTTTTTTAGAGTTCTTTATAAAGATAGAACCTAAGCGGATTGATCTTTATAATTATGTTATGGAGACACATTTTAAAATAGTTTAGGTTTTACATGATTATAGATGATATAGTGTTTCTCTTTACTTTTTTTCATTAGCAGATCCTTCGACTACGCTCTGGATAAACCTAGACAAAAAAGTCTAGGCTGCACCCGTGCTATCTACATGTTATGCTTGTATCCTTAATACTAAAACCATTAAACAAATCTACGTACGTATTCAGATTGCTTATTAAGAACTAAAATTGAAACAATCTAATTATTATTTGTGTAATGAGATCTTTTGTGTGTGACCCTGAAATGAATTCAGGGTGACGGGAAAGTTTTTAAGTTGTAATCGTGTTCTAAATGATAATTATTTTCATTTTTTTCATTGATAAAAAAACGAAACAAAAAAATCTAGGCTTACGAAATTGTATCTAAATTTATCGATTGACTCCTAAATTTAAGGAACTCGCTAAAGCATTTATATTTTAAATAAAATAATCCGTTTAGCTCAAACAGCCTTAAATCTTACGGTGTCTTCTCTTCAAATTTTACGATACCTTTTCGATAGGCCGTTTGCTTACTATTGGTGTTTTTAGATAGTTTAATGTTTTTGTTTGACCATGAAACTACCCCGTTCATGTTACGATAACAAGGCTATGGCCAGTTTAACAAAATTCTAAAACGCTTAAACTTCCTAAATACTAAAACCCAAGACCAAAAACCAGCGTACGTATTCAGACCGCTTATTAAGAACTAAAATTGAAGCAATCTAATTACTAATTGTGTTGTGATGTGTTTTATGTGTGACCCTGAAATAAATTCAGGGTGACGGGGGAGGTTTTTAATGATGTAATCGTTTTTAACATAATTCATATTTTCATTTTTTTCATTGATAAAAAAACGAAACAAAAAAATCTAGGCTTACGAAATTGTATCTAAATTTATCGATTGACTCCTAAATTTAAGGAACTCGCTTTAGTATTTATATTTTAATTAAAATAATTCGTTTAGCTCAAACAGCCTTAAATTTTACGGTGTCTTCTCTTAAAATTTTACGATAAAATTTCGATAGGCCAACCAAAAAAAACAAAATTTAAGATATATAAAAAAAGTACCTGCCTAAGTAAAACTAATTCCATACAGTAAGCAGTGGCAAATCTTTAAAAAAAAAGAGGGTAATCGTTTAGGGCGCTATTGATCTAGAACTTAAATAATTGTAATAATTTCACTTGCTTCCAGTCTAGATTTTGGTGTTTTATCGGTTGAATTGAAATCAGATGCTGCTCTGTATCCTAAAGATACAGCCACCAATGCCGTATACCCTTTTGCTCTTAATCCGAATTCTTCGTCTAACGCTTTTACATCTATTCCTTCCATTGGTGTGGCATCAATATGTAAACTTGCAACTCCCAATAAGAAACTTCCAATATTTAAATACACTTGCTTTTCCATCCAATGTTGAAGATCTTTTAAATCGTATTTATGGATCCCAGCAAAGGCCTTTACAGCACCTAAAAATCCGTTTTTTATATCTTCATTTGGAAATCTTCCATTTTTATCTTCTGTATCTGCTATATGTTTAAAATAGTCGTCGTCTGCGTCAATTTTTGAACAAAACAAGACTACAACTGAGGCATTGGTGACTTTAGGTTCGTTAAATTTAAAAAAACCTTGTGTTCCTTTTGCCATACGTGCTTTTCCTTCTGTAGTTTCTGCAATGATAAAATGCCAAGGTTGAAGGTTGACGCTTGAAGGACTCATGCGTAATAAATTTTTGACTTGGGTCATATCTGCTTCCGATATCTTCTTGCTTGTATCAAATTCTTTAGTTGTGTATCTCCAGTTTAGGGTATCTTGTAAATTCATTTTTATAGTGTATAAGTTATACTATCATTTTTATAGTGACAAAAGTATGTATAGTATTTATATTTCGCAATAACGGTCAAAAAGGATAGTATAAACTATTTTTAATAAAGTGCTTATTTACGGTGTTTTACAAATTAAAATATTTACTATAAAAAATATAGTTGTGTACTTATGTATAGTATTTTATCTTTGCCTTTTAAATCCAAAAATCATGTATATATTTAAAGGTAAGGAGTACCCCTGTTGTGCGAGTTTAACCATGGGCGTTATTGGAGGAAAATGGAAAACCGTGATATTGTATCATTTAATTGACGGTCCGTTTAGATACAACGCATTGCGTAAAAAAATGCCGACGGTTACCGAGCGCACCTTAAGTTTACAGCTAAAAACCTTAGAAGAAGATGGCGTAATAAAACGAAAAGTATACACCTCTAAACCGCCTTTAAAAGTAGAATATGCGTTAACCGATTTTGGTAAAACCTTAATTCCGGTCATTCAATCTATTGCTGATTGGGGCGTTTCTGTGGTAACAAAAGACTAATTTATAGCTCCCCACAACATCTTTATCACCAATACTCTACTCTAGAACACCTGCTATTACATTCTTAAATTTATACATTTACAGCTGCTTATAAAACCAGAAAAACATGAATACTCAAATACAATCCATACCTGTTTTAGATTTAGATGGCAATGCTGTAGATTTAATATCGGCTTACCAGGATAAGATCTTGTTGCTTATTATTTATAATAACGATTGTTTGGGTTGTACGGGACGTGCTATCCCCTTGGCTTATGAATTTATGCAGACTTTCCCTTCTATTCAGGTATTAGGGATTCATGCCGATTTTAAAAACCGAGAAGGTAACAAAGCCAATATAAAAAGTGTGTTTACTAGCGGCGAGATTCCGTTTCCTATTTATATAGACCGAGAGCATCAGGTGTACGATCAGTTTGAGGCTGAAGGGACACCACAATGGGTGCTTATTTCGGAACAGGGTGTATTGTTTCGTTCGATTTTTGGATCGCAAGCGAATGCTAAAAATCGTTTGTTTTATGCTTTGGAAAGTCTTGTTGGTGGGGAGTAGATAATTCTTAAATACTACTTTGTTCGATGTATTTTTTTTGTTCTTTAGATGCATTCGCTATTTCACTTTTTAATTCACTGTATCTTTTGGGATTCGCTAATTTTATAAGTGAATTAATTGTGATGGAACTTTGACTTCTTTTATAGTTGTCAAGTCTGTATGTTGGTAATATATAAAAATCCCATTGTTCCATTTTTAATGGATCAATTGTTTTTTTGACTTTATGTTTTAAATGACAGAAAACATAAAGATCAGCGTGTCTTTTTCGTTCTCCACGTTGCATATTATTTTCTCCTTCCCAACTTCTTGCAGATTTGATAGAAAATGAAATATTAGAAAATTTCTTTTGATCCCAACTTTGAATATAAGCTGCCGATTTTACTTCTATTTTTGTTCCGTCTTTTGTTAATATGTCATAAGCATCCCATTCTACTCTTAAGTTTTCCGGGTTTATTTCAATTGCAGTGCCAACAACAAACTCTGCAAATCTTCCGCGTGTTGCATTACTTAAAATGTCTGAAACACTCCAACGCCAAAAGTCTAATAAATTATAGTTTGTATTTTGTCCATTGTCTTTTAAGCATTCTTCTCCAGTTTTCAGATTAGCTTTTATTGCTTTGAGTTCATCCATTTTAATTTAATAGGTATAAAATTCTTTTTCGTTGAGCAACGTTTTAATTTCTTTGTTTTTATTCGTTAACCAATAGTCGCAAATAAAAAAGCGTTCTCCGACATCAGTAGAATATGGTATTTCTTCCTCCTTTAGACCTTCAACCATTTGATCGAACCATTTTTCGTATTCTTGATTTTTTACTTTGCAATGTTCAATAAAACTATGATTTTCATTTATAAAATAATCAGCTAATTCTATTGGAGATAATTTAATTTCTACTTGATAATCTTTATTTTCATGATTCTCAAACCATAAAGAAGCGATAAAATCGTATTCTTTTGTTTGGTTAATGAATTTACAACGCCAAACCAAGCCATTTGGAGCAATGGATGGAAATACTCTCAAGTTCCCATAACCACGTTTATGTAATTCCTTAACCATAAACAATAGTTTTTGTCTGTTCTTTATATAAAAATCATTTTGCATTTGTGCTATTGTTTATGTAATCAAAAATAGAAAACCTTTATTTAGGAGGAGTTATAAACACATCCTACTTTCTTATAATAAGAATGGTTTCCGGTTTGTAGGTCTGGATCTTACTGCTTTTTTTAATTTATAATTAATGGTGTCAATTCAGATTTTAATTTGTCATAATCATCCTGTGTTATTAATTCTAAATCTAATAAATCTTTTCCTTCCTTTAATTTATTAATAGCTTCGGTTTTTGTTAATTTTTTATTCGGATTATTTATTTCACCAAGCTCCAAAGCCGTATCATAATCAATAAAAACATTAATACCATAACCCTTAAATAGCACATACATTTTATATCCGCTTTTTGCAGATCCATAAGTTTTTAGTTTATGTACAATAACTTTTTTGTCCGCTAAGCTATTTGAAACTCTTTGTCCTCCTTGTGTAATATAAGTAAATCCTAAATCAGATGTTGGAATTCCAATCGTTAAAGTATCACCAACTTTTAAAGAATCTCCGGTTTTAGTTAGGTAAACTTTATAATTAGATTTTTCAGATAATTTTCCATATTCCGCTGTTTGTGAATAACCCATTGAAAAACTAAAAAGTACTAGTAAAATAAATATTCTCATTTTTTTATATTAATCATAACACTCTTCTCCTATTACTTCTGATAATCTTCTTCCAAAAGTGAACAAAAACATTTCAATTTGATCAGGCTCTGCATTTATTGATTTAGATAATTCATTTATTGTCTTTAAAAATTCAGGATAACGTTTAGGTGCATTTCCATATGTTATTCCTTTTAAGTGATTAAATTCCTCAAAACGACCAGTGTTAATAGCCTCAATTATTTGTATATCAAAAATTACTGCTTTGTTACCGTTTATAGTTGAGTTTAAAAAGTAAGCAAATTTCGTAAGAGTCGAAAGCCCTAAACCTGGTAAAGACTTTAAATCATCTTTTAATTGCTTAATCGAAATTTCACTATCTCGATAATTCTCAAGAATATTTATAAGATGCTCTAAATTTTTAACTTCAAGCATATTTTCAATATTTTTCCCTCTACCTTTTGTCGGATACCCCCACATTAGCGTTTTAAATATGAAGTTTTCTAAATCGAATTTTGAATTAAATAGATCAAATCTGTTTAAAGTAATAATCTCACTTTCGTTAAAAATCTGATCAATTTTTTGTTGTTGAGACTCAATTTTCCAATTCTGTTTTTTAATATCAAACGATTGGTTTAAATAGGGGAATTCTCTAATAAACTCTTTATATTTTGTAATGTTCACGAAGTTTCATTTTTAATCCACTCTAAAAGTAATCAATTCACACAGTTATATATTACGGATTACCGTAAACGCTATTTTTTTTATTGCGTTTTTATATTACATTTCCTCTTGAATCATGCTATATCTTCCGGTGAGATATTAAAACGCGTTCAGCATGATGCGCTTTTATATGTTTTAGAAGTCCAAAATATGTGATTGAATATCTGGGGAGATATACCCATAAAACAGCTATTAGCAACCATCGCATTTTAGCGCTCAACAGAACTGATAAAACCGTTACCATTAGCTTGAAAGACTATCGTAAAGGCGGGCAAAAAAACAACCTTAACACTGGAAACTAAACCACCCTGCACTGAAAGTGCAGGGTGGTTTAGTTTCTCTTAAACGCTAAATTTTATATTTAGCGGACTTAATTAATATTCACAAACCTTAGTTTAGCACAAACGCCCTATGTTTTTTATATAGTGTGTGTACCCAGCATGGGCATCTTTTGATTTACCGAAAGGTATATAATTAATCTAGAGGGTGCAAGTCCCTTATGGGTAGTGTGAGAGGCGTACTCCAGCTATTTTAGTTGGAGCCGTCTACGTAATTATGTGTATCTTATTTGACTACTTAAACCAATTTTGATTAGAATCAATATGATGGCTTCCATATTTTTCGATATATACCCAATGTCCCTCATGTTTTTCAACAAACACAAATACTCGAAACGGACCATTGCTAGCTTCGTAAGAGAATAAATAACAGGCTTTATCCATATTTTTATTAAAAACAGGTTTGTAAAGTCGTATGCCATGGAATATTAAATCTTCATTTGAACTTGAATCTAGGTCATTCTTATATTCATAATAAGAGTTGTTTAAATCATTCAGACCTATTTTTTCATCGGAGGATTTCAATTGAATTTGATCATAGATTAGATCAATAAACTCCAAGTCAACCGGATTCTCAAGTCCACTATTTATATAATTTGTCTGAAAGACTTCAATTAAATCATTTTTAGTGTTCTCCCAACTCTCAGGTGTATTCAAATCTATTGTATCTGAATATTCGGCTTTGTAATCAATAATCTTTGGGGAATATTTATAAGTAAATAAAGTGTCACTTAGGAGAACTACAATTTTTTGTTTAGCCAAAACATTTGATATAGAATCTGATAAGTTATTTAGCTCTAATAATATTTCAGGAATGCCTATGGTATCGTGGATTGCGGTTGAATTTATTGTCTCGTACATTAGCTTGTATATTCCACCGTCTTTAAGATAACTTGCAGCTGAGTTAGGATGATTATTTAACAATTGCGGCAGTGTTTCTTTTATTATGGAAATTTCTAATTTACTATTTACGTTTTGACCATTTACAGTAAAAGTAATGCACATACTCGCTATAAATATCCAATCTCTCATACAATGTATCATTTTTAACTAACTTTTTTTTAAAATGTTTAATTTCAATATTTTATACTTTAATATATAATTCTTTCGAAAATTAATTTCTTTAACGTTAACTACAAAAGTCAGTTTGTCTCGGGAGACATCTTGAATTACACATAACGGTTCTTGTATGAGTAGTGCGGTATTTCGAAGCTCCAAACTATCAAGTTACACTGCCGCTCATTAATTAATAATTCATTAAAATATAGCATTTTCCCCGCATTACTTATACATATTGTTAGCTTTTCGTTAATTTGATCCTTGCTTTTTCTACAATGTATTTTTTACATGACATGATCGATAAATGTTAATTTCAAGTCAGTTAATTCTTTGTTTTTAAGTGTTTTACTTGACTCCAGGGACTCAAAGACTTCCGACATGATTGTTTTGTACTCTTGCTCATTTTCATGGTATATGTCAAAATCAAAGCCATCGTCTTCCTCCAGCTCAACTATTAATTCTCTATTTTTTAAATCATCAACCAAATAACAAATACCTTCGTCTATTTGGAAATTTACATAGGTCTTACTCAAACTCATGTTTTCTAAAGCTAAAGAAATGGTATTAACCATTTTTGAAATATCTGTATCTCCTCGATCATTAGTTTCATTTTTTTGATTTTCCCCTATTGCTTCTTCCAATGCAACAAGAACTCCATTTTCCTCAGCTAAACTATAAATGGTTGAACCATAACCATCTTTAACATTCGGATCTGCACCTGCCACAATTAGTTCTTTAACGACTTCATAATGTTTCTCTATGGCACTCAGGTGCAAGGCGTTCTTTCTATCATTTTCTCCAGAAGTTTCAATGTCTGCTCCTTTAGCTAACAGCATACGTACAATATCAGTATAACCCCAAAAAGCTGCAGTATTAAGAGGGCTGGCTTGACGTCCTCCTCCATATAAATGATGTTGTTTATTTACGCCAATATTTGGATCTGCACCTGCTTCCAGTAATAGTTTTACCGTTTCTGCATGCCCTTCTTCGCAAGCGAACATAAGGGCCGTTTGTCCTTTTTGGGTTTCTATATTAATACCTACGCCCATACTAATTAACATCTCAACAATATCAAGTCTTCCTTTATAGGCGGCATGAATCAATGGGGTCCAATTATGAGAACAATCATCAATAGGTAAACCTGCGTCCAATAATGTTTTTACGAATTTTGCATTAGTGTATTGACATGCCCGACATATCACTGAACTATTAGCAGCATCCCGATCATGTGGTTGCGCTCCATTAGAAATAAGTATTTTAAGAATTTCAACATTCCCAAAGGCTGCGGACATTAAAATGGCCGTTTCATTATTGGTAATTGGAAAATTCACATCTGCACCTGCATCAATAAGTAGCTTAACTATATGTAGATGATCTCCTTGTATCGCTGCATTTAGAGGTGTATTCCCATTAATTTCAAAATTCGGATTCAAACCCTGTTTTAAGTTTAAAGAAATTATTTTTTCATTACCACCTTGGCAGTCTTCTAGGAATTCTTCTTGTTTCATTTTCTGTTTTTTATACTTAATTAATTCTCAAATACTTTGATATTGGTTCGTTTGCTGTAATGAAAGCTAACAATTGTATACAGCACATATGTGCTATATCTCTCAAATATAAGATATATGTAACATATGTTCTATATATATTTTATATTCATATTAGATAAACTACCTATTTAAAAAACTAAAGAACTAGTAAAAATAAAAAAACGATATCGTAAATAAGTTTTAATTACGATTTATAAGAAAACACAGAGTCCAACGAACCTTACAATTGACACGCTGGGTAATTACTTAACCATAAACAAAAGTTTTTGTCTGTTCTTTATATAAAAATCATTTTGCATTTATGCTGTTGTTTATACATTAAAATCCAAAATTTTAACCCGTTAATCAAAGAGCCTAATAATTATAAATAGCATATTTATGTTGTTTTTAATCAATTTTCTATAATAATATCAAGTAACGATACATCCCCATTAGGCTTTCTTTTGAGTTTAACTATATAGTTACTTCTTATTATTGCTCCAAATCCATTTTGAGAATCTACATAAGAATTTATTGTGTAAATATCATTTTCACTTTCTACTTTCGCCTGAAACATTGGTTGAAAATCTGCTGATTTTGGAGATTTTAACCTTGATTCTACAAATTTCTGAGAGGCGTAAACAGCATCTTCTTTACTAAAATAATTGGAAGGTGTATCACCAACAGGATATAGTTTATCATATTCATCTCCTAAAATAATTTTATTATAAATATTAATTCCTACATAAGTTAATGCTATTAGTAGAACTATAATAACAAATGGTTTTTTTAATAATTCTTTCATTAATTTAGGTTTTATTTTATTTTTCAACTATATATTTCGAAAAAGAGGAGGTAAATTCTATATTTATTTAAAATATCATTGTCAAAATTTCGTAAAACATTTATATATTAATTTAACTCTCAACTAATCAACACTAAAAGTAATCAATTCACACAGTTATATATTACGGATTACCGTAAACGCCATTTTTTTATTGCGTTTTTAGATTATAATTCCTCTTGAATCATGCTATATCTTCCGGTGAGATGCTGAAATAAATTCAGCATGACGCCATTTCAGGTATTTTAGGATGCATTTATTTAAAACACAACTTTATATTATTGATTTGCATCTATTTACACAAATAGCTAATAGGCTTTTAATTTCGATTTTCTTAGGGAATCCTTTTGCACTTCGTTTATGCTATACGGTTTTTTATTATACAACCCATATTCCCAAGCGCCATACATAGGATTTGGTAATACAATATACGAGGTACCAAATTTAGACTTTGAACTATTGGTTAGTTTATGGCGCTCTGGAGTGTCTTTATGATCGAAAACACTATTAAAATCGCCAAGGCTGTCTCCGATATACATTAACACACGATGTGTTTTTAGTACATGATTTCGTCTGGCATCTTTATTTGAGGTGTCGGTTTGCAGTAATACGTGTTCGGCATCGGAAAAAGGTACGCCTTGTTTTATCATATTATTAATCGTGGCTTGGGTCTGACGATCTTCGCGATTAGATATGTAAAATATTTCGACATTTTTACTGGCAGCATAGTTAAAGAAATCGATTGCTCCCGGTACAGGTTCGGCAGATTCTAAGTTGACCCATGTATTCCAATTTTCGGCAGTAAACTTGGTGTCTGTTTGGATTAATTTACCGGAGTATGGACTATTGTCAAGGACGGTTTCGTCTATATCGGTTATTATTGCCAATGGTAAATCCGATTTATGCTCTAAAAGCTGCTGATCTAATTGCACTCTAGCTAGATTATAAGCTTGATAACACAGGGCTTTGTATTCGGAAGCGGATTGTTGCCATAAAACCGCTAAGACTAAATTTTCTTGCGATGGGATCTTTAATTCCTGTGGTACGGATTCCGTGTCTTTAACTACGGTTTGCGTTGTTACCGAAATACTAGGAGAACAGCTAATTAGAATGGAAATGGCTAATAATGGCAGTATATGTTTCATGAAAATATTATTTAAGTTTTTAGGTTTCGAGGTGTTGAATAAAGAACGTCGTTATTATATACAAGGATTATCTGAATAAAATTAAGATGTAAGACGCTCCCACCCTTTTTATTTGTTATTGACAATCGGTTTTAGCTTTCATCAAATCTTAGTTGCTTATTTTTCATATCATTTTCCCAATTGTAGGGAAAAATACCATGATCATTTTCCGTAATGTTTTCCATTATAATCTTTACTCGTTTCTGAATTTCTATGGGCAAGTCATAAAACTGCGAATCTACTTGGGTGTATCTCTCGTTATCATGTATACCGTTCTGGTGTCTAATTACACTCTTTTTGTTGTTGTAATATATCAATATTTTTAATCTACCATCCCAGAATTCATTCAAACCATAAGTGCCATAAACAAGTATAGGATCGGCCAAACCGTCGTTATCATAGTCTTTTATTTCGAAGTATTTTGTCCAATACGAGATGGAGTATTCATAGTTGTTAGGTAGAATAAAATCATTACACTTCCATTTGAGTTTGAAGGTGTCATTTTTATAAACATAACAATAGGCCTTAATGGAATCGTAACAGGTTTCTAGTTCTTCGCAGTTTACGAGATTTTTGGTCATTACAACAAAGTGCTTACCAGCTTTATCGTTATATTCATAGACTCTGTGAATATCGTAATCTAATTGTAAAGTGGCTTTTATTGGGTCTGTAAAAACAGAATCTATTTGATGTTCCGACAGTTGAGTACTTGTTACTTTTACTTGTTGTGCACATGTGACATTGTAAATTAGTAGCAATACTATTATTGTAATTTTATTCATTTTGTAATGGGTTACACTAGTATCTTAATGAAATAATACGGTTATTGAACTAAGGTTTTTAGAAGTAAAATTAGCAGTTATTAAAATATTAAAAATAGCGTTCCTATGACTACAAAATCACAAAACTCTGGAAAAGAATGAGTATTCCAAACGCTATAAATATTATTCCCCAATATTGCATTGGTATCCAAAATAGCGTGTGATTATTTTTAATTTTTAATCGTTCTCCTGTTTTTTCATCAATTACAATTCTTTCATTATTTGTATTCCATTTTTTACCAAAATACCAACTAAAAATTCCGGTAACAAAAGCTGTGATACTAAATCCATAATTAGCATTTTCAGTCGAAAAGATTGAAACGCATATAAATAATGTTACAAATAAAACAATAATTGATAGAAACCCTCTACCTGACCATACAATCATAAAATTCAATTTTAATATAATACCTACTTCTAATTTTTAGTCCTTTTCGGCTTACTCGGACTTTTTTCTAATAACCCCAATAATCTATATAATTATTAAAACTATCAGATTTTAATATTGGCAACGCCCCTATCAATCTGTAATATGCCAATTGTTTAGCATCAATGTTTCATCTTTAGAATGTAACTCTATTGTACTCTTATTTAAATCGGCAACATTAATAGTGACCTTAAAAAATACATCTTCTTTAGGTGTGGTTGTAAACGCATTAAACTGATTCAGTAATTCCTTTTTATCGAACATAACTTCTATCCGACCTTTAAATTCTCTATCCTTTAAAAGTTCAATTTGTATAAAACTCGGTAAGGGTTTTGTGCCTTCCTTTCTTAAAAACTCCGTAGATCGAGTATATTGGTTCAGATAAAAATCGATGACTTTAATCTCCTCAAGTTCATTGACTTCATCTTCTTTTTGAATTAATTCAACTTGAATAGCATACGTATGTACACTACTAAAAGCCAAGATCTCTTCTGGAGTTAATTTCTCAACTGTTCCATTATTTAATATTTTGAAATCATAGTTTAGATTATTATAATTGATATATTCTGAATCAACCTGAGAATATTGTTTCCAAATTGAATCTATAGATTGACCTTCTACAGCTTTAAAATCAACATCAAAATAAGAGTATAAATGTGTATAATTTCTATATTCATTTTTTAAAAGCTCTACATGTCCGCCTGGTAATATGTGAATAAGCATATCACTAATAATTAATTGTTTATCGTAATTCTCACCTACTTTTAATTTCTTCTGATCGATAGAAAAGGTATCCCTATAAAATTTCTGTTCTGGAACGGAATACCAAGACAATTCGAAAGTATCAAAATCAATTGGGATTAAAATTTTGGGTAATCTGGTGTAATACCTCTGACTTTGCATAAACTCGTACTCGTAACTTAAGCCTTCTATACTGGACCGCATTCTATCATTTTCAAGAAATCTAGAACTTAAAGAGGATGATTTGTTTGTTTTAGAATCGAAGAACCGTAACCGATCGATAAGTATTGGAAAATCTATTGGATGTGCAATTATAATTTCACTTTCATAATGTTTTTTATGCATATTATGTAAACTAGTCTCAGCACTAATAATGAGATACATTGGGTACCCAATTAATATAATGCCCCAAATTAATAGTTTAATTTTATAACCATCAATATCATTAAGTACTTGATTTAAACAAAAACAACCGTAGGCAATAAAAGCATATAGGGCAGCAAATGCAAGAGACATAAGCACCGCATCCCAATCAAAAGACTTAGTTCTATTACTATTAGAAAAAGAACTTCCTAGTGCTTTTCCGTACATTAACAGAAAACAACTAATTCCTGTTAACACAATGGTAACAACTATTAAACTTTTTTTACCGCCTATAAAAGCAGTTGGAAGCAGGAATAAAAGTCCTACGCCAATCATAATTAATAGTACCGTTAGAAAATCTGACATGGTTTAAATATATTTTTAAGGTTGTATATTATTATTATTTGTTGTCCGATAAAAGAAACAAAACTACTTCGCTATTATATAAGACAAAAGACTTAATTATAACTCGCTATAAAGCAAGTTCGTTATGATTTGGCTATTATTAAAACACAAATAAACACTTATATTTTAAAAAGTAAGTTGATTGATTGAATATTATAGGTTCATTTTTTCTCGAATAAGTGGATCCTTCGACTTTGCTCTGGATAAGATCTTACACCGTATTACATATAAACAGTCTGCACTACTGCGGATTCTTAACCGCTACAGATCCTACAATTAAAAACAACAAATACGCCAAAGCGATATACCCAATATAACTGTAAGACCCGAAGGTTGAAAAACAATAGCTAAATAAACTTGGAGCTATAGCACTTGCAAGGACTAAAAAGCTCATGACTTTTCCGGTAATAGCTCCCAAATGTAATCGGCCATAATATCTTGGCCAGGTTACGGCGTTAATAACTGCGAATAATCCGCTTAATAATCCTAAACCAGCCACCAAAGCATACACACCAAATGGACTAGATAAGAATAACAATCCGCAAGATGCTAACACGCCCCCACCCAACATGACGTACAAGTATATTTTATGACTGAT
Organism: Formosa sejongensis; assembly: GCF_033447105.1. Classification (NCBI taxonomy): domain Bacteria; kingdom Pseudomonadati; phylum Bacteroidota; class Flavobacteriia; order Flavobacteriales; family Flavobacteriaceae; genus Formosa; species Formosa sejongensis. Next base: position 221,404 of record NZ_JAWQUN010000005.1, read on the forward strand.
ATAATCGCTTAGTATATTACAAAAATTAGAGACCGATAAGGCTATAATAGAAATGGGAATAAAAATAGCAATGGCATGTGCTTTACTATAGCCCTGAGTCGCAAAAATAGACACCACATGAAAGGTGAATCCTGTAGCAAAGAAACTATTAAAGGCTAATACTAAACCAAACATCCAGAATCCGCGTGTTTTCTTGGCTTCCGTTAGCGTGAAATCTTTGAGTACTTTTTTAGGGGCTTCGACTACTTTTTTAATGGTCTTTTGGACGCCGTCTGGTATGAGATTAAAATCTTCTGGTTTGTTACGGTAAAATTGAAGGATACCAAAACTAAAGATAAATAAACATGCGGCTAGTATTTGCCAACTGCGTTCCCAACCATGGTTTTCGATAAGGTAATTAAGCACTAAAGGCGAACTCGAAAACCCTAGTGACACGGTAACGCTACTAATTGCATTTACTTTCCCCCTGTTTTTATCGAACCATAACATAATCATGTTTCTGGATGCCATGGTTAAGACGCCTTGTCCGCTAAATCGGATACAAAAAAACAACACACACATAACTCCAAAAGGCACAATCCATGTACTCACGTTTAGTATAGATTGTATCCCTTCGCTAATTTGTACAGATACGGCACAGAGTACTAATGAGATGCCTAAAACTATAGTCGCGAAAAAAGCAACATAACGCGCTCCGAAACGGTCGAACAACCGCCCTGCTTTAGATACGAAAAAGGCACTTAGTAAGGTTCCAAACATATAGGCATTACTAAACTGATTTCGGCTTAGGCCTAAGGCATCTTTTACAGGATCTGTAAACACAGAAACGCCTACAGTTTGCCCAGGAATACTTGCTAAAACACCAATACTACCTATAAAAAGCACTATATAACCATAGAAAAAAGGAACTTTATTGGGATTGATGAATGAGAATGAATTTGGGGTTAACATGATTTTGTTTCAGGAGCATAAAAGTAATTGTTTTAATGCATTGAGGTATAGTAAACATTACTTTTTTCATTCTTAATGTAGACTACAAAATTCATATTTTATTTCCATAAGTAAGCAAATACAATCTTAATTAAACCAATTTAGACGGCTTAATACTCATTTTTAGAATAGTAATTAGAATACAAATTCACCAAGTTATTTACGGCAATTATGAAACGGAATGGGGTAATAAGAATCATAGACATCATATATCTTACAAAATAGAAGGTAATAAGAAATCACACTTAAATAAATAGCATGAAAAAAATAGATTTTAGCAACTTAAAAGCTGTATTTGTAAATTGTACGTTAAAGAAATCACCAACGAAAAGTCACACCCGTAATCTTATGGATGTGTCTATTGACATCATGAAATCTGAGGGTGTCTCTGTAGAAACTATTCGTCTGGCAGATTATGATATCCCAGCAGGTGTTCAGCCAGATCTTACTGAAGAAGGTCACGACACAGATGAATGGCCGGATATTTATAAAAAGATAATCGCAGCAGATATCCTTGTTATTGGAACACCAATATGGTTGGGAGAACGCTCTTCGGTAGCCTCTAAGCTAATAGAGCGCTTATACGCCATGAGTGGTTACCAAAACGATAAAGGCCAATATGTATATTATGGCAAAGCTGGTGGGTGTATTATTACTGGAAACGAAGATGGTGTTAAACATTGTGCTATGGGTATGTTGTATGCCTTACAACATTTAGGGTATAGTATTCCGCCGCAAGCAGATGCAGGGTGGATTGGACCTGTGGGTCCAGGACCTAGTTATGGTGATACACAATGGAAAGGAGAAAAAATAAATCCGCCAGTGGGTTACGATTCTGAATTCACCAATCGAAACACAACCTTTATGAGTTATAACTTAATGCATTTGGCCAAAATGTTAAAAGAACAAGACGGTTATCCTGCGTATGGAAATTCTAGGGAAGCTTGGGATGACGGCACAAGATGGAATTTTTCAAACCCTGAATATAGATAGTAATTTAAAAAGCTTTAATATTACCTATGCCGGTAGTATTCAAGCTTTTTTTTAATTCAGAAATTATACTGTTATGGGAGTTTTGTTGATATTCCAGATTACAGAATACAGCTCTTATGGATGCCAAATTTAAAAATGGATTCTAACACTAAGACCATCGAATTTTACACGTCTAGTGTAACAGGAACTTATGAAATAGTTTTAGATGGTTTCACGGTTACTGGAAAACATGTGGTTTTCAGAAAGACTATTGACGTTACTGAATAGCACATGCGTTCTGTAAAGTTTTTTGTGTGACGCTGAAATGAATATAGGGTGACGGGGAAGGTTTTTATGTTGTAATCGTGTTCTAAATGATCCTTATTTTCATTTTTTTCATCGATAAAAAAACGAAACAAAAAAATCTAGGCTGCACCCGTGCTATCTACATGTTATGTTTGCATCCTAAATTTCAGGAACTCGCTTTTAGATTTTATTGTTTTACCATATTAAAGATTAAAAAAATTAGGTTACATATTAACAACATTCGTTTTGCTCAGACAGCCTAAAATTTTACGGATACTGCACTGCACATGTTACGATAGCACGGCTGAGGCCAAGTTAATTCAACTAAGAACAAAATTCCCAAAACCCAAAACCTAATCCCTCCTTCTATAAGCCTCCTCTAGAAAATAACAGACTTAAAGAATTACCTATCTCCTTTTTTATAGTAATTTCGCCGGCTTAAAATTTGAATCAAGAATCTCGATTAAAGGACTTTGCTTCGGCATTAATGAGTATGGCGCTCATTAGATAGGCTAATTGATTGGATTAACTATTAGCTTTACTTCTCCTTTTAAAATGAAATATTACATGGCAAAGACATATACACAAACCCCTAAGTTTTCAGCATTAATTCCTTTATTCGTCTTTGTTTTTACCTTTTTAGGATTTGGTATTTATCAGAACGACTTCTATGCCTTGCCTGCTCCTATTGCTGTTATTATGGGTATTATCGTTGCCTTTTTAATGTTTAGACAATCTATAGATTCTAAAATAAAAACACTTTTAAAAGGCTGTGGTGACGACAAGATTTTAACCATGTGCTTAATCTATTTACTGGCTGGTGCTTTTGCAGCTATTACAAATGAAACAGGCAGTGTAGAAGCCATAGTAAATCTAGGATTAGATTATATTGCGATTCAATATATTTATGCTGGGATCTTTATTATCTCTGGGTTTTTAGCGGTGTCTTCTGGGACTTCGGTTGGTTCTATAGTGGCATTAGCGCCTATAGTTGTAAGTTTTGCAGATAGAAGCACTGCCGATTTAGCGATTTTATGTGGCGCCTTATTAGGAGGTAGTATGTTTGGCGATAATTTATCAGTGATTTCGGATACTACTATAGCAGCCACCCAATCCTTAGGGTGTAAGATGAATGATAAGTTTAAACAGAATATTAAAATTGCCATTCCTGCTGCTGTATTTACGATTGCTATATTGCTGTTTCAAGGTTTGGACTTAGAATCTGCTACCACTGAAATCGTGGTTTATAATTATTCTGTTATTAAAATACTCCCTTATATTTTAGTCATTATACTGTCTATTGCAGGTATAAACGTGTTTGTTACTTTGCTATTTGGGACACTTTCGGCGGGACTTCTTGGTCTTTTTTATGGTGATTTTACGTTTCTAGAAGCGACTAAAATCAGTTATAATGGTTTTACAAACATGACAGAAATCTTTTTACTATCCTTGCTTACAGGTGGTCTTGCGGCTTTAGTTGAAAAAAATGGAGGTATAGATTATATTTTACTTCACATTAAAAAAGGTATTACAGGTAAAACATCGGCTCAGCTTGGTATTGCGACTTTAGTGAGTGCCATTAATTTGGCTATTGCCAATAATACCGTGTCTATTATAATTGCAGGTCCGATTAGTAAAACAATTAATGATGAATACGGTTTAGATAATAAAAACACGGCTTCAATTTTAGATATATTCTCTTGTGTTTCTCAGGGTCTATTGCCTTATGGCGCTCAAGTTTTAATGATTTTAAGCTTTTCTAAAGCGCGTATAGATTATTTAGATTTGGTGAGTAATTCGTGGTATTTGATTTTGCTATTTATTTACACCTTAGCCTTTATTACTTTAAGTCCGTTGAGAAGCCGCTAATTATTCAAATTAGAGCAACACGGTTAACAACCTTAAACTACTACATTGGGTATTCTGTCATTATATGCTTAAATTAGTATTCTTAATATAACGTAGATTAGCATACCTGAAAATGAATTTATCTAAAGACTATAGCAGTGAAACCATTACTCTGAAACCGGATTACGAAGGAGAAGTTATTGCCGTTTTAACCGCTTCTAATTTCAATACAGGAGATAGAAAAAGCATATTGTATTTGCATGGTTATGTGGATTATTTTTTTCATCCGCATTTAGGAGAACAGTTTAACAAAAATAATTTCGATTTTTATGCACTCGATCTTCGTAAGTATGGTAGAGCTCTTTTGCCACATCAGCACCCTAATTATTGTAAAGATTTAGAAGAATATTTTGAAGAAATATCTATCACGCTTCGCAAAATAAAAGGTCAGGGTAATGCGATTTACTTGCTAGCACATTCTACAGGTGGATTAACGGCAAGCTGTTATATGAACTCCGGGGCAGAACGACATCTTGTAGATGGTTTAATTTTAAACTCCCCTTTTTTAGATTTCAATCAAACCCCATTCGAAAAAACAGTAAGTCAATTTGTGGCGCGACATATTGCTAAATTATCAGACTACGCAAAAATAACTGGTGTCCTTGCTCCTGCTTATGCACAAAGTATTCACAAAGATTATTATGGCGAATGGGACTTTAATCTGAAATGGAAACCGATAAAAGGATTTCCAACTTACTTTAAATGGGTTGTAGCCATTGCAAAGGGGCAACATAGTTTAGACGTTTCCAACATTAAAATTCCTGTTTTAGTAATGTATTCTTCAGGATCTATTCGCACTAAAAAATACACCAAAGATGCGATGTCTAACGATATTGTATTGAATATTGAAGATATTAAACGTGTTGGAAAAAAATTGGGAGATCAAGTTACCTTAATGCCAATCGATCATGCCCAACATGATATCTTTTTATCTCCTAAAGCTGTTAGAGATACGGCTTTTAGTAATATGTTTTCCTGGTTATCTCACCTTTAAAGATAAAATGCCTTTCGTTTTTTAAGTCAACATTATAAGTGATAGCGCTAAACACTGAAAGAATCGTTCTTTATTTTCGACAAACAAAATTAAGAACTTATGAAAATGACAACATTTACTTCAATATTATTTAGTGCCGTATTTTTACTCTTTGCTTGCAATGATGACGATTCAACAGTACAAGATCAGAATAACAACATGCCAGAGACTGAAGGTATTGGATATGTAAAAACCAATACTGAACCTTCAGAAATATATAACACGATTATTTCGACTTTAAATGCTAACGGCAATATCGGGATTGTTGCGGAAGTTAATCATTCGGCAAATGCAGTAAATGCAGGATTAACTTTAGACTATACACGAACGGTTTATTTTGGAAACCCTGCTTTAGGAACTCCTCTGATGCAAGATAATATTCAGGCTGGATTAGATCTTCCCCAACGCATTACCGTTTACACAGATGACGATGGACAAACTGTTGTTGCTTATAATTCTATAGATTATGTTATAAACAGACATGAATTAGGAGAAGTTTCAACCACAACTATGATTGAAAATGCCTTGGCCTCGATTGTGAATTCTTCAACTGGAGAAGAAGCTATTTTAAATGCTGTAGATACCGATGATGCCTCTGGCATTATTACCGTGTCGAGTTCTAATGATTTTGACACAACTTATGCGAACATTATAAATACACTGAATACTATAGAACCTATCACTATAATGGCAGAATTAGATCATCAAGCCAATGCACAACGTGTAGATATGGAATTAATGCCTGCAAAGTTAATTATGTTTGGGAACCCGGTATTAGGAACACCATTAATGCAAGAGTCTAGAACAACCGCATTAGATTTACCTCAAAAAATGTTAGTGTATGAAGATGCTAATGGTGATGTGAAGATTATTTATAATGATCCGTTTTATATTGCAGATCGTCATGATATAGATAATAATGATGAAACATTAAATATGATTTCTAATGCGTTAAAAACGATTGCGACTTCAGGTACTTTAGTCGATTAATTTATATCGTTTATAGTATTTCCTTTCAAGATAAAGATAAAACCCTGTAAGTTAATTGCAGGGTTTTATCTTGTGTGATACTGAAACTAGATAAGTATGTAACCGGACATTAATAGTTAAGTCAACCTGAACTCGTTTCAGGTTCTAACAAGGAGCTCACATTATTTAAATTCACAATTACTTATCATGTAAAATTCGTTTTTTCTCTAAAAGGGATTCTTTAGCTTCAACAACATTTTCATCGGGAATACAACAATCTACAGGACACACAGCTGCGCAATGTGGTTCATCATGAAAGTCCATACATTCTGTACATTTATCTGGAACAATAAAATAAAACTCATCTACAATGGGTTCTTGTAACTTGTCTGCATTTACATGTCTCCCATCTGCTAAATTACTGTCTTGTTCCATCAGAATATCTCCATTGGTCTGCCCCTACATAAATTGCATTATTTGGCCACTCTGTTCACAAGCACCACAATTAATACATTCATCTGTTATAATTATTGCCATAGTATATAAAAATTAATTAAGCAGGATGAATAGAATACTTATTAAAATACTTGCGACAAGTATGTTAAACTGAACTTTTCCAGATTGTTGCGATAGTACCGCACCATTAAACCCCATAGTGAATATGGTGACTAAAAAGAGCTCAATCATTTTTGGTGTTTTGGGGAGATCATTATTCATTAATATAAACATTGCAGCAATAGATCCTATACAACTCTGACCAAGTACTCCTAGCGTACCATAACCAATAATTCCTGAACTATATTCTATCAATAAACTTTTATATGTTTTTAAAATCATCTCAAATATATTTAAAACTGTTAGTATGAATTCTTTGATTTAAGAGAAATATATTTTTTAAATCTTATAGCTTTACTCATGTGACATACATCTTTTTAATGACTGATAATAAATGCATTACATTATGATTTAATATGTCTTACAAATATTATACTTGATACTTTTTAAGTGCAAACCTTGATGTTTTAATATCTTATTTGAATCTTAACTCTAGTAAAAGTATGCATTTATTTTAATTCGGACAAATTTATCCGATAATATTATTTAAAGGAGTAAGGCTTCAGAATAAAAATGTAGACCAAAATATTTTTTGATATTGTAAGATTAATTTGTTAACATATCTTACAGAATATCACAAAATTGAAATGAAGTTAATCTGATTTTTGTATTACATAAAATTAGGGGTTTGAATAGTAAAAATGAAAAAGAATTGACTTAAGAAGATCTGCTCTTTATTTGATACTGAAACAAGTTTAGCATGACGCATTATTTATCGCAGCGTCAATCTGAACTTGTTTCAGGTTCTCATACGTAACTAACCATATTTACGTACTGGAATGAATTGAATGTTATAGTTAATATCTTCTTTTTTCCTTAATGAAAAATTGAACCAAAAAAATCAAGGCTGCATATAATTCTGGAAAACAATGAACGGATTAACCGTTATGTTTTAGACTAATTAGCGTTAAGAAAATGTACCCAAAATACATTTTAGTTAAATACAATTTAAAGTACTTTTTTAGTAAAGTATTGTATTCGGATAGTAAAAAAACAGATACGCTATTTAATCCAATTGTTTTATCAAAATTTTAAGAGGCCGAGTATTATAACGGAACTGCGTTTAATTTCTTATTTACTACTGTTATCTAAAATTCTTGTTTTAGCATTATGATCTTGTGTGATATTAAATCTAATTTAGCATGACGGCGTGTTAATAGTTACGTTAACCTAACCCTTTTTCATTATTTCCATTAAGATTTAATATTCTGATTTACGCGAAATAAATTCTCTGGATCATACTGTTTTTTAATAGATAGTAAACGCTCGTAATTATACTTATAACTTGCTTTTACACGCTCTTGACCTTCGTCCATCATAAAATTAGAATATGCCCCACCAGAAGAATATACATGTAATGCTTCCCAATAGTCCTTACACCAATTCGTGATTTTATCTGAGTTTTTACGATCTGGATCTACACCTACAATCACACCTGCATATTTCGCATCGCGATAGGCCCAGGGTGTTTCTTCTGCTCCTACCCGACTTGCGGCACCACTAATATTATACAAATGCATTTGAGATAATGCTGTTGGAATTTTAGAACCAAATTTAAAATGTTGTGCAGTCATTTTCGGAGTTATACTATTAAAAAAGTCAGCTCTCCAATACCATTGCATACCTGTAGGAAAGAAATCATCAAACATACTTTGTAATGCTGGATATGGCATCTCGCCAACATGAGCAAATATAGGTTTTAGATCAAGCACAGGCTTAAATAATTCATCAAATTCTCCACTATCTCCCGTATAACACCAAATAATAGCACAAAACTTTTTATTGTGTAATTCTGCTGGAAATGGAGATTCTGGAACCACCATGGTCGCTATAAATCCGCTAATATCTTCTGTTGCGTTTTCAATAAATGTATCATACCACGCCATAATCTCTTCTACACGTTCTATAGGCCAAAATGTTGGTCCAGCCTTTACCGTTTTAAGCGGATGTGCTTGAAATGTAAACGAGGTAACCACACCAAAGTTTCCACCTCCACCTCTGATTGCCCAAAACAAATCGGTGTGTTCTTCAGCATTTACAGTCACAAAACTACCATCGGCTAAAACCATCTCTGCTTCTAAAAGATTGTCAATCGTTAATCCATACTTCCGGCTTAAATATCCGACACCGCCACCTAAGGTTAAACCACCAACACCTGTAGAAGATACCATTCCCGAAGGAATTACAAGTCCGTATTTATGAGTTTCTTCATCGACTTCACACCAAATGTTTCCACCGCCTACTTTTACAGTTTTATTAGACCTGTAGACCGTAACAAACTTAATTCCGGATAAATCAATTACCAATCCGTCTTCACAGATCCCCAGTCCGCCGCCATTATGACCGCCACCACGAATCGCTACTAACAGATTGTTATCTCTTCCAAAATTTACAGCGGTAATAACGTCTTCAGTAGTATTGCACATCGCAATTAATCCTGGATATTTATCAATCATGCCATTATAGACTCGCCGTGTATCGTTATAAGCAGCATCTGTAGGTGAAATAAGCTGACCATTTAATTGCGTTTTAAATGCGCCTATAATTTGAGGGTCTAGTGTTTTTGCTGAATTTTTCATTGGTATATATTAAAGTTAGAATTAAAAAACTATGGAAATCAGCTATTAAATATAATCTTAGGGAATTATTATTGTGTTGCTATTGTTGGTTTTTAAGTGGCGAATGATGCTCGTGAACCATTTTCCAACCATCCTCGGTATTTACAAACAATAGTGTAATTTGATCATTTACAACTACAAGTTCGTCTCCGAACATTAATTCAAAATCGGAATGAAATGTTAAGTTGGCCACTTCGCCATACACCGCAATTTGTAAATCGTCGGCCTCAAATTTTACAACTTCTGTAACTACTCCAAAAACACTACGTTCGTGTTCTTCGTTAGCTTCACCACCATTTCTAGGTTGTCCATTTTTAAATTCTGTAAACTTTGGACTATAGGCATGATAGGATATAAGCTGATCCATATCACCATCTTTTATGCTTTGTGCAATGGCACCAAATGTTTCTAGAACTTCTTGTTTCTCTTTTGGAAACTCATTCGTAATCAAGTCTGTTTTTACGACTTCATCTTTTGCTTGAAAGCTTGCGAATACCAATGATAACATCACCACTATTCCTAATACAATTTTTGTTTTCATAATAATATAAGTATTTGATTTATTTCAAAAGTAGAACAGAAAAACATTCTAGAATTCTACATTTAGACCAAATAAATATACTTTTAGACCAATTCACATATTTTACAACATACTACAAAACAATACTTTAATTAACTATTATTAAAGACAGAAGGTAAAACACCATACTTCTTTTGGAAACATTTTGAAAAATAAGCAGGACTACTAAAACCGGTTTGATAGGTGATTTCGGAAATATTATGCTGTTGTTTTTCTAACAACTCTAGCGCTTTATTAAGCCTATAATCTCTTAAAAATTGATTGGGAGATTTACCTACAACATCCATCATTGTGCGATAGAGTTTAGATTTACTATAGCCTAAATTGTCTTCAAAATCTGTAACATTTATAGTTGCTTGCGACCAAATCGTTTCAGTATAGGCCATTAATTGCATTATAAATGCTTCTGCCTGTTGACTTAAAACACTAATGTCTTTATGGATGGAAATGGGTTTGTTTTGATTTTCGCCTTCATAGAGATCTTTTACGGCTGTAGTGATAGAAAAATCGCCTTTAGCCATATCACTAAAGTAATTTGAAGTCTTGATTGTATCTTCAAAAATACTGTCTTTATCGGTAACAGGAGTTCCTGCACTTAGTCCAATATTAAATTCTAAATCGGGAGTTATCACCGCGTTATAAGCCGCTTTAATTCTTAATCCGCAATGCACAGCGTTAGTAACAGCATCAAAAGACATTAGAAAGCAACTGCCCTCTTGCTGTACCAATCGCCCCTTATTTTCGTGCGTTAAGGCGATAATAGATTTAGTATAGCCCCGAATTGCAGCATTTAGCATATTGCTATGGTTACGGCTTAACGTATTCCGTTTAATTTTTACAACCATAAGCGTTCGAAACGCAGGGTCGTTAATAATATTTAGAGTTATATTTTTAGACTTTTCGGGATCTTCAATACGCCCTAAAAAGGACTCCACTATAGTATCATTTACCTCAATAATTCGCGTTGGGATAGCACCGTGAGCATTTTCATGTAAATCTATGAGTGCTTGTTTATTTGGAGCATCTATTAAACAAAAGGCTGTTTTACGTTTTTCGTCACACCAGTATGTTAACCCCCGACAATTGTATTTATGTTCAATATCTAAATCTGCTTGATGCATTTCTGCAACATGTGCTGCGGTTATCCCTTCTGGAAGTTCATGTAAGTCTAAATATAACGGCATAGTATTGATTTTTAATGTAATATACGTTTTTTTACACGTATCTATTTAAAAATCAAATAGATGTTAACATTTTGATGACATCATAACAGAGAAGTTCCGATAAGAACTATCCGTTTAAACCTGTATCATTTTCTCGCTTTAAAAGCCTCCTCGTCTTCAATTTCATCCAACATATCTAAATATACATCCTCTACATGCTCGCGAGCCCACTGTGTTTTTCTTAAAAAACCTAGACTTGACTTTATTGTAGGGTTAAATATAAAACAGCGAATATTGACACGATCTGCCAAATACTCCCAACCATAATATTCTACTAGACGATCTAAAATCTGAGCCAATTTCACCCCATGTAGCGGATTGTTAAGTTCTGCTTCAGTGGCTTGCCTCCTATTTCGTCTAGAAGGTTTCTCTACATTCAGCTCCTCATTTGTTTTTGGTTTGAGTTCTGTACTCGAAAGCTCATCTCCTTCTTGCTGTTTATCAACTGGGGTATTCTTATTATCATTTTTTAAATCCATTATTGGTAAGTGTTTTTAGTGTATGTTTTTTGCCAGCCCTTAAATCAGGTTTTATCGCAGCAAAAATAGAATTAATATATAACCATTCTTACTAGAAGTACTTTATTAGGTATTGTTATTTATTTTCTAAAACTTCTTTTGTAGAAGTTCCAATCAATATATAATGATGAGATAAAGCATAACAACATCTGAGAATCTTTTAATTAATCGATTTAATAGTCATATCCAACCAAATCGCTGCTAAAGAAGGCCATGTTATAGCTGAAATATTACCAGGTCGCATACCGTATCCGTGTCCACCATTTTGCATCATATGAAGTTCAACTGGTATCTGATAATCTCTAAGCGCCTGAGTAAACACTAATGAACTATTTCCATGCTGGTCATCTGAGGTTCCAAAAATAAAAAAGGGCGGTACACCTGTACTCAACTCTAATTCAGGTGTAATACTTCTGTCTTCACCTTTATCTAGATACGCAGGATAAACAAGCATTGAAAAATTCGGTTTACTGGATAATGTATCGATAGCATCCGTTTTAGTATAGGAATCTTTAGTAAATTGGGTTGATGCTCGTGCAACTAAACTCCCTCCTGCAGAAAATCCTATAGCACCAATTTTTTGAGGATTCAAGTCATAGTGATCTGCTCTACTACGAACAACCCTAATTGCTCTTTGAATATCATTCAATGCCCCTAATTGATTATTTGGTACTCGGTATTGTAAAACAAAAGCAGTATAGCCGAGTTCATTAAGCCATTTAGCTATTTCGTAACCTTCCTTATCGATAGCTAATATCCTATATCCGCCTCCAGGACAAACAATTACTCCAACACCTGAATTATTTGAATTAGCAGCGGGTTCAAAAACAACTATAGCAGGATTTGTAATATCTGTAATCCTACTAACATCACCACCTGTATTAGCGGTTTGTACTGGTACATGTTTTTCCTTTTTCTCGTTAGGAACTTGATCCGGCCACAAATAAATGGTATCTCTAATTTGAGCGTGAAGTGCTGAAGTGAAAAGAATATAGATGAAAATCTGAAATAGTAATCGCATATTTTTATTCCGTTTTATATTTTAGTTTGCCTATAACGTTTATGTAAAACTTAAGTTAGATTTATTCCCTTAAAAGTAAACTGTAAAACGCCTGCTTAAAAATTAAATCGATTAAAAAGTGCACGAACCTATGAGAACATAAGTGCTTTTTATATATTTTGGTCTCGAATACAACTTAACACACCCTATATACCTTCCCTAAAGTTACCGCTTTACCCATAAATGGCAAAGCAACCGGATTCGTCAACTTAATATTTAGCTCTGGCCTATCGGCGAGCCGAAAACTTAGTTATTAGCAAATCGTTTTTTAGAAAGGTAGCTCATAAAAAATTCCATTACCTTGAAGAAAAATGTGCTTGTTATGACTTATATAATACCAAACTATGGTTGTATTATCTTCACCATAAACTTCTAGAATAGGTAGTTCTTTTGTGAAGTTGATAACTGGGTCGCTACTTACGTCAACACTACTTAAAAAAGTTTTATATTTTCGTTCGTTATCAGTTTTTTTGAAATCCAAATGTACTATGTACAATGTATTATCTATTAACTGCCAACCTCTAATGCAGTGATTTTTAAACAATCCTTTTGCTTTTCTTTTTACATTATTACCTGAAATATCTAAATAGTTTAACCCAATTCTCACATCACTTGCAATCTCAAAGACAATCATTCTATTATCTGATAATAGTATCGGATAGCCTATTCCTAAATTAACTATTTCTTTTGATACAATTGATTTTGGATGGTCTGGTTCTGAGATATCCATTAAAAATATAGAATCTTGATTAACCCAATAAATGGTATCATTAAAAACTAAAGAGTAAAAAGCGGAAGATTCTTCATTCTTATCTGGTATAACGATTTTTGATATTGGATCTGTGTTATTAATAGTTGGAATATCAGAAACCTCAAACCTATAGTCTTTATTATAAAGAGAAGAAATTTGAATGTATAATTTGCCTTTTGCTATACAGGCACCTTTTATATAACCCATTTCTCTTTCCTTAATTATAACAGTAGGTTTGTCAAGATTTTGAAAGTTTATAATTGCAATTTTATTACCTCTACCGCCTCTTAACAAGAGAGTGTCATCTATAAATTGAAAATTAGGTTCGTAAAAACGTACTTCCAGCGGTATCTTTACTAATTGCTTTAGCTGGAAAGGAACTTCAATTTTCCAAATGGTTAAAATGTTATCTTCTTGTATTGTAAATAATAGATTCTTATAGTTTTTTACAAAATGTAAATATTTTCTTTTCGAATTAAGATCTAGAATATTGGAATGTGTTATCATAAATTAATCGGGTTCTGATGTTGGAAATGTGTGGTAACGGTTTATACTCGTGTTGTAGCTAGTTTTTCATCCTTTATGTTGGTTGACACTTATTACTATTCCGTTTTCAAGTTTTATATCTAAATAATCAGGGTCAATATTAAATAATCCTGGTACGAAACCTAATTCATATGATAATTCACTTTCATTATTAGTTATAAATTCGTTTCCTAACAATTGGATTACTTCTTCTCGTGTTTTACCAATCAGGATTTTACTCTCAATGATGTATTCTGATATTTTAAATCTTTCTTCAACATTGGAATTCCATTCATCTTTGTTGAAATCACTTGTTGGATAGTATGAAATTGAGAAAATCCAAATCATCACAAGTCCGACATAGATAATCGGACTTAAAATAACAGTTGGTATTATCGCAAGGAATTTTCTGTTACTTTCGTTTCCAATTTTAAGCCTTGTCATTAGCCACATGCATATAAAATAAGTTAGAATTGCTAGAATTAAAACTATTATTGGTACTTCAGGACTCATTAATTTAAGATTTTATCAATTGAGGTATTGTCAACTTTTAAAGCCAATAGAATTCTTTTTGCCAACTCTTTGTCTGTAACTTTTGCTTTATCAAATAAGTCCATTAAATCGGTCGTAAATAATCTTTCGTTAACTGTCATTCCTTCAATTCCGTCAACTTGATTTACTATCTTATTTATTTCTTCGTCTGTCATTTTTAATTGGCTAAAACGTGATTGTATAAGATTAGTTACATGTTTTAGGCAGTAAATTTAGCAAATAAATCACAGATAAAAAGTCCGTTTAGACTTTCGTAAATAGGCTAAATTTTATACGGTGTGTGTGCACAGCATGGGCGTCTTTTGATTTACCGAAAGGTAAATAATTAATCTAGAGGGTGCAAGTCCATTATGCGCAAGAGTAACTATTCGGCTCTGGCTCAGGACAGGGGCTTTGAAGCATTAGTAAGTCGCAAGGGTGAAAATCGTGAGGTTTTATCTGAAGGTTATTTGTGATTGAATAATGAGCAAATACCGACTACAAAACTCGGTACTGGTACTTCGACTTCGCTCAGTATAAACTAAACAGAATTTAGCGAAGCGGTATCATGAATACAACTAAAACCAATCGTGTCCTAAATAATATTACATGTTCATTTTTTTCATTGATAAAAAAACGAACCAAAAAAATCTAGGCTTACGAACTTTTATCTAAATTTTTCGTTCACTATCTAAATTTAAAGAACTCGCTACTAAAAATCAACTATATAGAAACATACGTTTAGCTCAAACAGCTTTAAATTTTACGATAGTTTCTCTTCAAATTTTACGATAAATTTTCGATAGGCCAACCCAAAAAACAAAATTCAAATTATATAGAAAAAGTACCTCCCTAAGTACAACTAATTCCATAAAGTCAGCAGTGGCAAATCTTTGTAGAAAAAGAGAGTAATCGTTTAGGACGCTATTAAACTAAAACAATAAACATTTATGAATAAACCGTATAAAAAGGCATATTTACTTGGGTAAGCAACCACATCATTGTAACTGGATTATTCAACACAATATTCAGCTCTGGCCAATCGGCGAGCCGAATACTAAGTTATTACAAAACGTTTTATGTATTAACATTCAACTTGACCTGTTTTTAAGTTGATAGTTTTAGCTCTACCATATGATACATACCCTTCTTCTATATCCCATGACACTTCAACACTGTCATAAAAAAGCCCACAATCACTATTATCACTGCTTTTACCAATTACTTTACCGTTAGAGTTTTTTAGTATTACTTCTACAGGTAAACTTCCTAGACCTCCATCTCCAGGCATTATAGTTTCAAAAAAACTTCTTCTATTTTTTATTATTAATTCATACTTACCATCAGGACTTCGATAAGTAGCTAGTTTTTTTTGTGAATTATAAAAATTCAGACTTAAGACAATACAGGTACCTATAATCAATAATATATATATTGTTTTTTTCATTTTAAAAAGTATTTAAAGCATCGTCTTTTCTTTATTTGGTCATCCAACGTATATCGAGTTACACAGAACCTAATACGGGCTATAAACCTTGAATAAACTACTAAATGGCAATTATTTATGAGCACGTGTTAGCGGTTTGTTGTTTTTATTGAATGATGGCTTTAAAAATCTTATTACCATTATTGATATAACTATAATACATAGTATTATCACGTAAAATCCATAATACATCATTATGTTTAAGCTTTTGTCTTCACCACTTTTCAAATTCAACAAAGATGGAATAATGCAAAATAATCCCATAAAAACAATAATGCCAACTCTCATTCCCTTGTTTCCTTTAAGTGATATATCTGATTTTTCAATTAGTTTCTGCGATAGCAAAACATTTTTCATCGGCTCCACTTGATGTTTCTCAAATATCAATCCCCGCTTTTTAAATCGACCAAATTCATTATAAGAAATCTCAAGCACAGTATAATTAAGTCTCCTTTTTATCTTTATTTTATGAATACTCTCCTTATTTATAGAAGAAGAACCTGAGGTGAAAAGCATATAATAGAATGCTAAAGTCAAGAAAAATAATCCAAATGATCCTACATATAATGCCAAACCAAATTTTTCCATATTATAAAAAACAACTGCCAATGCTGTGAAAATTGGTATAAAAACAAGGAATACCATCAACGATTTAAAAGCATTGTTAACCGATTTACCATAATCTCCAACTAAATCTTCTATTTCAGGGGTTTTACTAAAAACCAGTTTACTGTCAAAAATGTGCAGATATTCATGTTTAGCTTTAACCGTCTTTTTCAATGTGTCTTTATTTTGACCCCATTCCATTAATTCTTTTGGAGTTAAATCTAAAGCTGACGATATTCTTCTAAGAGTTTCACCTGAAGGTTCTGTTTCTCCATTTTCAAATCGCTGAATAGTTCTTAAAGATAGTCCTGAACTTTTAGCTAATTCTTCTTGAGACAAGCCTTTTTCTTTTCTTAATTCCTTTGCTCCTTGTGCCAACATTTTATTTTCTATGTACTATTATTTAATGGACAAAAATCAATCCTGTCCTAAATAAAATTAAGGCGCACTAATTTTAACCATTTTACTGGTTTAACCATTAATTTTTGTGTTTTTTCAAAATAGAACCCCTTGCATATAATTATTTGCAGGGGGTTTACCTTTTTGAAAAGGATAATCGAGCCACTTATTCAGTTCAACCTTCACAAAAAGGTTTAGTCTTATAAAGGCGACCAAATTAGATAAATACCAAGGGTGTTTAGCTTGTGCTTTTAACGCCTTTAGGATAAGAATAGTTATTAATGCTGTCCAAATTTGTATCATCACTGCATTTTGACTTGTTCCGATAAAGGATTTTATGTGCAATTGTTGTTTTATGTCTCTGAAAAAGATTTCTACCTCCCATCTAGCCTTGTAGA
>NZ_JAWQUN010000006.1:0-230295 GCF_033447105.1 Formosa sejongensis
ATAGAAAGACCTATAAAATCAAGAAATAGTACAAAAATCTTTTTTTTAAGATAAAAAGTAAGTCAAATCCATTTAAAAAACATGGAACTTAGAAAATTATTAAATATTGCAACGGTCTTAAATTTTAAAATTCAAATTAGGGTGAAGCCTACATTCCCGCCCGACTTCTAATTCAATCTCATTGTTGCTAAGTAGCTTGCGTAATATTCTATTCTCCTCTTCTAATTGTTTTAATTCTTTGCCATGAGTATCATAAGTAACTTTTAAACCTGCTTCTCCTTGATTCTCATGCTTTTTCCTCCAACTATATAGCGTTCCTGTATTAACAGAGTATTTACGATAAGCCTCAACAGCTCCTATTTCCTCTTAAATAGCTAGTATCTATAATTTATCTTTTAAAGTCCATTTCTTGTATTTCACATCTCAAATATATAAGTTTTGAAATTTAAAATAGCACTCCGAACTTATACGGGGCTAAACTAATAATCAGTAACACAAAAAATTCACTAGATGTAAAACTCTTGATCCAATCCTTTTTTCTCGATGTTTATCAATGCTATTAAGTCTTTAATTTTTGACTCCCGTATCTCTTCTATCTTGAAATTTGGTTTTTGCTTATCAAATCTTACTCTATTTCCATGTTGTCTTAAATCATTTTTAATATTTTTAGGAATAAAGAACGTTGCCTTATCATACAAATATTTTTTGTATTCATTCAAGTAAATACCAATTCCTGCCATATCAAAATCTCCAAAATGTAAATAATTATTAGGAATAGATTTCATCCATTTTATAAAATCTTTATTTTGATTTTGTGGATAACGGGAAACAAACAAAGGAGTCAAGTGTTTAAACAAATACTTCTGTTCTTGAATTCTACTAAAATTTTTAGCATTTTCAACTCCTATAATGGTTACATGCTCTGGAATTTTAAATGTCTCATAATCAGAAATAAACACAAAACTTCCTAAGACAGGACAAATGGTAATCTTTTGATTGTTTAACTCTGCCTGAATTGACTCATAACTATTCACTAAAAAACCTTTAAAAGCTCTTTCCTTTGAGTTTTTCGAATCAGTAGTAATCTTCACAAAATCCGATCTAGTTGATTCATTATTTTCTAAAGCTAAAATATAGTTAGTTAAATTATTTATTTGCAACTGATTATGCAAATACTCATACAAATCCTTTTTACAGATAAGTGCAATTTTTTTTTGGTGTTTCCCTTTTCTTATAATTATATTCTCCGTAACTAAAACGTCAATAACTTCACTTTTAGCAGCACTATTAGGGATGGTTTTTCCTTCTATTAACTGTACTAATACTTTTGCTATTTTTAATGTTAATTCCATTAATTAAGAACTTTAGTCTTTATTTTAACCAAACGATTAATTTTTGTAATGTATTTTTTCGCCTCTGTTTTAGACTGTTCTTTGGCTAATTTATAGGTGTATTTATAATCCGTTGCATTTTGACTTGTCGGAGAACCATTGATTAACAAGATATTTCTTTCATTAGCAAATCTTAAAATCCCTTTTACATTATTAGGATGAAGCCTTCCTATTTCGTCCATCATACAATGCAATTTAAAATCTTTTATTTTTTTTGATGCACTCTCTTTAAAAACATTTAAAAGCAAAATATTAATCATTGCTTTAACTAGAACATCTGTTCCTTCACTACCAACATTCGACAATTTTTCTACCCAACCAGAATCATTATCATTTTCGACAATTCTAAATTGTAAATCAAAAGATTCTGACAATGTTAGACTGGAGTTTTTGTGTTTTCCGAGTTCATTTACCAACTGTTTTAATAAATCTACTGCTTTTTGATTTTTCGAATTACTATTCGAACATGTAAAAAGATTGGTTTCTCCTAAAATCAAACTATTTTCGTCATTAAAGTCTTTTATTTCTATTAACAACTTAACTATTGGGTTGGAACTTTTTTCTGTACGCATTTCCATTTCTTTAATGGCTTCTACAAAATTCTTAGTTAAAAAATCATCATTAATTTTCTTAATAATCTTTTCAATCTCCGCTTCTTTAGAATTTAGCTCCGTGGTTTCTCGACCTATTAACTGAATAATATCAGCAAATCTTCTATTTACTCTTGTTTCATACTCACTAATTTTATCTGCTTCTATAAATTCTTTTAGGTCAGCTGAAAAAATTAAAAAATCCTCTTTTGAAATTAGTTTTATTACGAATCTAAAAACATTATGTTCATCAAAATTTCCGTTAAAAAGATTGACAGCCTGCCTTAAATCCTCATATACTTGTAGGCTTCTTGAATGTTTTTCAAAAATATCTTTGATTAATACAACTGCTGTTTTAAAATGATTATCAACTATTATTGGATTAAAAATAAAGGACTCAATTTCTACAAAGGCATCCGATTTTTTAAATTCCACAAATGCATTCAAATCTGCTTCAAACAGATCTATTTTAAGTTTAATAGATTCAACCATCTCTTTTTGATGCTGATATTTATGGATAAATTTTTGCAATTCAATTCTATGTTCTTCAAGAATTGTAGCTTGTTTTTTTTCCAAACTTATTTTATCGGCCTTTAATTGTGGGACTTTATCAAATAGCTCTCTTTTATCTTTTTTAAATTCTATTACAATGGTTTCTTTTGTATTAATATCATTTAATAAACGATTTATTTCATTTAAGTTATCATCAATTAAGCTCAACCTTTTGGTATCTGCACCTTTGTCATCAAGCTCAGTAATTTTATTTTTTTGCAACACATTAATCCTTAGCTCAGACTCTTCTTTCAACTTAAAAACAGATGTATTTATATTCTCAATTTTATCACTTATTATTTTTTCTAAAACTGAAATTTCTTTATTTCGCTCTGTTTCTTTTAAACTTATTTTTCGGTTGATCCCTTTCTTAAGTTTTTCTAAATTTTCTTGGCTTTTTGATTTTCTTACTACAATTTTATCTAAATCATTTTCAGAATTTTGAAGAATAGTCGCTTTTTCAGAATTCGATTTTTCCATCCAATCTTCTAACTCTATTTTATTTTTCTTTAATCTATCTTCGCTTTGCGATGCTATGTATTCGTTTTCTGCAATAGTTTCCTTAAGCTCCTTTAGTTTTTTCTTAAATCTTATTTTTAACTTTTGTAAATCAGTTTCGTTAACACTATTTAATTCTGAAATTGATTTTTGAACGTCATTAACTTTAACGTTATACTCATCAATTTCTTGATGATATTCTTTTACCGTTTTAACACGACTTTTAATCGCACTTAAGTTCAATTCCAACCCATACACATTAGACGACTTATTATCACTTAATTTCGGATTTAATTCAGTATTAAAAAGCACCTGCTCTTCATCTATTACTTTACCTATATTGTTTTCCCAATTAGGAATATTATCATGTAACCAACCGTAAAGTGAAGATTTACTTTGTTTAATTTTATTTTCAATGGCTTGAATTTTCTCCCTATATTTTAGTTGTGTAATTTTATCTTTATCAACTTTTAGATCAAAAACTCTTTTTACATCTTTTACTTCTAAATCCCATTCTTTACGCAGTGTTGTTGTTTCGTTAATTGCATTAAAAACGATGTTTTTTGAACTTGATATTTTAGCATTCAATTCTTTTGTTTCTTCTTTACAATTTTCTATCTCAGTAACAAAAAAGATTTGATGTTTTAGTTCAGCCTTTTTTCTTTTAATCCTATTTTCATCATCAACAAATCCTTGTAGTTCATTTACAAATTGTTCTTTTTCTGCTTTATTATCTTCTTTAATTTGCTTGATTAAGTTCTCATAAATCTCAAAAAGCGAGGTTTTATCCTCTACAAAATCACTTCTTAATTTATTTATTTCAGCATCTTTATGATTCGTGAACTCTTGTTGTTTATTTTTTAATTGAGAAATCAACGCTTCATATTTTTGATTGACTTCTGTAAATTTAGAAGTCAATAGGTTTTTTTCATTTTCCAGCGTTTTTTGTTCTGTCATTAAGGTTTCTTTCTTAGACACCTCTTCAATAATTACATGAATATTTTTAGCATTATATTCAGCTTCTTTTTTTGCAGTTTCTTTTAATTTTTCAGAAATCGAATACATTTTTGAGATCAAATCTTGCTCTCTTCTTTTATGTATTTTTTCTAAATTTTCTTTTTTATTAAATAATTCATTTAACACCTTATTCTCTTCAATAAAACTTACAGATAATGTTGGTTTTTCCTTTTCTATAAAATCCATCCTACCAGCCAAGTTTAAGGCTAATTCTTTCTTTTCTCTTTTTAAAAAATTAAAAACTCGGTATTTATCAATAATTTTATCTGCCTGATTTCTAACAACAATTTGTCCTTTTTTATTTTTTTTGAACCATATTTTAATATCATTTATTTGAGATTCAAAATCACGTAAATGATTTTTAGAATAGTTCTCTATATCTATGGTAAACTCATCTTCATTTAAAGAATTTATAATGGTATCCTTTATAAACTTTGCCTCTAAATTAGAATTCAGCAGTACATTTTGAATGGTTCTAGGTATGTTTTGATATTGTTTACTTTCAACTAAAGCATACTTTCTAAAATCTGATTTTAAACCTTTATTATCTCCATAAATAATTTTACGAAATTCTTCATAGCTTGAAATCAATGAGGTATAATGAATTTCTTTTCCAAATGCATTTCTAATTTTATCCCAACTTTCAAAAGCTCTATTGTTATCATCAACAAACAATGCTCTTTTGTATCCCGAATTAAAAAATCTAAAAGCAACTTTACCATTTACTTTATATGCCAACACACAAAAGGGAATGTTGTCTTTTATGATTTCGTAAATAATATATGAGTTCTGATATTCAAAATAATAATCATCAAACCCTTTTTTCTCTCTAGGGATTCCTAGTTTAGATTTATTGGCATTGTAAAAAAACAAAATTGCACGTAACAAAGTACTTTTCCCCACTCCCTGCGTGCCTATTAAATGCACATTCCCATCTAATTCTATCTCTGCATACTTTACAGATGCGCTATTTATAAAAACTATTTTATTCAGGTATCTCATTTTCTGTTTCTTCTGGAATATTAATAGTTGTTACTATTTCTTTTAAATAATAAAAAGAAGTTAACACTTTATAAGTTTCTGATATTTCACTTTCTAAGGTGATAAAATTTTCCTTTTCTAATTTTTCAATTATTTTTTTTATTCTATCTATATAACTTTTTTTATCACCACTGATTTTTTTTAAATAATCCAGTTTGCTTTTTAAATCCGCATTATTTTTTAACTGATTTACAACATCCGAAGGGGTAAATCTAAATCCAACATCAAAAGATGAATCAAAAGTTTTAAAAAAATCTAAAATATCAATCCAATTAAATACCTTCTCTAGCTTTCTATCAAGATCTACATTCTTTTCTAGACGACTAAAGTAGAAATACTCATTCCCCTGCTCTAGAATATAATTTATCTGTTTAAAATAATTATGTAAATCATTAAAAGTATCTTCATCTTCTAACACTTTATACAAAATCTGAATATTGTCTTTGGGACTATTAGAACAAATAAACTGACCTCTTCTAAGAACATCAAATATTTCTGAAGTATATTTTGTTTTCATAAATTTTATTTAGGGTAAATCAGTGCATACTCAACACCATTTGCTGTTTCAAAAACATCCTGAAAGTTAAATTCTAACTCATATTGCGAAGCCATTTGACAAAATATGGTTACTCGTTCGTCAAAATCAACCTTTTTTAAAAAATCATAATTCATAATAAAGTTAAACAAATGATCACTTGTAGGTATAAAATGATTTCTTACTTCTTCTAAATTAATCATCACTTCCTCTTCAATATTATCTTGAAGATACGCTTCTGAAATACCACCTGCCAATTGTGGTTTAAAGTATTTTCTGTTTTTATGATTTTTGGAAATTCGCTTAATAACATCAAAAGCTTTTTCGTCATCTCTAAGAAAGTCCAATGACAAATTTAAAGACTCACTTATTCTAGTCTCAAAAACCAATTGATTCTTATTCGTTAATACTTGCTTTATATCTGTTTCTGCTTCAATGGTAAAATGATCCTTTAGATATTTTAATTTTCTAAGTTTCTCTATAAATATCCCTTGATGCTTGGTTTGATTTATATAATCAATGATCTGTTTCTCAATTTCGATCAAATTATGAGAACACTCCCTAAGTTGGTATTTTAGTTCTGTAATAATCTGATGTAATTCTTCATCTAAAGCTATTTTAAAAAAGGTTAGCTCCTTTTCATTAATCAACAACAATGTTTGTTTGATGAGATTGGTCACTACAGTTCTTTTTTCATCAAAATTTTCTAACTTTAATTGTTTGTTCTTGTAGTTGGCTTCGTTTTTAAATGTATTCTCTATGTTTCTTCTTAAATCTACTACACTTTTAAGTGTAATAATTCCCATTTTCCTGAACGTCTTTTTTATAAATTGTAAATAGGTATTCTTTCTATTTTCATTCTTTTCGTTCAAATAATAAAGAATCTTCTCTCTAATATTTTTGATATTTTCATCAATATAGGACAAGTTAATTTCTTCATTCACATCTAGTACTTGTTCAAAAAATTCTTGAAACTGATCGTCAAGTTCTAAAAAACTACCATTTTCTCTAATAACAGATCTTTGTATTAAAAAATCAATGCGATTTTCATCATAATCTACCAGTTCCAAGGCATAACTCAATTTATAATTAAGCGTTTTTCTTTTACCAAACATTTCAGTAATTAACTTTTCCTCTCTTTTTAAAGTTGAAATTAATTCTTTTATATCGTTAAAAGTGTCCATTTTTCTTTATCTATTTCCTGTAAATCAAGTTAATATTAGTAATTTAATTTTATTATTAAACCTTCTTACTCGGTAAACGTTAATTTAGAAATACGACCTTGTCCTGCGGCATACGTAATCGAATCATTTACAAAACGAATGGTATAAAATGGCTCATCACTTATATGTTGCCAAGACATTCCACCGTCATTAGAAAGATCTATACCGTTAAAACTAACGGCAACTAAACCTTCTGCATTGCTGTTCGGGATATATTGCACACAACTCTTATAACCCGGTGCTTGTCCATCGGCAACTAACTGCCAAGTTTTCCCACCGTCTGTTGTTTTCATTTTATTGTTTGTATTGCCTTCAGGGTTTGTGTAATCTCCACCGATAGCAAAACCGTTTTGTTCATCATAAAAATCGATAGAATAAATGCCTTGAGTCGCTTCAGTATTCTGCATTGGTGTTTCAATTGTACCCCAAGACGCTCCTTTATTTTCAGAATAGTAAATGGTTCCGCTAGTCGTTCCTATCCAAGCTTTATCTCCTAAAACTTTAATATTTGTATTACTTGCTGCAAAAGCACCTTCACCTTCGATAGTTTTAGGCAAGTTCTCGCAAGGGAATGGCGACCAAGTTTCTCCACCATCTCGAGTTATAATTATGGACAAACAACCATTAACACTATCGCCCACTGCAATACCATCTGTATCGTTCCAAAAGGTCATGGCATCATAAAACACTTCTTCTCCTTCTTCTTTATAGACGAGTTTCATAGATCCATCGTCTCCCGTTTTATATAATAAGGCAGGACTTTCAATACTCAACATAAAAAAATCGTTTGCTGTATGCGCAACGGCTCTAAAATGTAAAGGCACAGAGTCATAAAGTTGTATAGATGTTGCTAACTGTTCTTTCTTCGGAAAATATAATCCGTAAGTCCCATTATCTGCAGCAAAGGCCAACGTTCCGTCTCCCATTAACTCAATGGCACGAATGCTAAGGGAATCATTATAAACATCCTGAATTTCAACAGATTCATATATTTTTAAAGGTTTCTGAACATCTTGTTTACAAGAACTGATTAAAACAAAAAGTAAAAGGCTCGCTATTAGTCGCATTTATTAAAATTTTGGCTAAAAATAATTAATTAAACTTACCTTTGTCCTCTTAAATACACAAAATGCGATTACATAGAAATTTATGCTTTGCGGTAGTAGACGGATTAATGCTCATTTTTAATGAAGGAGTTTATGCCGACAAAGTTGTTCAACAATTATTAAAACGCGATAAACGCTGGGGAAGTCGCGACCGCGGTTTTGTAGCCGAAACGACTTACGAGATCGTTCGCTGGAAACGCTTATATGCTGAAATAGCAGAAGTAAAAGAACCTTACGATAGAGATAACATTTGGAGAATATTTGCCGTATGGGCAACCCTTAAAGGTATTAAATTACCGGATTGGAGCTATTTTGAAAAAACACCGACACGTAAAATTAAAGGACGTTTTGATGAGCTTTCTCAAATTAGAAAATTTAAAGAATCTATTCCTGATTGGATGGATGAAATTGGTGTTAAAGAATTAGGCGAAGAACTTTGGACAAAAGAGATTGCTGCTTTAAACCTTCAAGCCGATGTTGTTTTAAGAACAAACACTCTAAAAATAACGAAAGACAAGTTACAAGCCGATCTTTTTGATAATGACATTGAAACTGAATTTATAAAAGGGTATCCTGATGCACTTAAATTAAAAGAGCGTGCAAACGTATTTACTACAGAGTCTTTTAAAAACGGACACTTTGAAGTGCAAGATGCATCTTCTCAATTAGTAGCTAAATATTTAGAAGTTGAACCTGGTATGCGTGTTATAGACACCTGTGCTGGTGCTGGAGGAAAAACATTGCACTTGGCTTCTTTAATGGAAAACAAAGGTCAGATTATTGCTTTAGATATTTATGCGCATAAATTGCATGAGCTGAAACGTCGTGCAAAACGTGATGGTGCTCATAATGTTGAACCTCGTCATATAGATACTACTAAAGTCATTAAGAAATTATACGATAAAGCCGATCGCGTTTTAATCGATGCGCCTTGTTCTGGTTTAGGAGTTTTAAGAAGAAATCCTGATGCGAAGTGGAAATTACAACCTGAATTTTTAGATAGAATTCGTGCAACACAGCAAGAAATTATTCAAACGTATTCTAGAATGGTTAAATCTGGAGGACAAATGGTTTACGCTACATGTTCGGTTTTACCTTCAGAAAACAGACAACAAGTTGACACTTTCTTAACATCAGAATTCGGAAAAGATTTTACCTTAGTGCGCGACGATAATATCTACGCTCACAAAACAGGATTTGATGGATTCTATATGGCATTACTTAAAAGAAACTAAGGCTAAAAAGAATATTCAATAATAATTACGAGCTAGTAGAGATTTTTCTTTACTAGCTTTTTTTATTTTGTAAATTGAGCAATAAAACTTAATAAATTAAATTTAAATAACTCCCTATGAAACACTTTTACTTTACATTTTTCTTACTTTTTATTACAGCATTGGGCTTTGCTCAATTAAACCCGCCCGAAGATTTACAATCGTACTATAACACGGTAAATTTCACAAAAACAGGTGTAGAACTTAAAACAGATTTAAGCGCTGTTACCATTGCAAAGCATGTTAACGAACTGATTTATACGCCAGGTGTATGGGAAGCTCTAAAGGTTACTGATTTAGATCCTGACAACCCTAACAATGTACTTTTAATGTACGGTTACGACGACACGGATAACGATATTACGACAGATAGAAGCCGAGGTAAAAACAATAACGGAGGTTCTGATGGCGAATGGAATCGTGAACACGTCTACGCAAAGTCTTTAGGAACTCCTAATTTAGGAGAAGAAGGTCCTGGTTCTGATGCACAAATGTTGCGTCCGAGTGATGTTAATAGAAATGCCGACCGTAATAATTTAAAATTTGCAGATGGTAATGGTACTTCAAATTTTTCTAACAGTGGCTGGTATCCTGGTGACGAATGGAAAGGTGACTGTGCCCGTATAATAATGTACATGTATATTAGATATGGTGAGCGTTGTTTACCAACTAATGTTGGTTTTGGAGATGCAGCTCAAACACCTGACGACATGATTGATTTATTCCTAGAATGGAATGTAGAAGATCCTGTTTCAGATTTCGAAAAACAAAGAAACACCTACCACGGAGATACGTCTAACACCTATGCACAAGGAAACAGAAACCCATTTATCGATAACCCATATTTAGCAACTGTTATTTGGGGCGGAGCAGATGCACAAAATTTATGGGATGGAAATAGCGGTATTACAGATACCGAAGCGCCAACTGTACCTACAGATTTAGCTTCAAGCGAAATTACTGCGTCTTCAATTACATTAACTTGGACGGCTTCTTCAGACAATATTGCTGTCGCTTCATACAATGTTAATAAGGATGGTGCATTTTATGCAAAAGCCTATACAAACACGATTACAATTTCAGATTTAACAGCTGAAACGTCTTATGCTTTTACTGTATCTGCAGAAGATGCTTCAAATAATGAGTCTGCTGCAACAGGGTCTTTAACGGTTACAACTACAGAAGAAATTGTTTACGATTACTGTGTCACACAAGATTTCGAAGATATTACAGGTGAAATAAACACCTACTACGATGAAATTTCTTGGTCAGGAGAAGATCGTTTACGTTGGTCTGCTACAGACGCAAGAGTAGATCAGACTATTGACGGAAGTAAAGCAATTACTATAAGAAATGGTGTTTTAACTGCACCTCAAACCACTGATGGTATTGGATTTTTAACAGTGACCACACTACGTGTATTTGGAGGTGGATCGGGAACCTTCGATTTGGTTGTAAATGGTACCGTAGTCGGACAAATTCCGTATTCTGGATTTGAAGAAACGACTACTATCGAAAATATTAATATTGAAGGTAAAGTTTCAATACTTTTCAATAATAAAGAGTCAACCGAAGACCGTGTGGCTTTCGATAATTTAGCATGGACATGTTATGAAGTTTCTAATGAAGTAGACTACTGTACTGAAGAAACATTTACTAATTTAACTTCAACTCAAGATGTTAATGATAACTCATATGCATTAAGAACTTGGACAGGAGATGATGGACTTGAATGGTCTGCTACAGATGCTAGATTAGATCAAAGCATTAACGGGACTAAAGCTATCACCATAAGAGATGGTGTTTTAACTGCTCCCCAAACAGCTAATGGTATTGGCGCTTTAACTGTGACAACGCAACGTTTTTTTGGTGGTGGATCTGGGACTTTCGATCTAGTAGTTAACGGAACTGTTGTTGGAGAAATTCCTTACGGAGATGAAGCACAAACTGTAACTATTGAAGATATTAATATTGCAGGTGAAGTTTCAATACTTTTCAATAATAAAGAGGCAACCGGAGACCGTGTTGCTATTGATAATTTAGCGTGGACTTGTTATGATTCTTCTTTAAGTATTGAAGAAGATGCTTTATCAAGTATAAAAGTCTACCCTAACCCTATAAAAGATGTATTAAACGTTGCAATGCCAAACGGTGAAGCAACTCAGCTTGACATTTACAATATGTTAGGAAAATTAGTACTTTCTAAAACCATTCAGAATAACACAAGTATCAGCACTCAAAATTTACAATCGGGTGTTTATATTTTAAGAGTTACTCAGAACAATAAAACGATTAGCAAGAAATTAGTTAAGCACTAATTCTTTAAAAATCTATATTGAAAAGCGACCTTAACGGGTCGCTTTTTTTATGAAAAAATCTCTGGTATGAGGCATATAAAAGACTACATATTTTTTTGAAAAAATATCGCTAAAAAACACTAATTTTGTGCTTTCTTAAAAAATAATACAAACCACATTATATGATTCATTTCTTTGGAAACGTAAACAGCAAATTATTTGCTGTACAAACAGTTAAAGAATTATCGACTGAAACTATTTCAAAATTATCATGGCTTTTTGGCAACCAGCCTAAGTTAGAACAAGCATCAATCGATGCTTTTTTTGTTGGTCCTCGTGCCGCTATGATTACGCCTTGGAGTACAAATGCTGTTGAAATTACTCAAAACATGGGTATCACAGACATCATTCGAATTGAAGAATTTGAAGCTGTAGCTGAAGACTTTTCAAATTTCGACCCGATGATTTCTCAGAAATACGATGCCTTAAATCAAGAGTCATTTACAATAGATATCAAGCCAGAACCAGTTTTAAATATTGAAGATATTGCAGCTTACAACGCAAAAGAAGGATTGTCTTTAAGTGATGAAGAAGTAGCCTATTTAGATGGTGTTGCAAAGAAAATTGGTCGTCCTTTAACAGATTCTGAAGTCTTCGGATTTTCACAAGTGAATTCTGAGCACTGTCGTCATAAAATTTTCAACGGAACATTTGTTATCGATGGTGAGGAAAAAGAAGTTTCATTATTCAAAATGATTCGTGAAACATCAAACAAAAATCCTAACGATATTGTTTCGGCTTATAAAGATAATGTAGCATTTGTAAAAGGTCCTGTTGTAGAACAATTTGCACCGAAAACAGCAGATAAACCTGATTTTTACGAAACTAAAAATTACGAATCTGTAATTTCATTAAAAGCAGAAACACATAATTTCCCTACTACAGTAGAGCCTTTTAACGGCGCTGCAACAGGTTCTGGAGGAGAAATTCGCGATAGACTTGCAGGAGGAAAAGGATCTTTACCTTTAGCTGGAACTGCGGTTTATATGACGTCGTATTCGCGTTTAGAAGAAAACCGTCCTTGGGAACAAAAAACACAAGCACGTCCGTGGTTATACCAAACACCAATGGACATCTTAATAAAAGCTTCAAATGGAGCATCTGATTTTGGAAACAAATTCGGGCAGCCATTAATTACAGGTTCTGTATTGACCTTCGAGCATAACGAAAACGCTTCCTCAAGTACAGCAAGTCCTAGAAAATTAGGTTACGATAAAGTCATTATGCAAGCGGGAGGTATTGGTTACGGTAAAGCCGACCAAGCTTTAAAAGACACTCCTAAAGTAGGTGATAAAATCGTTATTCTTGGTGGTGAAAACTACCGCATCGGAATGGGTGGAGCTGCAGTATCTTCTGCAGATACTGGAGCATTTGAATCGGGTATTGAATTAAATGCCGTACAACGTTCTAACCCTGAAATGCAAAAACGTGCTGCAAACGCCGTTCGTGGTATGGTAGAAAGTGAAGAAAACTTCATCGTTTCTATTCACGATCATGGTGCTGGTGGACACTTAAACTGTTTATCAGAATTAGTAGAAGATACAGGAGGAAAAATTAATTTAGACAGTTTACCTGTTGGAGATCCTACCCTATCGGCTAAAGAAATTATCGGTAACGAATCTCAAGAACGTATGGGATTAGTGATTGCCGAAAAGCATTTAGAAACACTTCATAAAATTGCAGACAGAGAACGTTCTCCAATTTACGATGTTGGAGAAGTTACAGGAAACGACCGTTTTACTTTCGAATCTAAAACGACTGGTGAAAAACCAATGGATTTAGCTTTAGAAGATATGTTCGGGAGTTCTCCAAAAACAATACTAACTGACAGTACAATTGTCAGAAAATATAAAAATCCACGTTACAAGTCTAAAAACTTAAAAATCTATTTAGAGCAAGTGTTACAGTTAGAAGCTGTGGCTTGTAAAGATTGGTTAACAAACAAAGTAGACAGATGTGTTGGTGGTAAAGTGGCCAAACAACAATGTGTTGGACCATTACAAATTCCGTTAAATAATGTTGGTGTTATGGCACTAGATTATAACGGAAAAGAAGGTATTGCAACCTCTATTGGGCACGCTCCTATTTCAGCTTTAATTCAGCCGGATGCAGGAAGTAGAAATGCCATTACAGAATCGCTTACCAATATTGTTTGGGCACCTTTAAAAGATAATTTAAAAAGTGTGTCATTATCGGCAAACTGGATGTGGCCTTGTAAAAATGAAGGTGAAGACGCCCGTTTATATAAAGCAGTTCAAGCTGTTTCAGAATTTGCAATCGACTTAGGTATTAATGTGCCTACAGGAAAAGATTCTCTTTCTATGAAGCAAAAATATCCTAACGAGGATGTTATTGCTCCTGGAACTGTAATTATTTCTGCAGCAGGAAACTGTAATGAAATCTCTAAAGTTGTAGAACCGCTTTTAAAAGCTGATGGTGGAAATATCTATTATATTAACATCTCTCAAGACGACTTTAAATTAGGTGGTAGTTCATTCTACCAAGCATTAAACGCTATTGGAAATGACACGCCAGATGTTAAGAGTACAGATTTCGTTAAGAATGCCTTTAATACAATTCAAGATTTAATTAAAGCTGATAAAATTGAAGCGGGTCATGATATTGCTTCAGGTGGATTAATCACAACTTTATTAGAATTGTGTTTTGCCGATATGAATTTAGGAGCTGATTATGACTTATCTAGCTTAAATGAAGAAGATTCACTTAAAATATTATTCTCTGAAAACGCAGGACTTGTATTCCAAGCAGATGCTTCAGTAGAAGAAAGCTTTGCAGCAAACGGTGTTGAGGTTTTCAAAATCGGAACAGCGAACAATTCAGGTCAAGTAAGCATTAAAAATAACGAGGAATTATTCTCTTTTAATGTTTCTGAAATGCGTGACGTTTGGTACAAAACGTCTTACTTATTAGATAAAAAGCAAACAGCAAATAACGTTGCGGATGCGCGTTACGAAAACTATAAGAATCAGCCACTTCAATATACATTCCCTAAAAACTTTACAGGGAAGTTACCTAAAATAGATGCTAGTAAGCCAAAACCAAAGGCTGCTGTTCTTCGTGAAAAAGGAAGTAATTCTGAACGCGAAATGGCAAACGCTATGTATTTAGCTGGTTTTGATGTGAAGGATGTACATATGACCGATTTAATTTCTGGTCGTGAAACACTAGAAGACATTCAGTTTATTGGTGCCGTTGGTGGTTTTTCTAACTCGGATGTTTTAGGTTCGGCTAAAGGTTGGGCCGGCGCTTTTATGTATAACGAAAAAGCAAACACTGCATTACAAAACTTCTTTAAAAGAGAAGATACACTTTCTGTTGGAATTTGTAACGGTTGCCAGTTATGGATGGAATTAGAATTGATTAACCCTGAACACGACGTTCACGGAAAAATGTTACATAACGATTCTCATAAACACGAGAGTTCATTTACTTCAGTAGAAATTCAGAAAAACAATTCTGTGATGTTATCGAGCTTAGAAGGTAGCACACTTGGGGTTTGGATTTCTCATGGAGAAGGAAAATTCAACCTTCCTAAAGAAGAAAGCGAATACAATATTGTAGCTAAATATGGTTACGAAGGTTATCCTGCAAATCCTAATGGTTCGGACTTTAATACAGCCATGATGTGTGATGCTTCAGGAAGACACTTAGTAACAATGCCACATATCGAGCGTTCTACATTCCAATGGAACTGGGCAAACTATCCGGCAGGTAGAAAAGACGAAGTTTCTCCTTGGTTAGAAGCTTTTGAAAATGCTAAAAAATGGATTGACGGAAATAAACAATAAATTTCATTACATTCGTTTTATAAACGGAGTGAATGAAATTTATATTACTAGTCTTTATATTACTGACTAACACAATTATACTTGCACAAGACACAACGCATCAGCTTGAAGTTGATGCGTTGAAAGTGCAAATAAAATCTGAAACTAATAAAGGTCAGAAACTAAAATTACTTGATAGTTTAACAGACATTATTTATCAGAAAACAGAATTGGGTTTCGACTCTATCTCTAGATTCACTATAAATTATGCTATCCAATTAGATTCCTTTAATATTGCCTCTCGCAACACTCAAAATCTTATAAATTATTACAATAATGTTTTAGGACAACCCGAAGAAGGTGTTATACTTTTCAAAACCTATTTCAACACTTTTAAAAATCATTTAACCGACAGAAACCTTGCCGGAATCTACATCGATGCTGGAGATAGTTATTATTTCGTAAAAGAAGTCGACACCGCTATGTCTTATTATAGCAAAGCCAAAGACTACGCGACAAAAGCAGGTAACGATCACGTAAAGGCCTTTGCTATTTTATACCAAGGATACACCTACACCGACGAAGGTGATTTTGCTAAGGCATCTCAACACATACAGGAAGCTTCAAAAATTTTTCAAAAAGTTAAGGATACCTTCAATATTATTACCTCAAGAAATGCCTTATCTATATTATATAGTGCCAACGGATTTTTAAAGGAAGCAGAACTAGAACGTAAAGAAGCTATTGAGCTGGGAGAGCTTTCAAAAAATTACGGGGTATTAATTTCAATTTATGCCAATTCTGCAACCGATAATAAGAAACAGGGTTTACAAAAAGAACGTTTAATTAATATACATAAAGCGGTTGCGGCAAGTGAAAAATCAGATCACCTTGATTATTTTAGACCGATACTTCTACATACCTTAATTATTGCGTATGCGGAAAATGACAGTCTAGACAAAGCTAGATCGTATTATAAAACATTAAAAGCAGATAAAAAAAACACTGAAGGCATCTATGAAAGTAATTACTATAGAGCTTCTAGCCGTTTAGCTTTTGCTGAAAAGGACTATCCTTCTGCTGTAGAATGGGGTAAGAAATATCTCGATCTTGTTAAAGCGACAAACAACATTAACAACATAGAAGATGGCGAATCCTTTTTAGCTGATGTTTACGAAAAACTCAATCAATATAACGAAGCGTATACACATTTAAAAGCATCTAAAAAGATTGAAGATTCTTTAAAATCTGTTCAGAAAAATAATGCCTTAAGCTATTACCAAACGCTTTATGAAACCAATAAACGCGATCAGAAAATAAAAGATCAGAATAGTGAGATAAAATTATTAGACGAACAACACACGCGTAAAGCACAATTAATGTGGCTCAGCATAATTATTCTTATTGCTTTATTTTCAATCATTTATTTGTATCGTTCACGGAAGTATTCACAAAAGAATGCTCTACTTCAAAAAACTTTCGCTGAAGATCTAATATATAGCGTAGAAGCAGAACGTAAACGTATTTCTAGTGAGCTTCATGATAGTGTTGGACAAAGTCTCTTACTTATTAAAAATAAAATCTTTTTAGAAAGCGAAAATAAAACCGATACGAGTTTAGTTGATAGTGCTATTGATGAAGTAAGAACGATATCGCAGCAATTACACCCTTTTCAATTTGAAAAATTAGGTTTAATAAATTCAATAAAGAATACGATAGAAAACTTTCAGAAAAATTCTAATATTTTCTATTCAGAAGATATTGAAATTGAAACTTTAGAGATCTCGAAAGACAAGGAAATATTTATTTATAGAATGCTACAAGAATGCTTAAATAATGTTGAAAAACATTCTGAAGCAAAAGCCTGCGTTATTAATGTTGAAAATTTAAAAGATGCTGTTCTTTTCGAAGTTAAGGATAATGGTACTGGTTTTGATGTTATAGAAGACTCTAAATTACTTAATAGTTTAGGTATGAAAACGCTAAAAGAGCGTGCACAACTTATTGGTGCACAATTAAGCATTAATTCTGTTAAAGGAAAAGGCACAACGATTCAAATAAAAATTCAAAAAAAATAAGCTATGTCTACCACTATTCTACTTGCCGACGATCACCCTTTATTATTAAACGGTACTAAGGAGTTTTTAGAAAAAAAATGGTTTAAAGTCATTGCCACCGCAACTGATGGTAATACTGCTTATAATAAAATTGTAGAATTGCAACCTGATATTGCCATTCTAGATTTTGATATGCCAAAACTGAACGGCCTAGAGGTTGCACATGAAATTCAACGTAATAAACTAACTACAAAAGTGGTTATTTTAACCTTACACAAACAAGAATCTATATTAAAAGAAGTTGGAAAATCTATACATGGCTATGTTACAAAAGATAGTGCTTTAGAAGAATTGGAGGCCTGCTTGGAAAGCATAAAAAGCAATACTAATTATATTGGTGAAAAATTAAAAAGTAATATCCAAATAAATAGCGATTCAGATTCTAGCGTTAAAAATCTTACGCCTACAGAACTAAAAATTTTAAAGTATTTAGATAAGAATTTCAGCAGTCCTCAAATCGCTGAGGAATTATTTATCTCGAAACGTACAGTTGAAAAACATAGAAGCAACATTATTAAAAAATTAGATATAGATACAACTAAACAGAACGCACTCTTTTTTTGGTTAAAAAAACATCCAAACATATTCAATACGTAATCTTACGAATAGTATAATAATGCGAAATTATTTATATTTAGAACAACTTTAAATCAACGCATTATACATAATAAACATACATATTACACACCAATTAACTACTGGGTTCTGAATGTTTTTTCTATTGAATTACATGATGGTGAAACGTATGCAATGCAGCCAGATGGTTATAGCTACATTATTTATAAACTAGAAAAGGTAAGCTCTATTACCTACTATAAACCATTCATTACACCTTTAATTCTTAAATCGGAACATGAAAGCATGTATTATATTGCAAGGTGTAGACCAACTTACATTGGTTATTTAATGAAACAAAAAATTAAAATGACCCCTAACAAACCAAACGATTTTTTGATTAGTTTATCTTCAGTAAAATTAAAATCTATAGTTCCTACCATCTTAGACAACATTTTGATTCATTTACATTCTAAAGACGAAAAAGCATCTTTACCTCAACTAAAAAAACAATATCAGTGCAATCACCTTAATATTGACTCTCTTTTTAAAAAGAACACAGGAATAACGTTTAGCCAATATCAAAATATTTTATTAAATATTACGTAATCCTACGCATTGTAATACATTGATAAAATTTATAATTTAGCAGTAATAAAATCTATTAGACATTTTCAGGCTTTAGAAAACTTTAAAGTAAAAAAGACTGAAACGCTATAAAAGTGCTATTAATCGAAGGGTAAATCAGGTTGAGACAATTTTGTTCTTAACCTGATTTTTATTTATAAAGTTATTCATAATCAATTTTAAAATTGATATTTTTTAAAAGCTTCTACAGATGTAGAGGCTTTTTTTATTCCTAAAAATAATATATTTTCAACTTGTGAAATTATTTATTATTGGTTTAATCCTTTTGTGGTCAATTGGAAACCTTAGTGCTCAAAATACAGACAGTCAAAATAAACGTATAGAACAATTTTTCTATCGTGACAGTGTCATCTCCATGCAACAATGGTATAATACTGATAACGACTTGGATAGTTTAAAAACTTACCACAAAACGGGCGAACTGGACGAATCTTTTTATTTGTCTAATAAAAAATTTCATGGCACTAATTATAAATATAATCAAAAAGGGAAGCTCGTAACCACTTGGGTGTTTGACCATGGAAAACTAATTAAAAGAACAGATCACATTCTTGAATACACTAAACAGAATGAAGTAAAAATCATACAATTTCACACCGATTTAGTTGCTGTTAATCTTGCCCTAAAGGAAACGCCTAATAAAACATCTTTAATTGCAAAACGGGCACGAATCCGCACGTATTTAAATGACCATATATTAGCTATTAATGACTACCAAAAATTAATAGATATCCTTTTTAAAGTATCAAAAAATAAAAACACCCCACCTCCTGCTCAATTACTAAGAAACATTTATAGCACGTTAGCTACTAACTATCAAGCTTTAGAAATGGACAATTATGTGATTAATTATAAGCTTAAGGCTATGGTTGCCGACCCGGGAAACACGATAGCAATTTATAATTTTAGTGCATTTCTCTATGAAATTAAATCTTACGAATTGGCGCTCTATTATCTTAATAAAGTAATTGCTATAAAACCAGAACACTCCTTTGCCAATAGTTTACTTGCTGCTGTTTACACCGAATATGACGATTATGACAAAGCACTTTACCATATAAATATTGCATTTAAAAATGAAGAGAGTCTGTTAAAAAATGGATATGGAACAGAAGAACAAGATTTAAGAACACAAAGAGGTTACATTCTTCATAAATTAGGAAAATCTGACGAAGGTATAACGGATTTAAATGAAGCTTTAAATCTAAATGAAAACAATTCCTTCGCTTATAGAAATTTAGGAGTTGTGTATTACGATTTAGAAGAATACAATCTTGCTTGCGAAAATTTAGAAAAAGCAAAAAATCTTGGTTATGAAAAAACGCACGATAGATACGATTTACAAGTATACCTAGATTATTCTTGTAATTATAATGCAAATGAAACTCCAGCGATAGCTATTGATCAATCTATTAACAATTTAAAACTAGCCAACAAAGCTTCCATTTACCCAAACCCCGTTAAAGATGTTATAAATATCAAAAATCTGTCATTCAAAGATTATGATTTTTTGATTTTTGATTACTCTGGGAAATTATTAAAACAAGGGAATAGCAAAACATCTATCAATATCTCAGATTTATCTAGCGGTGTTTATATTCTAAAAATAATTAACAACGACTTAAGTGAAACATTTAGAGTGATTAAAGATTAAAACTTCCCTTTATAACACAAAAAAAGGTGGTTTCAATACTTGAAAACACCTTTTAAACTCATTAAATATTTTTAAAAACAGAAATACAATTCCTCTTATCTTATTACTATTTTTTTAGAAACGTTCTGTACTTTCACAATATAAGTTCCTGTTTTAAGATTCTTAATATCTATTTCAGCTTTAGATGAATTAAAATTTTCTTTAAGAATTAATCGTCCAGACATATCTGTTATCTCTACATCTCCTATGTTTTGATTGTCTAAGGATAGATTCAAAAGAGCTCCATTTGATGGCACAGGATAAATTTTAAGTCTACTTTCAAATTTTGTATTAGCTCCTATTCCTAATGTTTCTTTAGAACCAAAACCTACAGTAACACCAACATCAGATTGACTGTAGGGAAACATATCTCCTCCTGCATCTAACTCTTCTGCTCCGCCATCATATTTCTCTGGTCTATCTCCACCAAGAATATCTTCAGTTAAAAAAGAATACGATCCCATTCCAGAATCTATAGCTGCACTTCCTGAAACAATTCTATAAAAATCGGAGTTGTAAGCTAACAACCCTGACGATACAGATTGGTTTCCATCTGCACCTGTTGTAATATCCCAAGACCCATTTTGTTTAATATTACCTTCAAATTTTGATGAGGTTCCAACGGGATCTGTGGTAACCTGAATCGCTTTAACTGTGTTTTCGTAAAGGATATTATTCGCTATGATTAAATTTTCTGGAGCAAGTGTAAGACTACTATTAATTTTCGTTCCTATTCTTAAACCATAATCACAATCTACAAACGTATTGTTTGTTATCGTTACGTTTTTAACCTGATAATATTCATTTAGTGCACTTCCAGGTTTTCCATTAGACACATTTATTCCACCAGTTCCGCCAGAAGTAGAATTATCCGGTTTTTTTGAGTTTACACCTTCAATATAATTATTGTAGATATTATGATTTTCTCCCATAACTCGAATCCCTCCAGAATACGTATTTTTCTTTGCAAAGAAGAAATTACTATACACTTCACAACCATTTCCATGTCGTAAAGTTAACGTCCCATTATAGTCGTCGAAAGTGTTATAAAAGTATTTATTCTTTCCACTTTTATTAGAGATAACTTCTATTTCACCACTAAATTTATAAAAATAGTTACTATACACTTCGGTATAAGAATCGGACAAAGATGTAGAGCTACTCCCTATTCTAATGGCATCTTGGTCGTTTAATTTATTCACTTCTCCAACTGGAGTTCTATTTGCAAAATAATTATGATGAATTTTATGATAATTCGCGACACCAGAACTTCTATTGTCGTTAATAATACTTCCAACACCGTGTTTCCCTACAAACGAAGAGTAACTTATTTCGTTATGAATTCCCCTAAGCAAAATCCATTTAAAAATATCTTCCTCTTGTGCTACCGTCCCATTATAACCATCAATCTTTATATTGGTAACTGTACAATTATTACAGTCGTTAGACGATTTAAATTCGATTACAGGATTACCTGTATCCAGGTTTGAAGGGTTTTGAAAAACCACACCCTTAAAAACAATATACTCACCTCCCATTTCAACATAAGAGTTTCCTTCAAAGAAAACACTCCCAAGGGTTTCTGCCTGAATAGTTATGGGTTTTTCTAATGTACCCGTTTTATTAATACTTAAATGCACATCTTTCCAAGTGTTATTAGCCAAGGTTATTGTTGTACCTGCTGTAGCATTAGAAATGGCTTTTTCAAGTTCGGAATGTGTACGAACTAATTGCCCATAAGTAGACATTGTACTTACAAGTACAACACCTGTTAAAAGGTTTAAAAATGTAGTTTTCGCCATAGTATTTAGTTTATATAGGTCACGTGTTAATTTACAAAAACCCTAGCATTTACTAAAGTTTTATATCATACATTAATCAAAAACTGAACCAAAGAAAACGTCTTATAATTTGTCAGAATTATTATAAAAACGAGAAACAATCTCATCGTAACTTTTAATCGTACTTTTTATCCAATCCATTCGTTTTTCTAACTGTTCTTGTTCAGATAATCTCCAATCAATATCAGTTCGTTTCAACTTGGTCGTAACATGCTGTAAAATAATAGCAGCCGAAACCGATATATTCAAACTTTCAGTAAAACCAACCATGGGAATCTTCAAAAAAGAATCCGCTTCATCTAGAACAGCTTGAGACAATCCTTCTGTTTCTCTCCCAAAGAAAAAACATGACGGCTTTGACACATCGAAATCATGCAATTCACAATCGTTTGTATGAGGAGTTGTTGCAACAATCTGATAGCCTTTCTGTTTTAAATCTGCAATACAATCCTTAACGTGATTATACCTATTTAAATCTACCCACTTTTGTGCGCCCATCGCAATTTCTCGGTCAATGCGTTTTGAATTTTTCTCTTCCACAATATGCACTTCTTGAATACCAAATACATCGCAACTTCTAATTACGGCACTTGTGTTATGTAATTGATACACATCTTCTGTTGCCACCGTAAAATACTTTGTGCGTTCTGGCAAAACAGTATCAAAACGCGCTTTACGCTCTGGAGTAATTATATTTTCTAAATGTTCAAGGAGTTTTAAATCGACCATTAAATGAATTGCTTATTATGAATCTTCGAATTTATAAAAATGATTTCTTATTTTTAGATTATGAAACATATAGTTGTACTTAGCGGTGCTGGAATTAGTGCCGAAAGCGGATTAAAAACATTTAGAGATAGTGATGGTTTGTGGGAAGGACACGATGTTATGGAAGTTGCCACACCGGAAGGTTTTGCGAATAACCCAGAATTGGTTTTAGATTTTTACAACCAGCGTAGGAAACAACTTCTTGAAGTTAGTCCCAATAGTGCGCATTGCGATTTGGCTGCGCTAGAAACCAAATACAAGGTTACCATAATCACCCAAAATGTAGACGATTTACACGAACGCTCCGGCAGCACTAATGTTATTCACTTACATGGTGAATTGTTAAAAGCAAGAAGTTCCTTTAATGCACTTGACATTTTTGAACATGCTGAAGCTATTAAAGTTGGAGATTTGTGTAAGAAAGGTCATCAAATCCGGCCTCATATTGTTTGGTTTGGAGAAGCTGTTCCTATGATAGATTTGGCTATGGAAGAATGTAAAACTGCAGATATCCTGATTATTATTGGCACCTCCATGCAAGTATACCCAGCTGCGGGATTAATGCATTACGTTCAGGCTCAAACTCCTGTATTTTATATAGATCCTAATCCAGCGACAATGTCTGATAAACATGTAAACACGATTCGTGAGAACGCCACTTCTGGCATGAAAACGGTATTAGAAATCTTATCTAAAAAATAAGAATCTTATAATAACTGAATATCAAAAAACAGCAAAACTGTTGTAAGTTAATATTCTTTATACTACTTTTAATTTTATGACAGATGCCGAGATAGAACAAGAAAATGCAGCGATTGCAAAAGCTTATAAAGACCTTTTAAAAGTTAGTTACAGAACCCTTTCTGAAGACGATAAAAAACTGATTCGTAAAGCATTCGACATCGCTGTTGATGCCCATAAAGACCAACGTCGAAAATCTGGAGAAGCTTACATTTTTCATCCTATCGCCGTGGCCAGACTTGTCGCCAAAGAGATCGGATTAGATGCAACATGTATTGCCGCAGCACTACTTCACGATGTTGTTGAAGATTGCCCTAGATATAAGATCGAAGATATTAGGGAACTTTTTGGAGAAACCGTTGCATTAATTGTAGAAGGTTTAACCAAAATCTCTTCCATGTCAAAAGATTTGGAAGACGTGTCCTTACAAGCAGAGAATTTTAGAAAAATGCTGCTGACTTTAAATGATGATGTACGTGTTATCATTATTAAAATCGCAGACCGTTTGCACAACATGCAAACAATGGATTCTATGCGTCCCGATAAGCAAATTAAAATTGCTAGCGAAACACTATATATTTATGCACCTTTAGCGCACCGTATTGGACTTTATAATATAAAAACAGAATTAGAAGACTTAAGTTTAAAATACACAGAACCTGAAGTCTATTTCGATATTCTGAATAAAATTAAAGATAGTAAGGAACAACAAGATGAATACATTAGAGAATTTAATGAACTAATTGAAAAATCCCTTGATAAAGAAGGCTTACAGTATACTATAAAAGGACGACCAAAATCAATTTTCTCTATCCGAAGAAAGATGATGAAGCAAGGGGTGTCTTTTGATGAAGTTTACGACAAATTCGCGGTTAGAATTATCTATAATAGTGATACGGCAAACGAGAAATTCATAGCTTGGAAAATTTATTCCATCGTTACAGATCATTTTCGTCCAAATCCTATCCGATTAAGGGATTGGATTTCTTCACCTAAATCTACAGGTTACGAAGCGCTTCACATTACC
This sequence comes from Formosa sejongensis, assembly GCF_033447105.1. Classification (NCBI taxonomy): domain Bacteria; kingdom Pseudomonadati; phylum Bacteroidota; class Flavobacteriia; order Flavobacteriales; family Flavobacteriaceae; genus Formosa; species Formosa sejongensis. Next base: position 24,763 of record NZ_JAWQUN010000006.1, read on the forward strand.
GTTATGGGGCCAAAAGGCCGTTGGGTAGAAGTTCAGATTCGTAGTGAACGTATGAACGAAATTGCAGAAAAAGGGTACGCAGCACATTACAAATACAAACAAGAAGATAATAAAGAAGATAGTTTAGACGATTGGGTTGCAAAACTACAAGACGCCTTAGAAAGTAATGAAACTAATGCCGTAGATTTTGTTGAGCAATTTAAACTCAACCTCTACTCTAAAGAAATTTTTGTCTTTACACCTAAAGGCGATTTAAAATCGTTGCCAAAAGATGCGACACCTTTAGATTTTGCATTTAATATTCATACCGAAGTGGGTATGCGTACTCGTGGTGCCAAAGTAAATGGTAAATTGGTTCCTCTTAGTTATAAGCTTAATAGTGGAGATCAAGTCGATATTTTAACTTCAGATAGCGCTAAACCAAATGCAAACTGGCTAGATTATGCCACTACTGCCAAAGCAAGAAGTAAAATTAAATCGGCTTTAAAAGAAGATAAAAAACGTATTGGCGAAGATGGAAAAGAAATTTTAAGACGAAAATTAAAACAACTTAAAATAGATTTAAACGAGAAATCTATTAACGAGTTGGTTCATTATTTCAAACTTAAAACCAGTCTAGATTTATTTTATCGCATTGGTATTGGAGCGATAGATAACACCATGCTAAAAGCGTATGCTGCTTCTAGAAGTAATGCGCTTGTAAGTTTCTTTAAAAGTAAAATAACCAGACGGTCAAATGTATCTAAAGAAGACATTGAAAAAGATGAAGTCTTCGCAAAATACGATCTGCTTGTTTTTGGAAAAGAAGAAGAAAAATTAGACTACAAGCTTTCAAGTTGTTGTAATCCCATTCCTGGGGACCAAGTATTTGGATTTATAACCGTAAATGAAGGTATAAAAGTACACAAGAAAAACTGTCCAAATGCCGTATCTTTACAATCCAATTACGCGTACAGAATTATTCAAGCCAAATGGATCGATTCCTCACAGCAAGAATATTCTGCACAATTAACGTTATCGGGAATAGACAATTTGGGTATCGTTAATCAGATTACAAAAATCATTTCTTCTAATATGCATGTTAATATTAAAAGCATGAGCTTTGAGACAGATGGCGGGCTATTTTCGGGGAAATTAAATGTAATTGTTAAGAATAATTCAATGCTAGATAAATTAGTTACGAATCTTAAAAAAATTAATGGGATAGATAAAGTGTCTAGAGTCTAAAAATATATGTAAATTTGCGGTTGAAATTATGAGTTTAAAATCAGATACAAAAAATCAGGACATTGTAAAGAATGTCTTCACTAAGTTCTTAGAAGATAACGGTCACCGTAAAACACCGGAACGTTATGCTATACTTCAAGAGATATACGATAGTGAAGTTCATTTCGATATAGAATCTCTATATCTTAACATGAAAAACAAAAAATATCGTGTTAGTCGTGCTACCCTTTACAATACTATAGAGCTACTTTTAGATTGCAGCTTAGTTAGAAAACATCAGTTTGGTCAAAATCAAGCACATTATGAAAAATCGTATTTCGACAAACAACACGATCATATTATCCTTACAGATACGGGTGAAGTTATCGAGTTTTGCGATCCAAGAATTCAATCCATAAAGCAGACTATTGAAGACGTTTTTGATATCGAAATTAAAAATCATTCGCTATATTTTTATGGCAACAGAAAAACAACAACCAAATAATATATTTTTATAATGGCAGTAGATTTACTACTAGGGTTACAATGGGGTGACGAAGGCAAAGGAAAAATTGTTGATGTACTTACTTCAAAATACAATATTATTGCCCGTTTTCAAGGGGGCCCAAACGCAGGACACACATTAGTTTTTAATGGTAAAAAACACGTTTTACATACCATTCCTTCTGGAATTTTCCACGACGATGCTATGAATTTAGTAGGTAATGGCGTTGTTATAGATCCAGTAATTTTTAAAAAAGAATTAGATAAGCTTGAAGAGCAAGGTGTAGATTACAGAAAATCGCTTCTTATATCTCGTAAAGCTCATATTATTTTACCAACACACCGTTTATTAGATGCTGCAAGTGAAGCTTCTAAAGGAAAAGCCAAAATTGGTTCTACTTTAAAAGGTATTGGTCCAACTTATATGGACAAAACTGGCCGTAACGGTTTACGTGTTGGAGATTTAGAATTAAGCGATTGGAAAGAACGTTACAGAGCTTTAGCAGATAAGCACGAGGCGATGATCGATTTTTATAATGCTGAAATTCAATACGATTTAGCAGAACTTGAAACTGAATTTTTTGAAGCTGTAGGTGTTTTAAAATCTTTAAAATTTATCGATTCTGAAGAATACGTTTACCAAGCACAAAAATCAGGAAAAACAATTCTTGCTGAAGGTGCTCAAGGGTCTCTTCTAGACATCGATTTTGGTACATATCCATTCGTTACATCTAGCAACACAACTGCTGCTGGAGCGTGTACAGGACTTGGAATAGCACCAAACCAAATAGGAGATGTTTTCGGAATTTTCAAAGCGTATACAACTCGTGTTGGTTCTGGACCTTTCCCTACCGAATTATTTGACGAAGATGGTGCAATGATGGCTAAAATCGGAAACGAATTTGGAGCTACTACAGGACGTGCTCGTCGTTGTGGTTGGTTAGATCTTGTCGCTTTAAAATATGCTTGTCAAGTAAACGGAGTTACAAAACTTATGATGATGAAAGCAGATGTATTATCTGGTTTTAAAACCTTAAAAATATGTACTGCGTATAAATATAAAGGTGAAATAATCGAACATTTCCCTTACAATATCGAACCAGAAAACGTAGAACCTATTTACACCGATTTCAATGGTTGGAGTGAAGATTTAACGAAAATGTCAGATTACTCTGAACTGCCAAAAGCATTAAACGAATATATCGACTTTTTAGAAAAAGCCTTAGAAACACCTATTACTGTTGTTTCTGTTGGTCCAGATAGAAAAGAAACTATTTTTAGATAATATTAAATAGTTTTAAAACTTTTAAAACCTGCTTAAAATATATTTAAGCAGGTTTTTTTATGCTAAATCTTTTACAATTCAGTATCGCAAATCATTTATATCCTTATTTTTGTTACAAATATTTTAATTTGAAAACAGCACAACTACGCTATATATTTCTAGTATTCCTCTTCATTTCGTTTACACAACTGTACGCGCAGCAACAAAAACGAATTAAAATCGAATACTCCGGATTCTTAACACGGGAAGTTGAATACCCAGATGCGAATGTATTAACCCGAGACGATTCTGGCCAGATACACATCATACACGAAGGTGTAAATATGTGGTGCGATAAAGCCATTTTTTACAGTAAAGAAGATTTTATTGAAGCCTATGGTAATGTTAAAATGAAACAAGGCGACACCATAAACATGGATGCCAAGTACCTGGAATATAGCGGAAAAACAAAATTAGCTTTTGCAAGTGGAGATGTTGTTTTAACAGAACCTAGTTCCGTCTTAACAACAGACACTCTATATTTTGATCGTGCTAAACAACAAGCCTTCTACAAGACTGGCGGAACTGTAGTTCGTGATTCTTCAGGAACCATTACCAGCAGAATTGGTCGGTTTTACATGGACGTAAAAAAATATCAATTTGTAAACGATGTTAAACTAGTAAACCCCCAATACATTCTAAATACAGAGCGATTGGATTATTACACCGAAAACGCCTTAGCTTATATGTATGGGCCTAGTACAATTGTTGGTGAATCGTCTAAAATATATTGCGAACGTGGATTTTACGATACCACAAACGACATTGGTTATTTTATTAAAAACTCACGAATAGATTACGATAACCGAACCGTTGAAGGTGATAGTTTATACTTCGACAGGAATAAAAGTTATGCTTCTGCAACTAACAACATTACGGTAACAGACACCTTAAACAAAAGTGTTATTAAAGGGCATTATGCCGAAGTGTACAGAGCCAAAGATTCGGTTTTTATCACCAAACGCGCCTTAGCCATTTCAGTTCAAGAAAAGGATTCATTATATATTCATGGAGATACGCTAATGGTTACAGGAAAACCTGAACATAGAATTACACGTGCGTTCAGAAATGTAAAATTATACAAGTCGGATATGAGCGGGAAAGCCGATTCTATTCACGTCGACCAGCAATCTGGTTTAACACAACTTATAAATCTTAAACGCTTAGCACCTAAAGATAATTTTGCTGTAAAACGCAGACCAATTCTTTGGAATCTTGGCAACCAAATGACTGGCGATACCATTCATATTAAATCGAATACAATTGAAGAAAAAATAGATTCACTAATCGTTTTCGAAAATGCATTTATAATTAGTAAAGACACGTTTGGACTTGGATTTAATCAAATTTCTGGTCAGAGATTATACGGAACATTTAATGATGCTAATCAATTAAAACAAGTTGATATTATTAGAAATGCAGAATCTATTTATTATGCCCGAAACGACAAACAAGAGCTAATAGGTATTGAAAAATCTAAATCGGCAAGTATCGCCATGTTCTTCGAAGGCAATGAAATCAATGAAGTCAGAAAAAACGATGAAGTTGATGGCTCCTTATATCCTGAATCTAAATATCCTCCAAACGCAAAAAAATTAAGAGGTTTTGATTGGCGAGAAGACGAGCGACCAATTAGTGTTGAAGATTTATTTAGAGATGATGAACCTTTAAATCTTCCCATTATAAAGGGATTGGATCCATATGTGCCACAAGATGAATTTTTCGATGAAGAATTAATGAAACGTGCCGAAAAAGTAGAAGAAAGCAATAAGACTAATAATCTTCAGAATCCTTCAAAAGCCTCTAGACACTTTCCTAGTCAGGATTCAATTCCAAAATTAACTCAACCCTTAAAAAAACCAATAAAACAACCTGCAACTCTAAACGAAACACCTTAAAGTAATGAAGGATAAATTCTTTAAATATCAAGCGCAAACATCTCCATTCCCTTTGGCTCTGGAAATATCACATGCTAAAGGATCTTACATTTACGACACAAATAATAAGGCATATTTAGATTTTGTTGCTGGAGTTTCGGCTTGCAGTTTAGGCCATGGTCATCCTAAAGTTGTAAACGCAATAAAAGATCAATTAGATAAATATATGCACGTTATGGTGTATGGAGAATATATTCAAAAACCTGCAGTAGAATTGGCTCAATTTTTCGCAGAACACACCCCAGAACCCTTAGAGAAAACGTATTTTGTAAACTCTGGAACCGAGGCTATCGAAGGTGCTTTAAAGCTAGCCAAACGTGCTACAGGCAGGAGTGAAATTATTGGAGCAAAGCATGCATATCATGGAAATACTATGGGATCTATGAGTGTTATGGATTTCGAAGAACGCAAACAAGCATACAGACCTTTAGTTCCGGGAGCAAAATTTATTACATTTAATAACGAAGCCGATTTAAAAGAAATAACAACTAAAACTGCCGCAGTAATTTTAGAAACCATACAAGGTGGTGCTGGTTTTATAGTGCCAAAAAACGGATATTTAACTAAAGTAAAAGCGCAATGTGAAGCTGTAGGTGCTCTTTTAATTTTAGATGAAATTCAGCCAGGAATAGGCAGAACAGGAAAATTATTTGGGTTTGAAAATTACAATTGCACACCCGATATTTTGGTCACCGGAAAAGGTCTAGGCGGTGGTATGCCCATTGGAGCCTTTACAGCATCAACCAAACTCATGGATCAATTAAAAGAAGATCCTAAAATGGGACACATTACAACCTTTGGTGGACATCCCGTTATTGCTGCAGCTGCATTAGCAACATTAAAAGAGGTTACCGAAACGAACTTAATGACAGAAGCTTTAGAAAAAGAACAGTTAATTAGGCACTTATTACAGCATCCGTTAATCACGGAAATTCGTGGAAAAGGCTTAATGCTTGCTGCTTTAACACCGAGTGCAGAGATTACAAATCAGGTGATTTTAGAAGCTCAAGACCAAGGTTTAATAGCATTTTGGTTACTTTTTGAACCCAGAGCAATCCGAATAACACCTCCTTTAACCATTTCTAACGAAGAAATAGAAAAAGGATGCGATATTATTATTAACATTTTAAACGGTATAAAAATCTAAATTCCAACACAATACATTAAAACAATTCCTTTATCCTTTCTAGATGTTGATTACTTTGTTGAAAAGATTTATTTGGCTTTTTAATAATGCTTAAATTTGTACGTTACATTTAATAGTATAAGAAACCATATACATTTGCCTATGGAGTTCAGTCCTAACAACAACGAGTTACCCTTAACTAAATTTGAATCAATGCTTAAAACTAATCATGTTTTATTTTTTGATTCAGAAGAGTTTGAGAATATCATTCATTATTATTTAGATTTAGGTAAAATCGCTTTAGCTAAAAAAGCAATTAAGTTGGGTTTAGATCAACATCCTACATGTACCAATCTAAAACTTTTTAGAATTGAGGTTTTTGTTTTCGAAAACAAATTAGAACAAGCAGATACTATGCTTAATGATTTATACACGTTAGAACCTCAGAATGAAGAAATTTATATTCAGAAAGCAAATATCTTATCTAAAAGAGATCAGCATGAACAAGCGATTGATGTCTTAAAAAAAGCAATTAATCTGTCTGAAGAAACTGCCGATTTACATTCTTTAATAGGCATGGAATATTTATTCCTTGATAAATTTGAAGAAGCAAAAAACAGTTTTATAAAATGTTTAGAAGAAGATCTTGATGATTATTCTGCTTTATATAATATGATTTATTGTTTCGAGTTTATGGAACAATATGAAGAAGCAACAGAATATCTTAACATTTACTTAGACAAAAACCCTTATAGCGAAGTAGCTTGGCACCAACTTGGTAAACAATATTTTGCATTAAAACGCTATAAAAAAGCAATTGCAGCTTACGATTTCGCCATTATTTCCGACGACACTTTTGTAGGTGCATATATTGAAAAAGGAAAGGTTCTTGAAAAATTAAAACGTTTTGAAGCTGCTATAGAAAGTTACACAACATCTTTAACGTTAGATGATCCAACCTCTTTTGCGTTATTACGTATTGGCCTTTGCTACGAGAAATTAGGAAAAAATGATTTAGCTATTCAATTTTTTAATGAAACGGTTCGTGAAGATCCGATGTTAGATAAAGGTTGGGTTGCAATAACGAAATTTTACAGCAAGCAAAAAGATTATCAAAAAGCATTATACTATGTTAATAAAGCTTTAAGTATTGATGGAGATAATGTAAAGTATTGGAAAATATACGCACAAATTAATCACCGTTTAAACTTTTTAGAAGAAGCAGAACAAGGTTACAAAAAAGCGATAGAATTAGGTAATTACGAATTGAACACCTGGTTATCTCGTTGCGACATTTTAATAAAAATAGGAGAACCTGAAGCTGCCATTTACAATCTATTACAAGCCGCAGAATTTTATCCTGAAAATGCAGAAATTGAATATAGATTGGCTGGTTTATATTTTAAAGGGAACGAACCTGAAAAGGCATCTTTTCATTTAAAAAACGGTTTGCATTATAATCCTGAATATGTTTTTATAATTGAAGAACTTTTTCCTGAAACTTACAAATCTAAGCTTGTAAAAAAAGCACTTAAAGCTAAAGATTAGCCAACTCTATCTAGGTAAAATTCATACCTTTGGGTTTCGAATTTAAAACCTAAAAATGCAACGACATTTAAAAGACTACCTAATTATTTCGCTTAAAGGTATGGCCATGGGTGCTGCAGATGCGGTTCCCGGTGTTTCTGGTGGTACAATAGCTTTTATTTCTGGAATATACGAAGAACTTATATCAACCATTAGTGGTGTCAATCTTTCACTTTTTAAAACATTAATTAATGAAGGTTTAGCATCGTTTTGGAAACAATTAAACGGAAACTTTCTATTAGCATTACTTACAGGTATTATAGTAAGCTTTGTTTCGTTTATGCGAGTTGCCAAATATTTACTAGAGCACCACCCCATCCTTATTTGGTCTTTCTTTTTTGGACTAATTATCGCTAGTATTTTCTTTGTAGGAAAACAAATTAATCGGTGGAATTTACCCACAATTATTAGCCTAATTATTGGTGCAGTATTAGCCTTTTACATCACGACTCTACCCTCTTTAAATAGTAACGACAGTCCTTGGTTTTTATTTTTTGCTGGAGCAATAGCAATTTGTGCTATGATTTTACCTGGAATTTCCGGATCTTTTATTCTTGTTATTTTAGGAGCTTACAAAACATTAAGTGATGCACTAACTGACTTAGATTTAAAAAAAATTATATTGTTTGCTGCTGGAGCTTTAATAGGATTACTAAGTTTTAGTCACATTTTAAAATGGCTATTTAAACATTATCACAATACGACTTTAGCAGTTCTAACCGGGTTCATTTTTGGTTCATTAAACAAAGTATGGCCTTGGAAACTTACCACTACAGTACTAGAAAAAGAAACGGGACAAATTTTACCATTTTCAGAAGTTTCTAATTTAGGAACATTATCTATCTATGAAAAGCAAATGCAAGTTAGTGAAGTCTATAAAACGATAACTGAACACAGTACATTACCTTCAATGTATTCTAATTTGAACCATATTGATGCACATGTAATTCCTGCAATAACACTTATGATTTTCGGATTTTTAACTATCTTTATTTTAGAAAAAGTAGGAACTAGAAAGAGTTAATGGAAAACACTAGAACATTATCAGATAAAATTTTCTTAGTCTTAAAAGGATTAGGAATGGGAGCTGCCAATAAGGTTCCTGGGATTTCTGGTGGTGTCGTCGCTTTTGTTTCTGGTTTCTATGAAGAGTTTATTTATTCGCTTCAAAAATTTAATGGAAAAGCCTTTAAACTTCTTATTAGCGGAAGGTTTAGAAGTCTTTATCAATATATAAACGGTAAATTTTTAAGTCTTCTATTTTTAGGAATGATTATCAGTTATTTCAGTATTTCTAAAATTTTAGATTTTTTAATTCAACATTACGAATTGTTTGTTTGGAGTGTTTTCTTCGGCATGATTATAGGCTCGATATATTACATAAGTAAAGATTTTGAAGATTGGAATTACCGAACTCTAATCTCCCTAATTATAGGGACAGCCTTAGGTATAAGTATAAGTTTTTTAGACCCCGCGAAGGAAAATGACAATCTCTGGTTTGTATTTTTCTGTGGAATTATTAGCGTCTCCGGAATGACACTTCCTGGTTTCTCCGGTTCGTTTATACTAATTTTATTAGGCAACTACGTCTTACTTCTTGTAGACTCTGTAAATGCACTATACGATACAGTTGCAGACATAATACGTTGGAATTTCGATTTCACAACAGATCCATTCAGGGTTCGTTTATTACAAGTTTTGGCCGTTTTTACACTAGGATCTATAACAGGGTTGGTCACGTTTTCTCATGTTTTAAGTTATATTTTAAAACACTACAAAAGCATAACAATGGCATCTATTATTGGTTTTATAGTTGGTTCTTTAGGTGTTGTCTGGCCATGGAAACACACCATTTACAAAACATTAGAATCTGGAGAATTATCTTTAGATTCAACAGGAAACAAAGTAGTAACTAATTACATACGATATATTCCCGATTTAAATTCTGAAACCAGCATTGCATTAATTCTTATTATTTTAGGGATTGGCCTAGTGTTATGGTTAGGTGTTTACGGTGAAAAAACACGAACAATCCATGAATAAATTAGGCCTTGTAGGAAAGCAGATTTCATATTCGTTTTCGAACTCTTATTTTAAACAAAAGTTTGAAGATTTAAATATTACAGACACTACCTATCAAAATTTTGATTTAGATGATATTTCTGAATTTCCTTCAATATTTAAAAATCATCCTGAAGTAAGAGGATTAAATGTTACTATTCCGTACAAGGAACAAGTGATACCTTTTTTGGACAAATTAGATAAAAAAGCAAAAAAAATTGGTGCAGTAAATACAATTAAAATCACTAAAAAAGGGAAATTAATTGGAAGCAACACTGATTATTACGGCTTTAAAAAATCTATAGAACCGTATTTAAGATCTTATCACGATCATGCTTTAATTTTGGGGACTGGTGGTGCAAGTAAAGCCATCGCTTTTGCTTTAAAGAAACTAAAGATAAAATTTAAGTACGTATCTAGATCGCCTAAAAATGACCAAACCATTAGTTACGACGCATTATCTTCTGAAGTGATTAAAAATCACAAATTAATTATTAATTGTTCGCCTGTAGGCACATTTCCTAATATTAAAGATTGTCCAAATATTCCTTACGACGCACTTACAAACGAGCATTTACTTTTCGACTTAATTTATAATCCAAGTGAAACTACATTTTTAAGAAAAGGTCGCGAACAAAAAGCAACGACTTTAAACGGATTAAACATGTTAGTTTTTCAAGCCGAAAAAGCTTGGAAAATCTGGAATTTATAAATCAAAAATACGGTCTCATTAAAATTATACAACACTTTGTAATTATGTGAGTTGTTAGTATCTTTAGAGACTTATAATAATGAACCAAAACATTTTTTAAAATGTCAGAGCAAGATAACCTACAACCTGTAGACGGAAACGAAGAACAAAAACCGATAGCAGAGACTTCGGAATTAACTCCACAAATTGAAACAACTTCAGCACCTCTAGAGGATGCAAAAAATGAAGATGTTGTATTTGAAGAAATAGAAGCCTCAAACGCTGAAGATGCAGAAGATGAAGGCAGTAATGAGCGACACACCATTCCGGTTAAAGAATATGACACCATGTCGTTGGAAGCTTTAGTTATCGAACTTGAAAAATTGGTATCAGAAGAAAAAGCTCAAGCCATTAAAGATCATGTAGATGGTATTAAAAACGAGTTTAATTCAAAATTCAACACATTAATAGACGAAAAAAAGGAAGACTTTTTAAATGAAGGCGGTAACGAAATAGACTTCTACTTCTCTAGCCCAGTTCAAAAACGTTTTAAAGACGCCTATAAAGATTACAAAGGAAAACTACATTCGCATTATAAAAATATTGAAACCAATTTAAAAGGCAATCTTGAGAATAGGCTTCGAATTATTGAAGAAATTAAAGGTTTAATTAATGTTGAAGAAAACATTAATACAACATACAAGCATTTTAAAGACTTACAAGATCAATGGGGCAGCGCAGGTCCTATTCCTAGAGATAAATACAATAATGCTTGGAATAGCTACCACCACCATGTCGAAATTTTTTACGATTTCCTTCATTTAAATCGTGATTTGAGAGATTTAGATTTTAAACACAATCTAGATTTAAAAATAAAAATTATTGAACGTGCTGAAGAATTATCTCAAGACGACGACACAAATCGTTCGTTTAGAGAATTACAAGTGCTTCATAAAATGTGGAAAGAAGAACTAGGCCCTGTTTCTAAAGAACATCGCGAAGAGATTTGGAACCGCTTTAAAGCTGCTACAAAAATAATTCACAATAAACGTCAAGCGTATTATGACGTGTTAGATAAGGTTTATGAAGTAAATCTTGAGAAGAAATCAGAAATCATTCAGAAAATTGAAGCTATAACCAACGAAGGAGCAAAATCTCACAACGGTTGGCAAGCTAAGATTAAAGAAGTAGAGCAATTAAGAGAATCATTTTTTAGCGCTGGAAAAGTGCCTATAAAATTAAATGAATCTACTTGGTCGAAATTTAAAGAAACTGTTAGAGCATTTAATCGCAAAAAGAATGTGTTCTATAAAGATTTAAAGAAAGAGCAATTTGATAATCTTCAGAAAAAACTTGACTTAATCAAAATTGCTGAAGACCATAAAGACAGCGAAGATACCGATGCGACTACACCAATAATGAAGAGAATTCAGAACGATTGGAAAAAAATCGGTCATGTGCCACGTAAGGATAGTGATAAAATATGGAAGCAATTTAAAGCCGCTTGTAATGCATATTTCGATAAAATACATTCTAAAAAGAATGCAGAAAATGAAGTAGAAGCTGCCGCCTTTAAAGCTAAATCCGAACTTTTAGACACTTTAAAAACCTTAGAATTCACAGATGAAAAGGAAAGTGATTTAGAACTTATTAAAACACAAATTTCTGCTTGGAAATCGATTGGTCGCGTACCAGCAAACAAACGATTTATAGAAGGTAAATTCAACAAAACTTTAGACGATCTTTTTAAACAAGCAAAAGTTAGTAAAAATGAAGCAGAGCTAATTAAGTTTGAAAACAAATTAGACGAGCTTAGTAATGCTGAAGATTCAAGACATTTAGACAACGAACGATTATTTATTCGTAAAAAGATAGACGAACTTAAAGGAGAAATTAACCAGTTGGAAAACAACTTACAATTTTTTACAAATGTAAAAGACGATAATCCTTTGGTTAAAGAAGTTCATGCAAATATTACAAGACACAAGGATGCTTTAAAACTTTGGAAAACAAAACTTAGTAAAATAAAAGCGTTGTATTAATTCGCCTTTTTAATATTCTTAAAAAAGTTCCTTCTAAATGGTTTAGAAGGAACTTTTTTTATGTTTTTAGGTTTCAAAAATTAACGAAAAACAACTGCAAATAATAAATTTTCAATCGAAAACGATTGCGAAAAATCTTATTTCTAAGTTTCCTCTTTATTAGAAAAAACCACATTATCTTTGACGTTAATTCAACGAAATTCAACCTATTAATATGGAAGATAAGAAAACAATTATAGTTGTTGGTGGTGGTTTTGCAGGTTTAGAATTAATCAATCAATTAAAAAATGCACCCCAATATAATATTATTTTAGTCGACTTAAATAACTACAACTTTTTCCCTCCTTTATTATATCAAGTTGCCGCTGGTTTTATGGAACCATCTGCAATTAGTTATCCATTTAGAAAAATTTTAAGAAAACATGAAAATGTAAAATTTTGGATGGGAGAATTACAAAAAGTAATTCCTAGTGAAAACAAAATCATTTTAAGTAATGGTGAATTAAATTACGACATTTTGGTTATGGCTTCTGGTGCTGAAACTAATTTCTTTGGCAATAAAAATATCGAAGAAAACAGTTTACCTATGAAAACCATTTCTGATGCTTTAGCTTTACGAAATTTAATTTTTACACGCTTAGAACGTGCAACAAGAATAACAGATACTGAAAAAAGAAAAAAACTACTCTCGTTTGTAATTGCCGGAGCTGGCCCAACTGGGGTAGAACTTTCAGGATTGTTCTCTGAAATGCGTTTACACATTTTAACCAAAGATTATCCGGAGCTAAATTCTAGTGACTTAGGGAACATTTACCTTATCGATGGTCAAGATGCAGTGCTTGCTGCTATGTCTAAAAAAACACAAGGTTATACTCACGAAAAATTAGAAGAATATGGTGTGGTTATTAAACTTAACACCTTTGTAAAAGATTTTAAAGACGATGTTGTTTCACTTTCTGATGGTACAGAAATACAATCTAGAAACTTAATTTGGGCTGCAGGAATTTCGGCTAAAACTTTTGAAGGATTTAAAGAAGAAAATCACGGTAGAGGGAAACGCTTAAAAACAAACAGCTTTAACCTTGTAGAAAGCTATACTAATATTTATGCCCTTGGTGACACATCTATAGTTATTGGAGATAAAGATTATCCAAACGGACATCCGCAATTGGCTCAGGTTGCTATTCAGCAGGCAAAAACATTAGGTAAAAACATAAAATCTAATACGTGGGAACCATTTAAATATTCGGATAAAGGTTCTATGGCCATTATTGGAAGCAATAAGGCTGTAACAGATGGTCCCGATCATAAATTCTTCCTAAAAGGATTCATCGCCTGGTGTGTTTGGATTTTTGTGCATATTATGTCCTTGGTTAGTTTTAGAAATAGAATGCGTGCATTTTACGATTGGATGGGGTATTATATTAATAAAGACCAATCTTTTAGAATGATAATTAGACCTAAAGAGAAAAAAAATAATTAAGAAATCTTTATAAAAAACTAAATCCTACTTGAGAGAAATTAACACAAGTGTAATTTTCAAGTAGGATTGAGTTACTAACTAAACCGATATTCCCTAACCTATAAAGAAATAATCTATTTTGAATGACATAGTTTAAAATGTAAGGATTATGCTATTAATCTCAACCTATGAAGAATTATGCCATTCATACTATTATATACGGGAGAATAATGGGATTGGATTACGAGTATTGAAAAAAATTAGAGTTTTTTTGCTTCTTCCCAAAACACATCCATTTCTGCTAACGTCATATCTTTTAAAGATTTGTCTAATAGCGCGGCTTTCCCCTCTAAATATTCAAATCGTTTCTTAAATTTTTTATTTGTGCGTTCCAATGCATTTTCTGGATTTATTTTTAAAAAACGAGCATAATTAACCAACGAAAACAGAACATCTCCAAATTCATCTTCCATAGCATCCTGGTTTCCGTTTGAAATTTCAGCTTTAAATTCCTGTAATTCCTCTTCCACTTTTTCCCAAACTTGTTGTGGTTCTTCCCAATCGAAACCAACACCTGCTACTTTTTCCTGAATTCTACTTGCTTTTACTAAGGCCGGTAAACTATTTGGAACGCCTTGCAAGACACTTTTATTTCCTTCTTTAAGTTTTAATTTTTCCCAATTTCGTTTTACATCTTCTTCATTTTCAACTTTAACATCTCCATAAATATGCGGATGTCTACTCACTAATTTATCGCAAATACTATGGCAAACATCGGCGATATCGAAATCTTTAGTTTCACTACCAATTTTAGAATAAAACACAATGTGTAACAATACATCTCCTAATTCTTTTTTAATTTCTTGTAAATCTTTATCTAAAATAGCATCTCCTAATTCGTACGTTTCTTCAATGGTTAAATGACGTAAGGTTTCCATGGTTTGCTTTTTATCCCACGGACATTGTTCTCGTAATTCGTCCATAATGGTTAATAGTCTATCGAAAGATTCAAGTTGTTGAGCACGTGTATTCATAGGATATAAGTTAAGAGAAATGATGAATTTTTAATTAGTCTAAAGGTAATGAAAAACAAAAGTCCGACTCTAGGTCGGACTTTAATTTGTTTGTTTGAAGTTTGAATTTATTCTTTTTCAGAGATCGTTTCTTCGCTAGCAACTTCTTCAGTTTCTAATTCTTCAGATTCACTTTCGAAATCTAATAAATCATTTTTCTGAAGTAAATTATACCATTGAATTACTTTTTTAATATCGCTTGGATACACGCGGTCTTCATCGTAGTTTGGTAAAATTCCGAAGAAATACTCTTCTAATTTATCCTTACTGTCTTTATGACTAATAGTTGAAGGTGCGTTATTCTCTTTTGTTGCAATAGTTTGAAGTACGATTTTTAAAGGCACTTCTTCTGTTAATGTGTAAATAGCAATTTCGCTTAACACGCTAACATTATGATTCATCGTTACAGAAAGTCTCTTATTATCTAATAAAGATTCTGCGATAAACCCGTTACGCGTTTGCATGATTAATTTGTATAATCCTGGTTTTCCTGAAATAGCTAATACTTTATCTAAGCTCATAAATTATTTTTTAAAAGATGGCAAATATCTTGTGTTTGTATGTGTTATACAAATATTATCGTTTCTTATTTTGTTTTGGAAATCGCATTTTGTAATCCACATTGATTTTTCCTTTGGAGATGTTGTCTAAACGTCCTTTAATTAAACGTTTTTTTAAGGTAGATAGTTTCTCTGTAAATAAAATTCCTTCAATGTGGTCGTATTCATGTTGAATAACACGCGCTATAAGACCTTCGTAAGTTTCAACATACGATTTAAAATTTTCGTCTTGGTACTCAATAGTTACTTTTGGTTTTCTAAAGACATCTTCACGAACATCTGGAATGCTTAAACAGCCTTCATTAAAAACCCACTCATCACCTTCTTCAACAGTAATTTCGGCATTAATAAATACTTTTCTGAATCCTTTTAAGGCCTCTTGTTCCTCTTCAGACAAATCCTCATCTTCGGCAAAAGGCGTGGTATCTATAATAAACAAACGAATTGGCAAACCTATTTGTGGCGCTGCAAGTCCTACCCCAAATGCATTGTACATGGTTTCGAACATATTATCCAAAATCTCATTTAATTTCGGATATTCTGGATCAATATCTTGTCCAACTTTTTTTAGTACGGGATCGCCATATGCGACTATTGGTAATATCATTTTTGTGCGTTGTAAAAATTGAAATGCAAAAATACAATTCTTACTGTTAATAGCCTATAGTAAAAAACTCCTTTAACAAGTAGTCTTAAATTTTATGAAGTTTTAACTTTTAGCAAGTCGCTTTATCATTAAGAACACTAAACAAATCTAGTGTACATTTAATTTTAGAGTTTACAGTAGTATTAATTAAATCTTGATGTTTGTTAACAATATTTAGAGATTTAACATTTTTAAGAGAAAATGTCTCGCAAGGCAGTACTTTTGCGACTCTTATTTCTGTTGGAATAGTTTGATCAATTTTTTTAATATCGTGGTTCTGTGCCTTAAGATGCATGGAGCCAAAGCCCAACACGATTATAAAAAAAAATAATTTATTATAGTTCATAGCATTAACTAATTTGAAACAAATATAGATGCTAAGTATTGTTCTTATAAAAATTTTAGTCAAACACCGATTAATTCTCGATAAGAAGCTAAAATTTAAGAAAATTCTCTAAAAAACGCTATTTATTTTGAAGATAAGTAACTCTGTAAAATTAAAGTAGCGCTAATTTCGTCGACCAAAGCCTTATTTTTACGTTGTTTTTTTTTCAAGCCACCATCAATCATGGTTTGAAAAGCCATTTTAGACGTAAAGCGTTCATCGACTCGGGCTACAGGAATTTCTGGAATTGCTTTTAATAATTTTTGAAGAAATGGTATAATTAAAGCTTCACTTTCAGATGCTGTGGCATCCATTTGTTTAGGTTCTCCAACCACAAAAAGCTCAACATTTTCTTTAGCAATATAATCTTTTAAAAACGGAATTAACTCTTTTGTATTTACTGTAGTAAGTCCAGAAGCTATAATCTGAAGCTCATCGGTTACTGCAATTCCTGTTCTTACTTTTCCAAAATCTATTGCTAAAACACGTGCCATTTTATATCTTTTTCAGCAAAGTTACTATTAACAATCTCAATTATAATAGATTCTATATATAAAGATTTAGGTATTTTTTATGGTAACGGTTTTAAGGAGATAGATTATAAAACTATATTTGAGGAAATTTAAAGATTTACAATGAAAGAATTACAATCTATCATAGAAGAAGCTTGGGAAAACAGAGCTTTATTATCAGAAGAAACAACTCAACAAGCGATTAGAAAAGTAGTTTCTCTATTAGATGCAGGAGAATTACGTGTTGCAGAACCAACCGAAAATGGATGGCAAGTAAACGAATGGGTAAAAAAAGGTGTTGTACTTTATTTCCCAATTCAGAAAATGGAAACTATAGAATGTGGACCTTTAGAATTCCACGATAAAATTCCATTAAAAACAGGTTATGCTGAAAAAGGAATTCGTGTTGTACCTCACGCAGTTGCACGTCATGGAGCTTACATTTCTTCTGGTGTTATATTAATGCCTAGTTATGTAAATATTGGTGCTTATGTAGACGAAGGAACGATGGTCGATACTTGGGCTACTGTTGGTAGTTGTGCACAAATTGGTAAAAACGTTCACCTTTCTGGTGGTGTTGGTATTGGTGGTGTATTAGAACCATTACAAGCTGCTCCAGTTATTATAGAAGATAATGTTTTTGTTGGATCGCGTTGTATTGTTGTTGAAGGTGTTCATGTTGAAACCGAAGCTGTTTTAGGTGCAAATGTTGTATTAACAATGAGTACTAAAATTATTGATGTTACTGGAGATACTCCTGTAGAAACTAAAGGTCGTGTTCCTGCACGTTCTGTTGTGATCCCTGGAAGTTATACTAAAAAATTCCCTGCTGGAGAATTTCAAGTGCCTTGTGCCTTAATTATCGGAAAACGTAAAGAAAGTACAGATAAGAAAACCTCTTTAAATAATGCGCTTCGTGATAATAACGTTGCGGTATAAATGAAGATTTTAGTTATACAACAGAAAATGATTGGAGATGTGCTTACAAGTAGTATTTTATTTGAAATACTACGAAAAGAATATCCCAATGCAACCTTGCATTATCTTATTAATGCGAATACATTTTCTGTTGTAGAACATAATCCGTACATAGATAATTTTATTATTTTCCCAAAAACGGCTGAGAAAAACACGAAAGCGCTGTTCAAATTTGCGAAAGATATTCAACATCACGAATTTGATATTGTTATAGATGTTTACTCGAAACTTTCAAGTAAAATAATTAGCTATTATACTAAGGGAAAAACAAGAATATCTTATCATAAATGGTATTCTGAATGGATTTACACAGAAACAGTAAAACGTTCTAAAAAAGCAAAAACTAGTGCTGGTTTAGCCATAGAAAACAGAATTCAACTTTTAACACCTTTAGTTAAAGCACTTCCTGAGTTTATAAAACCAAAAATTTATTTAACTCATCCAGAAATTGAACAGAGCAAACAGTTTTTAGAATCCAATGGTCTTAATCTAAACGAAACTGTATTTATGATTGGTGTTTTAGGAAGTGGCGATTCCAAATCCTATCCTTTAAAATACATGGCAGAAGTAATTGATACTATTGTTGAAGCTACAAAAGCTCAAATTTTATTCAATTATATCCCTTCTCAGCTAAGTCAGGCACAACAGATTTTTGATGCCTGTAAACCAGAAACTAAAAATTATATTTTTTTCAATGTCTACGGTAAAAGCTTAAGAGAATTTTTAGGAATTTTACATCATTGTGGAGCTATTATAGGTAATGAGGGTGGCGCTATAAACATGGCAAAAGCACTGAATATTAAAACCTTTACGATTTTCTCACCTTGGATAGACAAAGAAACGTGGAGTATTTTTGAAGATAGCACCAATAATGTTTCTGTTCATTTAAAAGATTATCAGCCAGAACTGTACGGAGCGAAACATGAAAAGGATCTGAAAAAGGAAAGTCTATCTTTATATAAAAAATTTACCCCAAATTATTTTAAAAATGTTTTAATCAATTTTTTAAAACCTTTTTAAAGCATAACACATTTTAATGACCAAGCTAACTGCAATTATTCCTACGGGAAACGAAATACATAATATAGAAGCCGTTATCGAATCGGTAAAATTTGCCGACGAAATTCTAATTGTAGATAGTTTAAGTACAGATGGAACCTACGAAAAGGCATTGTTTTTGGCTACAAAAGTTATTCGTAGAGATTATGAATATTCCGCATCACAAAAAAATTGGGCGATTCCGCAAGCCAAACACGAATGGATTTTATTAGTTGATGCCGACGAACGTGTCACTCCTGAATTACAAGCCGAAATTTTAGAGATTCTTAAACAACCAGACCCAAATATAGTAGCATATTGGATGGGGAGAATGAATCACTTTATGGGCGAACGTGTAAATTATAGCGGATGGCGAAACGACAGCGTAATTCGTTTATTTAAACGTGATTTTTGTATATACGAAGACAAACATGTTCATGCAGAAATTAAAACGAACGGAGACGTTGGACATTTAAAAAACAAACTCTACCATAATACCTACATCACTTTCGATAAGTATTTAGAAAAAATGAATCGTTATGCTTGGTGGCAAGCTAAAGATTACGATAAAAAAACAGGGAAAATAACGCCTTATCATTTTGTAATAAAGCCTTTTTGGGGCTTTTTTAAACACTATATTATACAAGGTGGGTTTAGAGATGGAGTTGTCGGCCTTGCTATTGGTTACATTCAGGGTTACGTGATTTTTATGCGTTATATAAAATTATGGTTATTGCGAAAAGACAGAAAATAAAGTCTAATCGTGTTTTTTCCAAAATTTCAATTTCTTTTTTAACTTTTGCTTACGCTGAAATTTCTCTTGAAATGCTTCGGTATATCCCCACATTACAACAAATACTTTTTCTGGAGATTCTCCTAAACATTTAGCGTATTCGTCGCTCATGGTTTTAACCATAGATTTATGAGTGGTTAATCGACCAAAGTTCTTCATTCTGGCTTCAAAATCCATAGGACCAAATTCCATTCTATTTAAATCTACCAAAAAATATTGATACGTATCCCCTACTTTTTTAATTAATGTGTTACCTGGAGAATGATCCAAAAAGTTAATTTCTTTTTCATGTAAATCGAAAGTAAAACGTGTAAATCCTCGTAAAATAGCTTCATGGTCTGGATAGTTTAAATCATGACACAGTTCGCGATAGGTTAATTCACAGTCTAATTGTTCGCTTATATAATAGCTGTTTTTAAAAACTAAAGGTGTAGTAAATTCATAGTAAGCGATAGGTTCGGGTGTACCTATACCTTTTTGAATTAAGATATTGGCATATTCAAAAGAACGTTGTGCCTTGCTTTTTCTAAAGAACCTGTAAGCTATTTTGTTTATAAGATTTGGAATCTTAAACGATTTTGCATTGATAGTTTTACTCCCCAAATCAAATAACCTTAAAGAGTTACGATCCTGATTTCCGAACGCTTTTCCTTTACTATTAAAATTCAGAATATAATCGTCAAGCAATGCCTTCTGATTGATATAAGCCTCCTGTATATGTTCTTTTTTATTCAATTAAAATATTATTAGTTTAAAAAATAACCGTCTATTTTTTTAGAGCAGTTCTCCCAAGTGTAAGGCAAAACTGTTTCTCTTACATTTCCTTTTAACTCGTAAGCTTGATTTATCAAAGATATAACCTCCTTATAATTAGCATCGATTTCGAATAAAAATCCATTTTTTCCATGGTTTATCAAATCTGGACAAAAACCTGTATTTGATGCCACAGGCACACAATTAGACATCATTGCCTCTAACACAGGAACTGGACCGCCTTCTAATATAGATGGAGACACAAAAACATCTAATTTATTATATAAATCTGGGTATGTTTCATATGGAACATTATCATAATAGGTAAAGTTAGGCAAAGCTTTTAACTCACTAAATTTATCAAAGTTTTCCCAATCTCTACCAATAATATAGAATTGTCTTTCTGGTAAATTTTTAATGATCTGGTATACCAACTCAGGATTTTTTCTTATTCCGAAATTAGAGCAAAAACCAACCCCTCCATTTTCTCGATTATGATTGTAAAAGGTCGAAGATGATGTTGCAATATGCAAAACTTTTAATATCTCAGGTTTAACACCCAGCTCAATTAAGTCTAATTTAATTTTAGAATTTAAACAGATTATATAATCTGCTTTATTAAGACACCAAACAACATGTGTTTTAGAATATTTTTTAGTCCAAGTTGGATGCGTAAACATAACAATATTCTTTTTATTTAATATACTTGGTGTACTACGAATACATTTGCAAAAATAATTCTGATAAATAAAATAATAACCATCTGCGTCCGGTAAATTCTTTAATTTATTATGGAAATAAGTTGAAGCGTTTAATCCAGAAAACTTCGAAAGTCTTCTAACTTTTGCACCAAAAATCCAATCTTTATCTTTTTCCCTTGCGACATAAACCAATTTCTCCATTGATTTAGACTTCGAATGAAATTTTGAAAGTAAAATTGCCAATAGGTATTTCCATTTATGAAATACCGTAAAATAAAGTTGCTCTCCTATATCCATTACAAAATGTATTATTAAATGCGTAATTCATCAAACGCTTACTTAATGTAAAATATAGTTGTTCAATGTAATTCTTAGATTACAAATGTATAAAAACGGTTGTTACTTTAAAAACATTAGAATGTATACTTAAAACCTTCTTTGTCTAACATTAAAACAGGAAAGAAAGTTAATTGAAATAACTTTTCTATTTTTGCAGCACGCAATTGACAACACATACTTTATTTATAATTTTAAATTGTTGATTCTAATAGTAAAACCCATAAATGAATGACAATTTTACATGTTTCAGGAGTATCGAATTGGGGTGGTGGAGAAAACCATATTGAAAATTTATATTACGAATTAGAAAAATCTAATCTAGATGTCACTCAATATATTTTTTGCGTAAAAAATTCTGTTTTCCATAAAAGGTTAATAGAAAAAAATTACGCATGCATTGCTGCTCCATTAGGTTTTAAAATAGATCCAAGATATATTTTAAAACTTATTAAAACTTGTCGCAGTAAAAAAATTGATCTCATTCATTTACATGATCCAACGGCCTTAACATTATCTGTTATTGCGGATAGAATTAGTAAAAAATTACCACCTTTTATTTTTAGTAAAAAAACTGTTTTCGAAATTAAAAACAGAAAATCTACACTCTTTAAATACAATTATAAAAAAATTGAAAAATATATTTGTGTTTCTAAAGCTGTAGCCCAAGTTACTGCTAAAGGGATAGAAGACACTTCTAAAATAACAACCATTTATAACGGTATCCGATTTAGCAATAAAACAGATATTACAGAATTTAAATTAAGAGCAAAATATCAGATTCCTGAGAACAAAATAATTATAGGAAACATAGGAAATCACATAAGAGCAAAGAACTTACTTACTTTTTTAAATGTGATAGACGATATCGTTAATATAAAAAAACTCACTAACTTTCATTTTGTACAAATTGGAGATTTCACAAAAAAAACAGACGAGTATAAAGCAAAAGTTAAAGAATTAAAATTAGAGGACTATATTACATTTACAGGTTTTGTTAATAATGCGTCTAACTTTATTCCACAGTTCGACATCTTTATGTTAACATCTCAATCTGAAGGATTACCCCAAGTAATAAATGAAGCTTTCTATTTTAAAACTCCTGTTATATCCACAAATCCGGGGGGAATTCCTGAAATTATAAGTAGTGGTGTAAATGGTTTTTTGTCTGATGTGAATGATTACAAATCACTATCAGACAATCTTGTAAATCTATCTGCGGACAAAGAATTACAACAACAGTTTATAGAGAGATCACACACTCAAATCCTTGCTAATTTTTCTTCAGAAGTTATGGCGAGAAAAACATTTGATGTTTATAAATCTATTCTTAAAAAATAAGCTCATCTATTTAAATTAATAAAAGTTACCCATGCAAAAAGAAATCAACACAGCCTTGCAAATTCTAAAACAAGGCGGGCTTATACTCTACCCTACAGATACCGTATGGGGAGTAGGTTGCGATGCATCGAATGCAGACGCTGTAGAAAAAATTTTTAAACTAAAACAACGTCAAGACAGCAAAGCTTTAATTTGTTTAGTTGCCGATGATAGAATGCTAAAAAAATACGTGAAGGAGATTCCGGAAGCTGCCTTCAGTTTATTCGATATTCAGGAAACACCTATTACCATAATATACGACGAGCCACAAAATCTAGCTTTAAATTTAATAGCAGAAGACAATACCATCGCTATTAGAATACCTGATGATGATTTTTGTTTTCAATTAATACGCAGATTTAATGGTGCTATTGTCTCAACCTCAGCTAACATTAGTGGAAAACCCACACCAAAATCTTTTAAAGAAATCGCTCCCGATATTTTAAAAGGAGTAGACTATGTCGTAAATTTGCACCACGAAAAAAAGAACGCAAAACCATCGGCTATTATTAAATTAAGTAATAGTGGTGTTGTGAAAGTTATAAGAGAGTAACCTCTCAAATTTTAAGCACCAAATCCCAAACTAGAATGAGTTGGAATTTGGTATTTAAAAATTGGAATTTCATAAATGAATTACAAAGAAGCACTACAGAACCCAATATTTAGAATTATTTCTAAATCTGCCAAAGAATTAGAATTAGACAGCTATGTTATTGGTGGATTTGTCCGCGATTTCATTTTAAATCGTGGCAGTGTAAAAGATATTGATGTTGTTGCCATTGGTAACGGTATTAACTTAGCTAGACAAGTCGCAAAAAACTTACCCAACAAACCAAAAGTTCAAGTCTTTAAAACCTATGGTACCGCCATGTTGCGTTACGATGGTATAGAAATTGAATTTGTAGGTGCGAGAAAAGAATCTTACAATGAAGATAGTAGAAATCCTATTGTTGAAAATGGTTCTTTAGAAGATGATCAAAATCGTCGTGATTTCACTATAAATGCACTCGCTTTAGATTTAAATGAAGACCGTTTCGGAAATCTTTTAGACCCGTTTAATGGTGTTCAAGATTTAGAAAACAAAATTATTCGTACACCGCTAAATCCAGATATTACTTATAGCGACGATCCGTTGCGTATGATGCGTGCTGTGCGATTTGCGTCTCAATTAAATTTTGTAATAGAAACAGAATCTTTAAATGCTATTACAAGAAATAGCGAACGTTTAGAAATTATTACCCAAGAACGTATTGTAGTAGAATTGAATAAAATCCTTGAGAGCAAAGTGCCTTCTATCGGATTTTTACTTCTAGAAGAAACAGGACTTCTTAATTATATTTTACCAGAAATTACAGCTTTAAAAGGTATAGACGAAGTTGAAGGACAGAAACATAAAGACAATTTTTATCATACTTTAGAAGTGGTCGATAATATTTCTGAAAACACAGATAATCTTTGGCTACGTTGGGCTGCATTACTTCATGATATAGGAAAAGCACCAACCAAGAAATTCAGTAAAAAAGTAGGTTGGACGTTCCACGGACATGAATTTGAAGGTTCGAAAATGGCATTTCATTTATTCAAGCGTTTAAAAATGCCTTTAAATGAAAAGATGAAGTTTGTACAGAAAATGGTTTTTATGAGCTCCCGACCAATTGTGTTGGCTCAAGATATAGTAACCGATTCTGCTGTAAGACGTTTAATTTTTGATGCTGGAAATGCTGTAGAGGATTTAATGACCTTATGTGAAGCAGACATCACGACTAAAAATCCAAAGAAATTTAAAAAGTATCACAATAATTTTAAAATCGTAAGAGATAAAATTGTTGAAGTTGAAGCGCGTGATCATGTTCGTAATTTCCAACCGCCTATTTCTGGAGAAGAAATTATGGAGACATTCAATTTAAAACCTTCACAAGAAATTGGCAAGATTAAGGATGTTATAAAAGAAGCTATTTTAGAAGGTGAAATTCCTAACGAACACGAAGCCGCTTTTAAATTAATGTTAAAAGCTGGTAAAAAGTTAGGATTGGAAGTATCGGATAAATAAAGTAAAAGAGAAATTGAATGTATGTTATCAAGCTTTATTTCCAAAATAAAACAATCTAATTAAACAAACTTTGCTTCTCAGAGCCTTTGGCACTTTGTAGCTTTTAAAGCAAAAGATATTGAAAACAAAAGACAATAAAAACGTTATTTACTGGTTATTTACCGGGTGTTTTTTAATTTTTATTATGGTTATTATTGGCGGGATTACACGTCTTACAGATTCTGGCCTTTCAATTTCTAACTACAAACTTATTACAGGAACAATTCCTCCTATTGGTGATACAGAATGGCAAGAAGCTTTTAAATTATACCAGCAACATCCAGAATTTAAGCAATACAATTCGCATTTTAATATAGACGATTTTAAAAGCATTTACTTTTGGGAATGGCTGCATCGTTTAATTGGCCGCATAATAGGTTTGGTGTTCTTTTTCCCTTTTGTTTACTTTTTAATGACAAAACAACTTACAAAATCAACCATAAAAAAATGTATTGTACTACTTTGCTTAGGTGGTTTCCAAGGATTTTTAGGATGGTATATGGTAAAAAGCGGATTGGTAGACATGCCAGATGTGAGTCATTTTAGATTGGCCGCTCATTTAACAGCTGCCTTTTTAACATTTGCTGCAACACTATGGGTCGCTTTAGATTTAATTTATCCTAATAAAAAACGGGTAAATAAAAAATATAAAAACCTTATTATTCTTACTTATGTTGTGTTGTTAATCCAGATTGTTTATGGCGCTTTTATAGCAGGATTAAAAGCAGGATTAGTACACAACCATTGGCCTTTAATGAACGAAGGAAAATTTATGCATCCTAGTGTTTATGCTTCCCATCCTTTATATATCAACTTTTTAGAAAACCCAAGCGGTATTCAATTTGTGCACCGCATTATGGCTTATGTAGTTGTAGGACTGATTGTATTATTATGGTATAAATCAAGAAAACTACAATTAACGACCAATCAAAAGAAGGCGATTAATGCGTTATTAATCCTAGTTGTTTTTCAATTTTTGCTAGGGATTTTCACCCTAATTTTATATGTTCCTGTATGGCTTGGCGTATTGCATCAAGTAGGTGCATTTTTCTTATTAACAGCCATGACATTTATGTTGCATCGTTTTAGCAAATAATCATAAAAATAGTATCTTTACCCCTTAATTTTTCAGCATGATTTATAGATTTAGAGTAATCTTAGACAACGACACAGAAGAGGATGTATTCCGCGATTTAGAAATTCGTAAAACAGACACCTTAGAAGATTTACACAATATTATTACCCAAGCTTTTGGGTTTGATGGTGGTGAGATGGCGTCCTTTTACAAGAGTGACGATGAATGGAATCAAGGTGAAGAATTTTCTTTATTCGATTTAAGCGACGGACAAGAATCTGTGAGTTTAATGAATCAAACAGCTATTGATAGCATTCTAAATAGTGAACAAACTAAATTAATTTATGTTTACGATTTCTTCAATATGTGGACGTTCTTTGTTGAACTTGGCGATATTGTTAATGAAACCGAAGGCATAGACTACCCTAACTTAATGTTTGTGCATGGTCAAATCCCTGACGAAGTTCCTGAAAGAAACTTCGAATCGGATGATGATGATTTAGATGACTTTGACGAGTTTGAAGACGATATGGATTTAGAAGATTATGACGGTTTAGATTTCGACGAAAACTGGAATTAATTACGATAATTTTTTCATATTAACATCTTCGTAATTACGTTTTACGAAGGCTAAAGCATGCTTTAAAATTTCGCCCATAGTTGTACAATATTTAAAATTCATATCTAGTGTATAATTGTAAATCACAGATTTTAATAGTTCAAGGTTCTCATCTGTAGAAATCTTATCGCTCATCATACAATCAATCAATTTTGTTAAACGTTTATTATAACTAATAACACGTTTAGCAATAATTGAGCGCTCTTCAATTTTGTATTGGTCAATAGAAGCTTCACTTATTTTTTCCTTGACTAGTTTAACCAATTCATAGTTTTCCTTAAAAAATTGCGGCCGATAAATATTCAATTTTCCCTCGTAACATTGCTGATCAAAATCAATTGCACGAACTTTATATACAATCTGATCAAAATCGTGAGTAGGAATTACCACGTAGTTATAAGAACGCATATCTCCCAATAAGCGAATCATACAACGTTCGTTAAACTTCACAAATTCTTTAGCAATTTGGGATTTTTCGGGAGCTGTACAATTTGGCAACATATCTTTTATAAACACATCTCCAGGTATTCCTGCTATATGTTCTTCAATCAAAGTATCTTTATACACCAAAAAGTTAAGGCTATTTGGAGACAACATATGCTCAAGTTCTAAACCATAAACACGAGAAGCATCTGCCTTTTTTATATAAAAATGAGTATAATTATCATTTAAAATATTTCGGACTTTAATTCGGAAAGGTTGTGAATTTCCAAAGGTACAGAAGTCAATACAATCTACATTTAAGAACTGAAAAATCTTTTCATTACCATCAGAAACTAAATTCGAATAGACTCTTTTTAAAGCTAAATCAATTTCTGCGCGCTCATATTCATTATAATATACGCGAAGCCAAAGTGTATCTTCATCGTCCTTATCATAAACTGTTATAGCACCTTGATAGCGCAATAAATCATCGTAAAAAATAGGAAGTTTGAAGTTTCTATTATATTCAGATAGATATTTATCTAACTTTTCAATAATAGGATATGAAGGCTTCTTTTTTGATATTTTTAAATCGTCCATAGTTACAAATTTACTCAATTTTAAGCTTTTATTTATTAGCTTGTAACAAATTTAACTCATATTCGTCTTACTAATATAACCACAAAACTATCCATTTTGGCAGGCATACTCACAATTACCAATCTTACAAAAAAATTCGGACCACTTACCGCCGTAAATAATCTATCATTCAATATTAATAAAGGTAATGTTTATGGCATTTTAGGGCCTAACGGAAGCGGAAAATCTACTACTTTAGGTATCGTTTTAAATGTAGTAAATAAAACCTCTGGCGATTTTAATTGGTTTGGTGGCAGCGTTTCTACACACGACGCATTAAAGAAAGTTGGAGCAATTATAGAACGCCCAAACTTTTATCCGTACATGACAGCTTACCAAAATTTAAAATTGGTTTGTAAAATTAAAGAAATTGATTTTAGTAAAATTGATGAAAAACTAGAAATCGTTGGTCTTTTAGACAGAAAACATGGCAAGTTCCAAACCTTTTCTCTAGGTATGAAACAGCGTTTGGCCATTGCCTCTGCCCTATTAAACGATCCTGAAATTTTAATTTTAGATGAACCTACAAACGGATTAGATCCGCAAGGAATTCATCAAATTAGAGAAATTATAAAAGATATTGCACAACGCGGAACCACCATTTTATTGGCTTCACATTTATTAGATGAAGTTGAAAAAGTGTGTACTCACGTCGTTGTATTAAGAAAAGGAGTGAAATTATATTCTGGTCGCGTAGACGAAATGATTGCAAGCCATGGTTTTTTCGAATTAAAAGCTGAAGACAATTTAGCCTTAAGAACATTCTTAGAAACGAATAAAGCTTTCGGAACAATTACTGAAGACAATGCCATTCTAAAAGTACTTTTAAACGAACCTTTGGAAGCTTTAGAGCTAAACAAAATTATGTTTGAAAGAGGTATCGTTTTATCTCATTTAGTAAAAAGAAAACAAAGTTTAGAAGAACAATTTTTACAATTAACTGACAACCAATAAGCCAAAAATCAAACCTATGTTACGACTTATAAATTTAGAATTACAAAAACTTCTACTTAATCGCGCCAGTAAAGTATTGATTTTTATTTCATTTATTTTACCGTTTACCGTATTAATATTATCATCAATAAAAATAAATTTCTTTGGCTTATTCACTTTAGAATTAGGTGAATTGGGCATATTCAATTTTCCAATTATTTGGCATATCACCACCTTTTTTGCTTCTCAATTTAAATTTTTCTTTGCCATAGTTGTGGTGAGTATGATTGGGAACGAATATAGCAACAAAACCATTAAGCAAAACCTCATAGATGGATTGAGTAAAAAGGAATTTATCTTATCTAAATTCTACACCATAGTATTTTTCTCTTTAATCGCTACCGTTTTAATTGGGGTTGCAACCTTATGTATTGGATTATACTACTCAAGTTATAACGAACTCAGTATCATTTTTAGAGAAACAAACTTCTTACTTGCCTATTTTGTAAAACTTGTTGGATTTTTTAGTTTGTGTTTATTCTTCGCTATGTTGGTTAAACGTTCGGCTTTTGCCTTAGGCGGCCTTTTTGTTTTATTCATTTTAGAATGGGTTGCTTACGGCATTTTAACATGGCAGTTAAATGCAGATATAGCTGAGAAAATCCAAAGATTTTTCCCTTTAAAGTCTATGTACAATCTTATAAAACAACCTTTTCAGCGTGTTATGATGACCAAATTCCCTGAAAAAAATGAAATGTTTTACGACTATGCGGTGCACAGTTCCGATATTATAATTGTTGCAGTTTGGACAGCTATCTTAATATTTTTATCTTATAAATTACTTGAAAGAAGAGATTTATAATATCTTTAGAAGGACTATTAGCTAAGTTCACCTTCTAAATGAAAAATTGTTTTGTTATCTTTATTTTTTTTATGCACGGCATTGTCTATGCACAATATGAAGCTGCTAATTGGTATTTTGGTGAAAATGCAGGTATACAGTTTGACTCGAATACCAATAAAGTTTCTGCACTAATAGACGGGAAATTAAACACCAAAGAAGGTGCTTCATCTATTTCAGATGAGTTTGGAAATTTACTATTTTATACTGATGGTACTACCGTTTATAACCGAAATCATGAGGTTATGGATAATGGTACCGAGCTTTATGGAAACTCTTCTAGTACGCAATCTGCAATAGTTATTCCTAAGCCTAAAAGTACAACTGAATTTTATATTTTCACAGTAGGCACTGGTGCCGAAAGAAGTGTTAATCACG
Organism: Formosa sejongensis; assembly: GCF_033447105.1. Taxonomy (NCBI): domain Bacteria; kingdom Pseudomonadati; phylum Bacteroidota; class Flavobacteriia; order Flavobacteriales; family Flavobacteriaceae; genus Formosa; species Formosa sejongensis. The sequence goes on from NZ_JAWQUN010000006.1 coordinate 54,915, forward strand.
GATTTAACTACTCTATTGTTGATATTACAGAAAATGGAGGCTTGGGAAAAATCATCTTAAAAAATCAAAATTTATTACCCTATAGTTCAGAAAAACTAAGTGCAGTTATTAAAGATTGTAATACGCAGTCTATATGGATGATTACATTATCTACAGCAACAGCGAAAGATGACAATTCCATTTTAAACACATTTTATGCCTACGAAATCACTGAAAAAACTATTAATACAACACCTGTAAAATCTACTATAACTTCTAAAATAACCGATATTCGGGGTGCTTTAAAATTATCTCCAGACGGTACTAAAATGGCTAATGCCAATATGAAAGGAGGTTTGTATCTTTATGATTTTGATGCCTCTACAGGAGCTATTACCCAAGAACAAAGACTTACCATTAGCACAACCTCTAGCAACAATCCCTATGGCGTAGAATTCTCGCCAAACAACAAATTTTTATACGTTCACGCTACCAATGATTATAATGGAGATGATTCTAATCTAGCCACAAGGCACCAATCGGCGTTAATTCAATACGATCTTGAAGCTGCAGATATATCTAATTCACAAGTCACTTTAGATAATAGAAAGTTGTTTAGAGGTGCACTTCAACTAGGTCCAGACGGCAAAATTTACAGAGCGCTTTCCGAGACTTACGAGCAAGGCCTACCCTATCTAGGTGTTATCGAAAACCCGAATGCAAAAGGGACTTCTGCAAGCTACAAACACAATGCAATCCCTTTAAAAGGTAATAATTCTACTCAAGGTTTACCTCCTTTTATTCAATCGTTTTTTAATCAAAAGATCGATATTATTCATGCAAACGACGGTATCAAAACTAGTAATTTACCGCTTTGTACTGCCGAAGAATATACATTAAAAGCAGAAGAAGTTCCAGCTGCCACATACCTTTGGACCATTAATGGAAATACGATCACCAATACAGGAAATGCTTGGGAAATGGAAGTTTCCGATGCAGGTCTTTATAAAGTACTTATCACACCTAATCATGCTACTATTTGCGACATTAAAGAAGGTGTTGCAAATGTTACATATAACGAAATTCCTGTTGCAAACGCTGTTACTTATTTAGATCCTATTTGCGATTTATACAACGATGAAACAGAAACCGTTGATTTAACGACACACAATAATCAAATTTTAAGAACTCAAAATCCTGATGATTTTCAGATTATTTATTTTAAAAATCAATCGGATGCAGACACTAAAGTAAATGCTATTTTAGTTCCTGGAAGCTACAGAATATCTTCTGCAAACCAAGGCATTATTGCTAGAATTGAAAATAAAAGCAACTCCAATTGTTACGACACCACCTCGTTTTCATTACAATTAATTTCAAGTCCAAATTTACAAGTCACAGACATTACACAATGCGATGTCACATCTCCTTTTAATGATGGCCTAACGCATTTTAATTTAGAAGAAAGTATTGTTTTCGCAGATGCAGATTACTTGTTTTACGACACAGATCCCAATTCTAGTCGAACACCTTCAGCAATAGTCATTCCTACAAGTTATTCAAATACAACACCGAATCAGATTATTTATGTTCGTGCAACAAATGATAAAACAGGTTGTTATACAGACCAATCGTTTCTTATTCGGTCTATAGACGCACAAACAACAGAAGAAACAGCCTATTATTGCACAGGTTCTGATGTGATTTTAAATTCTGAAATCCCTTTATCCGATATTGGAGATTATACTTTCCAGTGGTTTTTAAATGACTCAGCAATTTCTGGAGCAACACATTATGAGTATTTAGCTAATTCCACAAATAGTTATGAAGTCGTAATTACAGAAAAAGCATCGGCTTGTGTTCAACTAAAAAGGTTTACAATTAATGAATCTGGTATTGCGATAATTGATGCAGATAGAACTAAAACTACTTATTCAGGAGGATATAATAACATAACAGTTACTGCCAACGGATTGGGGATTTACGAATATGCATTATTTAAAAATGAAGAAAACCACTCAAATTCAACACAATACAGAGGTTACCAAAGTGAATCTATTTTTACAGATGTCTATCCTGGCAAATACACGGTAAAAGTAAGAGATATAAAAAATAATTGTGGCCTAGCAGAGCAAGTGGTTTATGTTGTTGGTTTTACCAAATTCTTTACCCCAAATGGAGATGGTTATAACGATACTTTTAAAATTGAAGGTGCAACCAACCTATTTATGGAAAACTCTAAAGTATATATTTTCAACCGATATGGTAAATTACTTATAGAAATTCACCCTAAAAATGCAAATTGGGATGGAACATTTAATGGTAACGTGCTTCCTGAAGACGATTATTGGTTTTCGGCAACCTTATCTGATGGGCGTACATTCACTTCCCACTTTACATTAAAACGTTAATATTTGCATTTCATACAATTAAAGGTGTATTTTGCCGTTGAATTCCTTGATTTTAACTAATAATATTTTATTTGTACCTCCCAATTTTCTAGCAAATAATTCTTCTATTATCTTAACAGAAACAAACTGACTTTTAGCTGTTTATGAAATTACTATTTTACACCTCCCTTATTTTTGTATTGCTATGTAATGGTTTAGTTGCACAAACTAATGCTGATTTAATTTCTGTAACACCATCTTCTGATCCCCTAACATTAATTGAAAACAACTTCCTTTCAGGAAACGGAATAATAATCTGTGATCCTAAATCTCCAAAAAACGCATCAGCATCGGGAGAATCGTTTTATAGTTTAGGTTCTTTTGATAAAGCGAGTTCTAATTTCCCATTCGAACAAGGTATTGTTTTAACAACAGGTAATGTCATTGAAGGAGGAAACGATACAACTACAGATCCTAATGGCCTAAACTCTGGTTCAAACTCATGGTTGGGAGATCCCGATTTAGAAACAGCACTAGGAATATCGAACACAAGGAATGCTACCGTTTTAGAATTCGATTTTGTTGCTATTACAACCACGATTGCTTTCGATTACGTGCTAGCTTCAGACGAATACAGAAGTCCTAATATTTGCAATAATGCAGATGGATTTGCGATACTAATTCAAGAAGAAGGCTCTACAACTTTTCAAAATATTGCTATAATTCCAAATACAAATACTCCTGTTAGTACTAAAACAATTAATGGTAATAGTTGCTCAGACACTAATATTCAGTATTATGAAAATGAAGTTTCAAAATTAGAAAGTACAAACTTTTACGGACGTACTAAGGTTTTAACAGCTAAAGCAGAAATTAAGCCTTATAAAAAATATAAAATTAAGATTATAGTTGCAGACCAAGGTGATACTAATCTTGATACAGCTGTATTCATAAAAAAAAGTGATGTAAATGTCTCTCTAAATTTAGGTAACGATATTACCACCTGTACCGATACGGAATTAACTCCCAAACTTCAGTCCGATTTTGGCGTTGATACTGAAGAACTTAACATTTCGAGTTATACCTGGTATAATAATACTGGTGATGTTGTTTCTACCAATCCTACATACCAAACAAGCGATTCTGGAAACTATACATTGGACGTCCAAATCTATAAACCTGATTGTATAAATGGTAGCAGTCCTACAAATATTTTTACTATTTCCGACGAGATTAGTATAACTGTTTTAACAAGCACTCCAATTCCATTAAATCCAGCATCAGACTTTTCGCGCTGCAGTATAAATGACGAAATTTTCATTCTAACAAATTTTGATAATTATATTATAGATCAAATAAAAAGTACTGTTCCTGGTAATGCTTATACTATAGAATACATAAACTCCTTCGGAAAAGATATTACAGAAACCACAGTAGCACCCGGAGAACGAGAAACAATTAATGTAGAAGTTACTAGTACTCAATTTAAATGTGTGGTGACTTTAGAGTTTGATTTAATAGTAAATATTCAACCAGATCCACAACCTATTCAGAATTATCCGCGTTGCGACAACGATTTGTCTTATAATTTAGAAAATCTTAATAGTCTATTTGTTACAGGAGATTTAAATGATTTCACTATTACCTACCATTACACAGAATATCAGGCTGAACAAGGAACGAAACCTATTACTGGTCCATATTTGGATGAAACAAGCTCATTATATGTAAGAGTTGAAGATAAAAATACGGGATGTATAGGGACAACAACACTTACTTTAGAAGATATAGAAAGCCCAAAACTTAACAATTCAAGTAGTTCTGTAATTGCTGGATGTACACCAACAACCGGAGGCGGAATTACACTAGAACAATTAGAAGATGCTCGAGATGACGTTTTAAACGGATTAGATCAAAGCTTATTTAATATTACATATTTCAAAAATGCAACAGATGCAGAAAATAATGTAAACAAACTAACGGGTACAGATTTAGCCGCTTATCTAGACAATGCACCCTCGATACTCTTTGTTCGTGTAGAACCTATTGATGGCGGTTGTCCTTCTATAGCTCAAATCGATATTTATCCAAATATTTTATTAGCATTTCAAGGACAGATTCAAAATTATGCGATTTGTGGTGGAGACACATTTAATCTAGAAAAAATTGCAAATGATATTGTAAATGGAGATAATGCTGCTAACATAACTTTCTTTGAAGATAGTACACTCAGTACAGAAATTAATAAAATAGCAAATTACGAAATCCCAAATTCCGGCCTTTCACAAACCATTTATATTGAAATAACATATCCTGGGTGCGGTGGTTTCGATTCTAAATTTGACATTTTTAAAGCCCCAGAATTAGAGTATGTAGAACCTTATATTCCACATTGCTCTAGCGAACGCGTTATAGATTTATATGCTTACAACGATTTAATAGACACGAATAATAGCGGATATAAAATTCAATATTACTTATCAGAAACAGATAGAGATTTAGATACTAATAAACTACCACAATATATTGACTATACAGATATTATAGGTAGCTCACTTTATGCCAGAGTTATACAAGAAAAGGTAACAAACGGCACCTTAATTGGTGAATGTTACGACTCGATAGAATTCACTGTAGAGATAATTTATATGCCACAGGTCTATTTAGATTATACAGACTTCCAATATTGTATAACTAACTCTGAAAAAGAAATCACATTAGATCAAGTCGTTATTGAATTGAAAGATTTAATAACTAATAACACTATAAATTCACATATAGATCCGGATGATATTGATATTAAATTATATGAAGTTGAAGACGATGCCATTGCAGGAAACTCAAATTTCATAACAGATCCAAGTACATACACAACAGTATCAACAATTTTTTATAGCCGGGTTACTAATAAAATAAACACATCATTTTGCCCAGTTATAGACCCAATAAATATAGAAGTATTCCTTGAACCAGAGTTCAGTAAATCTGAATTTTTCGCATGTGATTCTCCTGATTTCAGGATTGGTGATATTGATAAATCACAATTACTAGTATATGATTTACCTGAAATTGAAGTTATTTTTTATGATTCAAAAGATGGAACTATTTTAAGTAACAATACAATTATAGACGTGTCTTCAGGCGCTAAAACCATTTATGCAGAAGCTAAAAACACTAACAATAGCAAATGTAATATCCCGGGAATTACTATAACATTAGACACTGCCATTACTCCTGAAGAAAAAATAGTAGATGTACCTATTTGTGTGATAACAGGTCAATCTGAAACTGAGATTGATTTGGTAGCAACAGCATTAGCGATTGATGACGGAAGGGGATTAAATATTACCTTTTACAAATCTGAATCTAATGCGAACAACCGTGTAGATTTAATTCCTAATACAGTTTCTTATAAAATTCCTACCACTCCAACACGACAAAACATATATGTGCGTATTGAAAACCAAAATACATCCGATTGTTTTAAAGTTCAGCCCTTATTAATTCAAATAAATGATATTCCCGATTTTAGTAGTGCAATAATTGCTGCAAGTTGTTCAACGAATTATACAGGAGAAAATGTAACTTTCAATTTAAGCGAATCTATAAGAGTTATTAATGTTAAAATAGGTTTCAATGCTCCAGACATATATTATTTTGAGGATGAAAACGATGCCAATTCATTAAATATTTCAGAACAAATAACCGATATTGAAAATTACATTAACCCCATTGGAAATCAAGTAATATATATTGTAGCCCAAGATCCCGACACAAAATGTTACGAAATACAACCCTTAGAATTAATCGTTAACTATCCTCCAGACACCAAAGAGCTAAATGAATTTATATTTTGCGAAGATGGCACTGAAACACTAAACTTAACAGAAATTGATAACCGCTTAGTATACGATTTAGATGCGGTTACAATAACATATTATAGCACAACTGCTGAAGCAAATACAGGCACTAATCCTCTAGATAACATTTACGATTATATAACAAATGGGGTAATAATTTTTGCACGTGTACAAAGTAACGACACAGGCTGTAATATCGTAAAACAGCTGATTTTAGTGCCTATTATAAATCCAAACGGAACAACTTTAAACGTAACAACAACATCTACATTTTTATCAAGTTCTAACGCCATTACCGTTTCAGTAACTGGAGGAAGTGGCGATTATTTATATAGCTTAGATAATGGTGAATATCAATCTTCAAATATTTTTAATAATGTAACTATCGGTCAGCATACAGTATTTGTAAAAGATAAGGGTGGATGTGCTGAAGGATTTGCAGATGAAATTGTAATAGATATTCCAAAATTTTTCACCCCTAACCAAGATAGTTTTCACGACACTTGGCACATTATTGGTATTGAAGAATTAGAAGACGCGGAAGTTTCTATCTTCGATCGTCAGGGAAAACTTTTAAAAATCATCACCCAAGATACGACTGGTTGGGATGGTTTATATAATGGTTCACCAATGCCTACAGACGATTATTGGTATGTAGCAAAGATTAATCAAGATAATAGGTATTATGAACGCACAGGACATTTCACTTTAAAACGATAGCAAAAACAGCACACGTCTTTTATTTTTCCTACGCCCAAAATAGTTTAAATTTGCAACATGCGATTTAAAATAAAATCAGAATTCAAACCTACCGGAGATCAGCCTTCAGCGATTAAAAAATTAACGCAAGGCATAAATGCCGACGAGAAATACCAAACACTTTTAGGTGTTACAGGTTCCGGAAAAACCTTTACCGTTGCCAACGTTATAGAAGAGGTGCAACGTCCTACTCTAGTTTTGGCGCATAACAAAACGCTGGCGGCTCAGCTCTATTCAGAATTTAAGCAATTTTTTCCGGATAATGCTGTCGAATACTTTGTGTCTTACTACGATTATTATCAGCCTGAAGCTTATATTCCTGTATCTGGAACTTATATCGAAAAGGATTTATCTATAAACGAGGAGATTGAAAAACTACGTTTAAGCACAACCTCATCCTTGCTTTCGGGACGCCGGGATGTGTTAGTTGTCGCTTCTGTATCCTGTTTATATGGTATCGGAAACCCTGTGGAATTTCAGAAAAACGTGATTTCTTTAGAACGTGATCAGGTAATTTCCAGAACTAAATTATTACATCGTTTGGTGCAGAGTTTGTATTCTAGGACTGAAGCAGACTTTAATCATGGGAGTTTCAGAATTAAAGGAGATACTGTTGATATATTTCCGAGTTATGCCGATGATGCTTTTAGAATTCATTTTTTTGGTGATGAAATTGAAGAGATTGAAGCTTTTAATGTTCAAACCAACGAAATCATAGAAAAATACGATCGCCTAACTATATATCCAGCAAATATGTTTGTGACATCGCCAGATGTACTACAGGGAGCTATTAAGGATATCCAAGATGATTTGGTTAAGCAGCATGATTATTTTAAAGAAATCGGAAAACATTTAGAAGCAAAACGTTTAAAAGAACGTACCGAATTCGATTTAGAAATGATTCGAGAATTAGGGTATTGCTCAGGAATTGAAAACTATTCGAGATATTTAGATGGCAGACTACCAGGTACACGACCTTTCTGTTTATTAGACTATTTCCCAGAAGATTTTTTAATGGTGATAGACGAAAGTCACGTGACCATTTCGCAAGTTCATGCCATGTATGGAGGAGACAGAAGCCGAAAAGAAAATCTAGTCGATTATGGGTTTAGATTGCCTGCAGCTATGGATAACAGACCGCTTAAATTTGAAGAATTTGAAGCGCTTCAAAATCAGGTGATTTATGTTAGTGCTACGCCAGCAGATTATGAATTAGAAAAAAGTGACGGTGTATTTGTAGAACAACTTATTAGACCTACAGGACTTTTAGATCCAATTATAGAAGTGAGACCAAGTTTAAATCAGATTGATGATTTAATTGAAGAGATTCAACTTCGAATTGAAAATGACGAACGGACTTTAGTCACTACGCTTACAAAACGTATGGCAGAAGAATTGACTAAATATTTAGATCGTATTCAAATTCGTAGCCGATATATCCATAGTGACGTAGATACGCTGGAGCGTGTAGAAATCATGCAAGATTTAAGAAAAGGATTGTTTGATGTTTTGGTAGGTGTAAATTTATTACGAGAAGGTTTAGATTTACCAGAAGTGTCTTTAGTGGCTATTTTAGATGCCGACAAAGAAGGTTTTTTACGTTCGGCAAGATCGTTAACACAAACTGTTGGTCGTGCGGCTAGAAACTTAAACGGAAAAGCAATTATGTATGCTGATAAGATTACAAAAAGTATGCAAAAAACAATAGACGAAACTAATTACAGACGCGAAAAACAAATCAATTATAATACAGCGAATAATATGGTGCCTACAGCACTAAATAAAAGTTTAGACAGTGCTTTAGCCAAAAACTCTGTAAGTACATATAGTTACGAATTGGAAGCTCTAAAAGCTGCCGAACCAGAAAGTGAATATTTAACTAAACCCCAATTAGAACAAAACATTCGAGATAGACGAAAATTAATGGAGGCTGCTGCAAAAGATTTAGACTTTATGCATGCTGCAAAATTTCGTGACGAAATAAAATTCTATCAAGATAAACTTGAAAAATTAAAACAGTAATTTTAGTTATACTGAACCTTAAAAATATCTATTAAAACATCTGGTGGAACAATTTTATTTGGAAAGCCTTCCATTAGATAGAGCACTTTATTTATAGACTCATGACTTAAACCCATAAGTAACCCAAAATTAAAAAGTTTTATAACTTCTTTTTCGGTGCGTTCGTTATCTAAGTTCATTAACAACACCAAACGGTGAAATTGTACAATACGCTCGCTATAAGACTCGATGTGTTTATAAGCAATTGGATTTTTCATTAGATATTCAAAATCTTCCCTCGAAATATCTAATTGTTGAGATACACCCAAAAGAAAATTATATTCAATGGATTTAATTTTTGTGTCTGTTTTAGCGAATGCAATCATTTCAGATAGCAAACTCAATTTTTCTACGCGGTTTATCATAAAAGAGGGAGTGATAATTATTAATATTCTAAAGTTAATTATAATAGCTATTTTATAATCGTAGATATAATGTAACTTGTCGAAAAATTAAATGTATTTAATCGGCTTTTATGAACACTCACCCATCGCAACCCATTTAAAACATGACAGTTAAGTCATTTACTTTTAAATTATAAGGTATTTAAACAGGAAAATAAATTGATGTAATTATTTGATTATCAGCAAATTATATAAATTTCATTTTTATTTACAAAGACAAAATACAAGAACGAAAAATCAGCATAAAATGGAATCATTACAGAATACCAAAAAAGCGCAGATTTTGAAAATTTTACAACTCGTTTTATAACAAATTCTGAATAAAAAATTAAAAAAAATAGTAATATGACAAATAATGATGTTCTTAAAAAATTACGTGTCGCTCTTAAGTTAAGAGATGAAGATATTGTGAAGATTTTAGAATTAGTAGATTTTAGAATCAGTAAAAGTGAACTTGGGGCTTTTTTTAGAAAAGAAGACCATCCTAAATATATGGAATGTGGCGACCAGATTTTAAGAAATTTCTTAAACGGGTTAGTTATCCATCTACGAGGACCATTACCTAAGAAAACAGCGCCTAAAAATACTGAGGACACTAAAGTGCTAGGAAAAAAGACTGAAGCGAAAAAAACGCCTTCAAGAAAATCGGAAACCAACAAAACAACATCACATAAAAAAGCGTCTAACAACTAAGTTAGACGCTTTATTTTTATATAATAGTAAACGTATTTAGACTATCCTAAAACTTGTTGTACTTTATCTGCAGCTTCTTGGAATTGTGTAGCACTCATTACATCTAATCCAGAATTGTCGATTAATTCTTTAGCGATATCTGCATTGGTTCCTTGTAAACGTACAATAATAGGCACAGTAATGTTCCCCATGTTTTTATAGGCATCAATAACACCTTGTGCAACTCTGTCACAACGTACAATACCTCCAAATATATTAATAAGGATAGCTTTTACGTTAGGGTCTTTTAAAATAATTTTAAAAGCAGCCTCTACACGAGCAGCATCAGCAGTACCTCCAACATCTAAAAAGTTAGCTGGCTCACCACCTGCTTGCTTAATTAAATCCATTGTTGCCATTGCTAAACCAGCACCATTAACCATACAACCTACGTTTCCGTCAAGGTCTACATAGTTTAAACCAAGTTTCCCTGCTTCAACTTCTATAGCACTTTCTTCACGTATATCACGTAAATCAAGATAGTTTTTATGTCTGTATAATGCATTGTCGTCTATAGTAACTTTAGCATCTACAGCAAGAATACCATTATCGCTAGTTTTTAAAACTGGATTAATTTCAAATAAAGAAGCATCAGACTTTACGTAAGCTGTATACAGATTAGTAACGAATTTCGTCATTTCTTTAAAAGCATTTCCAGATAAACCTAAATTAAATGCGATACGTCTAGCTTGGAAAGGTAAAATACCTACAGCAGGATCTATTTCTTCATTAAAAATTAAGTGTGGAGTTTCTTCAGCAACAGTTTCGATATCCATTCCACCTTCGGTAGAATACATAATCATGTTACGACCTGTAGCACGATTTAATAAAACAGATACGTAAAATTCTTCTGTTTCAGACTCTCCAGGGTAGTAAACATCTTCTGCAACTAATACTTGGTGTACTCTTTTACCTTCTGCAGAAGTTTGTGGTGTTACAAGGTCCATACCTATAATTTCACCAGAAATTTTCTCTACCTCTTGTAAATTCTTGGCTAATTTTACTCCACCTCCTTTACCACGTCCACCTGCGTGAACTTGGGCTTTAACAACGAACCAACTTGTTCCTGTTTCAGATGTTAATTGTTTTGCAGCGACAACAGCATCTTGAGCACTTTTTGCTACGATACCGCGTTGTATGCGTACGCCAAAACTATTTAAAATTTCTTTTGCTTGATATTCGTGTAAGTTCATTGGTATTTTAATTTATTGCCTCACAAATGTAAACAACCCATAGGTTTTAACCAATATTTTTTACCATCTAATATTAGATATTATTAATCCTGTATTCTTTTCTTTAATTTTTTGACAAATAATAAGTATTAAACTGACAAAAACTTTATAAATTGCGGCGAATTTAATTTATCATAAAATGAATAATAACACTTTATTAAAAATTGCAAGCGACTTTGGAAGTCCGGTGTATGTGTACGACTCTGAAAAAATAGTGTCTCAGTATAAACGTTTAACATCTGCATTTAATAAGGTGAAACAGGTAAAGGTGAATTATGCCGTAAAAGCGTTATCTAATATTTCTATTCTGAAATTAATGAAAAGCCTTGGTGCAGGCCTAGATACTGTGTCTATTCAAGAAGTTCAATTGGGTTTAAAAGCTGGATTTTCTGCTGAAGAAATTATTTTCACTCCTAATGGCGTGTCTTTAGAAGAAATTGAACAAGCTTCTAAATTAGGTGTTCAAATTAACATAGACAACCTTTCAATCTTAGAGCAATTCGGAACAAAGCATCCAGAAGTTCCTGTTTGTATTCGTATTAATCCGCACGTTATGGCTGGAGGAAATGCTAATATTTCTGTAGGACATATAGATTCTAAGTTTGGTATTTCTGTACATCAAATTCCGCATATCTTAAGAATTGTAGAAAATACAGGTATGCATATTAACGGTATTCACATGCATACAGGAAGTGATATTTTAGATATCGACGTCTTTTTATACGCTAGTGAAATCTTATTTGATACCGCTAAACATTTTAAAGATTTAGAATTTTTAGATTTCGGTTCTGGTTTTAAAGTCCCTTACTCTAAAGGTGATATTGAAACTAATGTAGAAGAATTTGGAACTAAATTATCTAAACGTTTCAATGAATTCTGTAAAGAATATGGAAAAGAATTGACATTAGGTTTCGAGCCTGGTAAATTTTTAGTGAGTGAATCTGGAGTGTTTTTAGCAAAAGTAAATGCTGTAAAACAAACCACTTCTACCGTATTTGCACAAATCGATACTGGTTTTAACCATTTAATTCGTCCAATGCTTTACGGATCGCAACACGTAATTACAAACGTTTCTAACACTAAAGGACGCGAGCGTTTTTATTCAGTTGTTGGTTATATTTGCGAAACGGATACTTTTGCGAACAACCGTAGAATTAATGAAATTACTGAAGGAGATATTCTTGGCTTCCAAAATGCTGGAGCTTATTGTTATTCTATGGCCTCAAACTATAATTCGCGTTTCCGTCCTGCTGAAGTACTTTGGCATAAAGACAAAGCGTTGTTAATTAGAGAGCGAGAAACTTTCGAGGATATTATAAAAAATCAAATTGAAGTAACTATATAAATCACAAAAGCGTTAACCTAAACAGTTAACGCTTTTTTTATGTCTTAAAACAATCTTTTGTCTTGACAATTAATTAGCCTAAATAAAAATATCCTGCTAAGGTAAACAGAACTAGATTTACGTCTGTTTACCTTAGTAGGATATTAATTTTTTAAGATGTGTCTTTTTATTCGGCTTTTATTAAATCTGAATTATAGAAACCTCCCATATTTTTTTTACGCCCTTCTGACTGTGCTACGATTAAATTCGCAATAGTATTTAAATTCCGCAATTCACAAATCTGAACAGACAACTTAGATCCCACATATAAATCCTGAGTAGAATCTTCAACGTAACGTAAGTGTTTCGAAGCCTCTTTTAGTTTACTGTTGGTTCTTACAATAGCAACTAAATCCGACATAATATGCTGAATAGTATTTCTGTAATGTGTAATTAAAATCAACTCCTTTGGGGTGGACGTTCCGTCGTCATTCCAATCGGGAGCATTTACATTTATAGGTTTAACTTCATCTACATTTTCTATAACATGGTCTGCAATATGATTCGCATATACCAACGCTTCTAACAACGAATTCGAAGCTAAACGGTTTGCCCCATGTAAACCCGTACTTGTGCATTCTCCTGCAGCATACAAGTCTTCAATAGTGGTTTCGCCATTCATGTTCACCTCTACTCCACCACACGCATAATGGCAAGCTGGCACCACAGGAATCATATGTTTTCTAATATCTATTCCTATACCCAAACATTTTTCATTAATATTCGGAAAATGTTTAATAAACGCATCATAATCTAAATGTGTACAGTCTAAATATACGTGACGTTCACCGGTAGTATGTATTTCGTTGTCTATCGCTCTAGCTACAATATCCCGAGGTGCTAATTCTGCACGATCATCGATAGCAAGCATAAAACGTTCACCTTTTTTGTTTTTCAGATAAGCTCCGAAACCACGAACAGCTTCAGAAATTAAAAATGAAGGACTTTGCTCTGGTTCAAATAATGCTGTTGGATGAAATTGTACAAATTCCATGTCCTTTATATTCGCTAATGCGCGATGTGCCATTGCAATTCCATCGCCAGTTGCAATTAACGGATTGGTTGTAGATGCATAAACTTGTCCTATTCCTCCAGCACATAAAATAGTTTTGCCAGCAATATAAGGTTCGATTGCATTCGTTTTCTGGTTCATTATATATGCACCATAACATCTAATATTATTTGTATCCTCTTCTGAATCTCTTAATTGGTGATCTGTAATTAAATCGATAGCAAAATGATAAGGCAAAACTTTAATATTTGCTAAGCTTGCAACTTGATCTAGGAGTGTACGCTCAATTTCTAAACCGGTAATATCTTTATGGTGTATAATACGGTTTGCAGAATGTCCGCCTTCTTTTCCTAAATCGAATTTACCAGAACCGTCATAATCAAAATCTGCTCCCCAAGACATAAGTTGCCTCATACAATCTGGAGCTTCTTCAATAACCATTTTTACAACTTTAGGATCGTTGTGATATTCTCCTGCAATCATGGTATCTTTAATATGATCTTCAAACGAATCAAATTTATCCCAAACTACTGCGATTCCTCCTTGAGCATATTTGGTGTTCGATTCACTTTTGTTGGCTTTAGTAACTACTAAAATCTCTTTATTAGGTAAAGATTTAGCCAAACGAATGGCTGTAGTAAGACCCGCGACTCCCGATCCTAATATTAAATAATCTGTGTTATATTGACTCATTCTTATTTTGAAGAAATTTCTAGCATGCGCTGTATCGGAATTAATGCTTGTTTCTGAATGGCTTCGTCTACATGAACTTCTGGTAATTCATGCTTCATACACGTGTATAATTTTTGAAGCGTATTCATTTTCATATAAGCACATTCGCTACACGCGCAGGTATTATTCTCTTTTGCTGGTGCTGGAATTAAAATTTTATTTGGTACTTCTTTTTGCATTTCATGTAAGATACCAGCTTCCGTAGCCACAATAAATTCGTTGGCAGGATTAGTTTTTACATAATTTATAAGACCAGAAGTAGAACCAACATACTCTGCAATTTTTAATAAATGCGCTTCAGATTCTGGATGTGCAATGATTTTTGCTTTAGGATGTTCTTTATGAACAGCCAATATTTTATCCATAGAAAATGCTTCGTGAACAATACATGCACCATCCCACAACACCATTTCTCGTCCAGTAACTTCCTGTATCCAAGCACCCAAATTTTTATCTGGCGCAAAAATAATAGGCTGATCTAAAGGTACAGAGTCTACTATTTTTTTGGCGTTCGAAGACGTACAGCACAAATCACTAATAGCTTTAACTTCTGCCGATGTATTTACATACGTAATCACAATATGTCCTGGATATTTTTTCTTAAACGTTGCCAAATCTTCAGCACTACAAGAATCTGCTAAAGAACAACCTGCATTTAAATCTGGAAGAATAACTTTCTTAGTCGGATTTAAAATTTTTGCTGTTTCTGCCATAAAATGAACACCAGCAAACACAATTAAATCAGCATCGGTTTCAGCCGCTTTATACGATAATCCTAAACTATCGCCAACATAATCTGCTAAATCCTGAATGGCAGGTTCTTGATAATAATGCGCTAAAATCACAGCATTCTTTTCTTTTTTTAGCTTTTTAATCTCTGCTACATAATCGATATTCTTTGCATCTTCCGATACTGGAATATACCCCAACTTCTCAATACTTTCTTTTACAGAATCCATAATCATTATTAAATTGAAGGCTAAATTAATGAATTTTATAATGTTTATTTAATGTTTTAATATAGTATTTCTATT
The DNA here is from genome assembly GCF_033447105.1 of Formosa sejongensis. Lineage (NCBI taxonomy): Bacteria > Pseudomonadati > Bacteroidota > Flavobacteriia > Flavobacteriales > Flavobacteriaceae > Formosa > Formosa sejongensis. The sequence goes on from NZ_JAWQUN010000006.1 coordinate 70,494, forward strand.
TCGAATCGCTTAAACCCTTGTTTTCAACACTTTTCAACCACTTCTATTTCATAATTGTATATACTTTTGTAAATAAATTGAATAGGCATAATTCTTAAAATCTGCATGTTAAGAGAAATATCTTGACCAAGAAAGGTTTAAAATAAGTAGCTGATTTCAAATAAAGTGCGTGCTCGGCAACTAAATCGACTAAGAATATGAACAAGATTCAGATCGAAGAAACGTAGCTTTAAACTCAATAGAATAGGCTGCAGAAATATTCTCAGCTTTGTTTGAAATCAACAAAACAAATCATAATTTAAGTGTTTTAGCAAGGGGAAAGTTTAAGACTTAAAGAAACGCATGCTCTAAATTAAACACTTTAATATCCTACTCAAAACGCATCGCTTTTACTGGAGAAATTTTAGTTATTATATAAGAAGGTATTAAAAGCATAATTAAACACAATAAAAAGGTACCCACATTTAAAGCGATTATGTAGTTTAAGTTAATATAAACTGGAGCTTCTGTTACATAATAGATACTTGGGTCTAACGGAAAAAGTTTTAAATATTTCTGAGCAAAAAGCAAACTTAAGCCTATAACATTCCCCCAAAACAAGCCTAGAACAATCAAATAAGACGCATTAAATAAAAATAATTTCCGAATACTCCAATTGTTACTTCCTAAAGCTTTTAACACACCTATCATTTGAGTACGTTCTAGAATAAGAACCAATAAGGCCGTAATCATATTAATTCCGGCAACCAAAATCATGATTCCGATAATAGCATAAATATTATTATCAAAAATTTTTATCCATTCAAAAATAGAATAGAATTTCTCTACTATAGTTTGAGAGTTTAAAGTTGGCGGTGTGCTTTTATAAACTTCATCACCAATCTCTTTAATATTATCGAAATCGTCTATAAACAATTCAAAATTTCCAATTTGGGTGTCGTCCCACTTATTTAAACGTTGTATATGTCTAATATCACCTATAATAAAAGAGGCATCGAATTCCTGAAAACCTGAATTATAAATCCCGACAATAGTATAGGTAATAATATTTGGCGGTTTATTTGTATCGTCTTTAATAAAATAGGTATTAAACTTATCGCCAAGTTTAAAGCCCATTTTATTCGCGATAAACTGAGACATTAAAACATCTTCATTTCTATCTTGCGTATAATCAGGCAGACGCCCTTCGATTAAAAAATCTTTAAAATATTCCCAAGTAAAATCTTTACCAACACCTTTTAAAACGATGCCTTCAAAATCTGTTGCTGTTCGTATCACACCAAATTTAGTTGCAACAGCTTGAACGTGATTTACACCTTCAATACTATTAAATTCTGGGTAAAATTCTTGGTTTGTAGAAATTGGGAATACACTCTCTTGTGAATTATTACTATCGAAGTTAGAAATAGTAATATGGCCATTAAACGCAACCACCTTATCTCTAATCTTTTGCTGAAGTCCAATTCCAGTTGCGATGGCAATCATCATCACGATAATACCAATTGCAATTGCTGCGATTCCAATTTTTATTATTGGTGCCGAAACACTACTTTTATACGCTTTACTGCCTATTATGCGCTTAGCTAAAAAATATTCGTAATTCAAATTATTGGTATGCATTTAAATGTCCTCAAAAATACAGTTTTATTATTTGTTTTCATCATGATTTCTGCTAGTTGTCTAGCAAAACCTTCGACTGAAACTAATACACAAGAAAATTCAGTTACACAAAATGACAGTACCATTATTGTTGGTGCAAACAGAACTCAAGAGTATCTTCCGCTTTTAGAAGGAAAAAGAATTGGGATAGTTGCAAACCAAACGTCTGTTATTTTTAAATCTGATAACACCTATACGCATCTGGTAGATTCGTTATACCAATTAGATGTTAATCTGGTTAAAGTATTTTCTCCTGAACATGGTTTTCGTGGCACTGCTGATGCTGGCGAAGTGGTTAAAGATGGTATTGATTCAAAAACTAAATTACCTATTGTTTCGCTTTACGGTTCTAATAAGAAACCAACTGCAGAGCAACTTAAAAATATAGATATATTAATTTTCGATATTCAAGATGTCGGTGCACGTTTCTACACATATATTTCCACGTTGCACTATGTAATGGAAGCTTGTGCAGCACATAATATTCCGGTTTTAATATTAGACCGCCCAAACCCTAACGGACGCTATATTGATGGTCCTATTTTAGAAATGGAATATAAAAGCTTTGTTGGTATGCATCCCGTTCCTATTGTTCATGGGATGACGATTGGTGAATATGCACAAATGATAAACGGACAACAGTGGTTAGAATATGGGGGATTATGTGAATTGGCTGTAATTAAAATGGAGAATTATTCTCATGATAAATTATATCATTTACCTATAAAACCATCGCCTAATTTACCTAACGACCAATCTATAAATTTATATCCAAGCTTATGTCTTTTTGAAGGCACAAATGTAAATGCAGGTCGCGGTACAGAAACACAATTTCAAATTTACGGTTCACCTTTCTTAAAAGATCAAACATTTAGTTATACACCACAACCAAATAATGGAGCTAAACACCCGAAATATGAAGGTAAATTATGTTATGGTGTAGATTTGACAAACGAAAAACAACTGAATCAGATTAATTTATCTTACGTTATTAAAGCCTATCAAGCCACAGCTAATAAATCTGAGTTTTTCTCATCTTTTTTTACCAAGTTGGCGGGTTCTAAAAAACTTCAGAAGCAAATTGAAGGTAATTTAAGTGTTACGGAAATTAAGCAGTCTTGGAAAACAGGTTTAGACGGTTATAAGAAAATGCGTAAAAAATACGTGTTGTATAATTAATTGACTTATTGTTTTTAAACTTCAATAACTGAACGGTTTTATATAAAAAGTAACAACTGGCAAGTTAATACATCTAGATCTAACACTATAAAAGTTAAAATCTAAATCATGATTTTGAAAATCAATTGGATGAATTATCAATCAAAATCATGATTTTTTTCTTATCTAAAGCGTTCACTTTAGATTCCCACATAGAAGCATTATGTTCATCTTGTAACATCTTATAAGATGCTAAATATAAAAACGAACGCAAATTTGCATTCACTTTCTCTACTTCAGATTCTTTTATCTTATTTAATTTTCTAAGAACTTTTTTAGGTTTTAATAAAACAAGATCTTTTTCTATATCTAATAAATCTACTCTTTGTTTTAAAGCGGGTTTGTTTTCCAAACTTTCATTTTCTAAAAACCCAGAAGCTTCATTTAAGTATATTGAAGCTAAACCTACTAGTTCTGGACGCACAGCATTCTTTCCGAAAATTGCAAAATCCATATATTGGGCAGCAAGATAAAACGCCGAATAAAAGTTCTTTTCACTTTTATAATTGGTTAGTTGTGTTTCTAAAAACGAAGTATCCATGCTATACTTAAGGATAAAATCTGAGAGATTAAAAAGATATTTTTCCTCGCTAATATTTAAAATATTTCCATTAGCATCCATTACCTTCAAACTATCATCTTTAAACTTACCTAAATAGCTTGAAGAAGATCCTATCATTTCAATTGACTCGTAAAGTTCAGGATATGCATTTTCACTTAATACCACAGGAATAAAATGTGCCCAAATTAAACTATCAATTACAGGTTCTTCATACATATTTTCTACAAATACTTGATTCCCTTTTCCATCGTTTACATACGCAGGAGCTCCATTATAGTAGGAATTTTGCCAAACTACAACTAATAATTTATTTTGCACTAAAGCCAATCGCTCTGCCACATCCAAATTTGTCATCCACTCTTGGGCAAAACTAATGTTAATCGAAAAACTAACTAAAATAGCGAATAGTAATCTTTTCATAATTTACTTGATACGTTTTTTCATTTCTTCTACAATATTAAATGCTGCGGGACAAATAGCAACATTCTTTAACGTAAGATTAGAAATTTGTTGAAACTTTTTTCTATCGGTATGCGGAAACTCACGACATGCTTTTGGCCTAACATCATATATTGAACAGTAATTATCGGCTCCTAAAAACGTACATGGTACACTTTGTAATACGTAATCTTTATCTTCATCTACTTGCAAAAACTGGTCGACAAATTGTTGTGGTTTCATTTTAAAATGCTTTGCAATACGCTCTACATCTTTATCTGTAAATAAGGGCCCTGTAGTTTTACAACAGTTTGCACACTCCAAACAATCTGTACGTTTAAATTCGGCATCATGCAATTCCTGCATTAAATAATCTAATTGTTTGGGCGGCTTCTTTTTTAGTTTTTTAAAAAAGTTAGTATTCTCGTTATGCTTATCTTTGGCCTCTTTAGGCAGATGTTTTAAAATGTCTTGCATATGGCAAAAATACGATTTAATTAAAATAAATCATTTTAGGCCATAAAAAAATCTATACCCTATTATTATGAAAGACCTTTTAGGACAAGCCCTTTTAGATTACCAAAATGGTAATTACACCGAAGACATAATTACATCGACAAATATTTCTGATGAAGACGAATTACCGCTTCCCTATTTGTTTCGCGAATATAAGGACATGCCTAAATTAGAACAAACAGCTTTGAATTTAGCTACTGGACATGTTTTAGATGTTGGTTGCGGTGCTGGCGGACATAGTTTATACCTTCAGAATAAAGGATTAGTAGTGAAGTCTATCGATATTTCTAAAGGTGCTATTTCTGTATGTAATATTCGTGGTGTAAATCATGCACATGTCGCTTCCGTTTTAGATGAAACTGAACAATTTGATACTATTTTAATGTTGATGAATGGTACAGGTGTTTTTCAGAAATTAAGTTATGTCACTAAATATTTATCGCATTTAAAATCACTTTTAAAGCCTAACGGACAACTATTAATCGATTCGTCTGATATACAATATATGTATGAGGATGAAGATGGCGGATTGTGGATTGACACCAACGCTAATTATTATGGCGAACTAGATTATTATTTAAGCTATAAAGGTGAAAAAGAAACCGCTTTAACTTGGTTATATTTAGATTTTGAAACGTTAAAAACTGCCTGTATTGAAGTAGGATTAACTTGCGAAAACATAAAAGAAGGCGACCATTTTGATTATTTAGCGAAACTAACTATTAACGAATAGAAAACCCCTTGGCTTCCAGTTTTGAGTTTACGGTTTTATACATATCACCACACCAAAAATCTGAAATAAGTTGCATTTTATCTTTCATTCCCGATTCTGAACTTACAATTTTTTTACCTGTTGATGATTTATAAAAACTGTCAATCTGTTTTTTATCCTTTTTAGTTAAACCATTCGGATTTTTAATCATGGTTTTTCCTGCTTGAGAGCCGTATAATGCATTCATGTTTTGAACGTCTTCGATAGTAAAATATTCGGAATATGCAGATACTAATTTACTATTAACCGTTGCCATAGCTTCAGCTTTTATCGATTTAAGCTCAACCCACGTATCCGAAGGAATATTAAATTTAGCATATTGATCTTGCATTTGTTTAAAGCATGCATTGAAAACTGTTTCGTAGTAAGCAGTAGTGCCATTACTTTTAAGACATTGGGTTGCAGCTTCGGTATAAGCACTGTTTTGAGAAAACATAGAGGTACTAAAAAATAAGCCAACACATAAAAATAGAATTGATTTCATAAAGGTCGAATTTAGTTAGATTTGAATTTTAACGAATTAAATATACTAAAAAATCACAAAACATCATTTCTTAATAAAAATAAGCCTTGTTTTTTGAATAATACAAACTTTATAAAAACAAAAAAGTGTTCCTGTAGAACACTTTTTTAACTGTATTTAATTCTATTTTAGAAATCGAATTTATAAGTCGCACCTCCCAATACTTGAAAGCCTTGAACATAATAATTATCCCAACGATCGTAATTCTGTCCAGCAATATTATTCAACTTTAGAAAAACTGTAATTCTATTGTTAAAATTATAACCTCCATTTAAATTTAAATCAATATATCCATCAATGTCAATTATTTCCGTAGAGGTAATCGTACCAACAGATGATATATCTTGATCTTTACGCTCGCCCACATAGAAAATATTTGCACCAGCAAACCATTTACTATCCGATAAATAATCACCAAAAACGGATGCTTTTATATTCGGTAAGTTCCAAGCCTCTTCCTGAAATTCTGTATTATACGACATGTATTCTGCTCGTAATCCCATTTTCAGATTCTTATTCATATCCATAGTTAATTCACCTAACGCATGAATAGTCTTGATATCGTCGTATACTACTGTAAATGAATTTCCATGTTTATAAACCCGCTCACCTTCATTAGTCGTGTTTTTTCTAAACAACGATTTATCTTTCTCAGAAGTATACCCAACCTTAACGTTATACCCAATACTATTGGTAAACTTACCTAACATACCTGCATAAGCATTTAAATTATTGTCTGTTGGTTTCACATTAATAGTAGGTGATAAAAACTGATTAGTATGAGCAAATTCTCGATATGTATTCTGTATAACATCTCCTGTTAGTCCTCCATAAGCTATTACTGCATCATCTACAATCCTGTATGATCCTGTGATATTCGGATAGGCGTAAAAGTTACTTTCAGTACTATTCATTCCTACCATATAATATATAGAAGCTCCTACATTTAATGTAAAATCATCGCGACGAAGTTCGTATGATGGTGATATTCCTAATAACAAATTCCCATAATCTGGTATTGTTCCACCTTTCGCATAACTAGCTCCTGCATGTCCATTAAAATATTCTAACCTAACATCTGTATGAATCTCTTCATCCATAATTGGCAAATCAACTCTTCCTGTAAACTTAAGATGACTTTCTCCAGAATCGAAATCATCATAAAAACGTCTTAAGGTCAGACTTGCAGATTTAACATACGTATAATCAAATGCTAAATCACCAATAAAATATAAATCGTAATAATTATGTAACACATCTGTATTATTCGGAACAGAGCTATCTCCTACTCCGTACCAGTTAAATTTTTGTCTTTCTAAACCACCCTTGATACTCCAGGTTATATCTCTTTGTCTCTTGATATATTCCATTTCTAAATTAAAATTCGAATAAGAATTATCTAAAATTTGATCTAAAGGCTCAGGATCTGAATCTGGATCAAACGCGTTAGCCTTATCAAATGCAAGCCTAGCCCCAAACGAACCAATACGATCTATTTCTTTAGTAATGTATAATTCCGAGCGTAAAGTTCCATAAGATCCAAAACCTAATGTCAAATAATTCTCGAAAAACAATTCTGGTTTTTCTCTTTCAACAAGTGCTGCTTTTCCTTTTGTAGGAATAAAAGTAGATGCCACAGGAACAGAAAGAATTTCATATTCAATTACCTTCTTATCTGACGACAAATTATCTTCTAATGCAGGATTTGTTTTCACTTTAAAAGCATCCGATATTGTTGGTGTGTAAGGTTTAACAACGCTTATCACATCTGTTTGAATTGTATCTTTTTCTTGTGAGAACATAAGGGTCGCACTAGATAAGAATACCAAAGTGGTTAATATATATTTAAATTGCTTATACATAATATAAGTAGATTTTATGACCAATTAAGGTTAGTTTTGGGTTTGTACTGAAGAATTGGTTTTAGCCTGTTCTTTCTTAATTTGTGTTAGCTGATTATTCGCTTGTAAAACAACATCGTTATATTCTTGAAAGTTTTCAATCACACTTTCTAAGATGTATGTTGCTTGAAAAGCATCGCCTAATTCTTTATAGTTCATTGCCATAATTACCAAGCCTTTAGCACTAAAATATTTATAACTAGAATAATCTTTTGCCAAACGCTGCACAGCTACATTCGAGCCTTCAAAATCTCCATCTTGATTTTTAAAATATGCATTATAAAACAAAGCCTCTGCAGCAGTTTCTCCTGTTGCAACTACGCTTACCACTTCGTAAGCCTCCCTAGCACGAACAAAGTCTTTAGAACTATAAGCAGATCTAGCTATAATAATATTAGCATCACTTTTAATCTTGTTATCTATGTTTTTATTCGCAATTACTATTTCAGCATAACTTACCGCACTATTATATTTACTTAATTGATAGTTTGCTTTCATTAAATTAGATTGTGCAAAAATTACATTCTGAGGAAAAGTAGCTTCGACCTCTAAACGCTCTAATACAGGAATAGCATCTATCCAGTTTTTTCCATCTAGATAACTTTGAGCCAAACGGACTAAGGCTTCTTCAGAAAACTCGCTATTTGGTGCATCTACAACAAATTTATAATGTGGTGAAGCATTCGCTTTTAATCCTTTTTGATAGTATAATTGAGCTAAATAAAAATGAGCTTGTGTGGCATGTAGTCCCGTTTGAAATTGATTTAGATAGCCATTAAACTGCTTTATTGCATTGTCTGTGTCATTATCTAAATACTTTTTCTCGGCTGCTTCATAAGTAGAGTTATCTAAATCGGCATCCGTAACACTAACATAATCTAGAGTTTTTACCCATGTTGCATATGTGTCAACTTCTCCTAAATCTATATAAATTAAGCGTGCTGTAGACACGGCCTGAATGGCCTCTGGAGTACTTGGATAATTTGCTGCAACAGTTTTAAAACGTTCTAATGCTTTCTGATTCTGATTGTCGTTATAAAAAATTAATCCTTCACGAAGCATCGCTTTTGGTGTTAAAGAACTCATTCTATATTCTGTAACCAACTGATTGTACATTATTACAGCTTTGTCGTTCTGATTCGATTTTGTATACGTATTTCCTAATTCGTACATCGCGTCGTCTCTTAATTTCGATTTCGGGTATGTATCAATAAATAGTTCTAATTGTGAAACTTTTGTATTAGAATTTCCTCCATAACCATAACTAATAGCTTTCTGAAAAGCAGCATAATCCGATTCAATTTCGTCTAATTCGATTGCAGAATTGTAGGCCTTAATAGCACTTTCGTAATTGCTAGCTACAAAATAACCATCTCCTAATCGCAAATAGGCATCATTTAATTTTACTTGATCTTCGGTATAATTTTGTGTAAAGGCACTAAAATAGGTTGTTGCTTGTGCATAGTCTTTTTGTTTGAAATACGCGTAAGCTAAATTATAATCTACTACTTTCCCTTCTTCAGAATTTAAAGTTGAAAACTGTTTAAATGCTTTAAAATTTAAAACTGCTTCGGCATAATTATTTAAGTTATAATTACATTCTCCTTTCCAAAAATTGGCACGTGCTGTATATTCTGGATTAATTTGTTCTTTTAAAGAGTAGTCGAAAAATAATAAAGCTTCAGAGTAATTTTCAGCTTCAACAAGCTCTAATCCTCTATAAAAAGAAACCTTTTGATATGCTTCTTTACTTGCAGCATCTTTCTTGCCTTCTAATAATTTTAAAGCTTCTTTGTAGTTTTTAGATGTGATGTACGAATCGACCAATAATCCTTCAACTTCAGAACGGTAAGCGGTTTCTGGATATTTAGTTAAATAACCACTTAAAACCAAAGGAACAGATTCGTATGGATTTCCTATATCATAACTAATTTTCGAATAATTATACCAAGCATCTGTTTGAATTTGAGGAACAAAATCCATTTGCGAAGCATTTCTAAAGGCATTCAATGCTTCTGTTTTTTTATCTAAACGAATATAACTATCACCCAAATGATAATATGCGTTTTGAGCTACACCATTATCACCACTTATAATTTTATTAAATTCTGAAATTGCTCTATCGTAATCACTTTGCATATAATATGCATAGCCTAACAAATAGTAATCGGTGTTATTCCACTTCCCGCGTTTACCTTCATAAAGCGTTAAATACGGAATTGCCTCGTCGTAATTTCCTAAATTAAAATAACTCTCTCCTATAATCTTATTAAGTTCAGATTCTTCATCTCTACTACTGTATGGTAATTGCTCTTTAGATAAGGCAATGGCTTGTTGGAAGTTTCCTAATTTAAAGTTTAAATCGGCTTTATAATAAGACATTTTATCTTTATACTTCTGCTGATCTTTAATTTGATCGAAATACTGATTTGCCTGATTAGCATCATCACTTTGGTAAGCCATATACCCAATATAATATTTGGCCTGAGCACCATAAGTTGCCGAATTTTCAACTTTAGTTAAATACAACTTTGCATTACTATAATTTTTAGTTGCAAAAGCAGTGTACCCCTTATTAAAATAATATCTATCCTTTTCTAAAACGGTTAACGAACGCTCGTCTACACGGTCGTACCATTTTTTTGCTCGGGCATATTTTCCGCCTTTAAAATAAAAATCTGCAACATCTATGTATGCTGAATTTCGTTTTGGACTTGTGGGATAATCTACTACAAAACTTTCTACTAAATCGTCTGCTTTAATCTGATTTAACCGAATAGCGGCACTCGCAATATAATACGCACATTCAGATTTCAGAACCATATCCTTGGTTTCCTTTTGAATGGTTGTAAAAATATTTTGAGCTGCTAAAAACTGATTGCTATTATATAAAGACAATGCTTTTAAATAATCTACCCGATCGTTTGTGTAAATTGCTGTTTGTTGTGCCAACATTTTGCCACTCAACATAATTACTATTAAAAATAATACAATCTTACTTCTAGTCATTAACCTTAAGTTTTATTTAAATCAAAGATAATTTAATCTAAATTCTATAACGAAAATATATCATAATAATTATTCATTAAATACACAAATTTGCAAATATTAATTAAAAAAAGCAATCTTACAGTCTTTTATAAGTTATTATAAAATGATACATTTACAACACCAAAAAAACGGTCTATTCTTATGTCGCAAACAGTTCTCCATTTAAAAGATGTTTCTATATTTCAAGGCGATAATCTTGTACTCTCTAATGTAAATGTTGAAGTTTTTAAAGGAGATTTTGTCTATTTAATTGGAAAAACAGGAACTGGAAAAAGTAGTTTCATGAAAACGCTTTACGGCGACTTACCCCTAACACAGGGCGAAGGTAGTATTGTAGACTTTAATCTTAAAACCTTAAAAGAAAGAGAAATTCCGTTTTTAAGGCGTAAACTTGGCGTAGTTTTTCAAGATTTTAAACTTTTAGTTGATAGAAATATAAATGAAAACTTACGTTTTGTATTAAAAGCTACAGGTTGGAAGAGCAAAACAGAAATGCAAACTCGCATCGATGAAGTTCTAGAAAAAGTAGGTATGAAAACCAAAGGCTTTAAGTTTCCACACGAACTTTCTGGCGGCGAGCAACAACGTGTGGCTATTGCACGTGCTTTACTTAACGATCCAGAACTTATACTGGCAGATGAGCCAACAGGAAACTTGGATCCTCAGACTAGTATTGAGGTTATGAAAGTACTCCAAGATATTAACAAAAACGGAAACACGATTTTAATGGCGACTCACGATTATGCTTTGCTTCTTAAATATCCAAGTAAAACATTAAAGTGCGACAACAACCAACTTTACGAAGTCGTGCAACGAAAAAATTAAGATTATAAAACACTTAAAATTTTAATGGTATCTATTCTTATTCCTACTTATAATTATAACATATTACCGTTAATAGTTAAACTTATTGAAGAAACTGAATTACTACCATTTAAGACAGAAATTATTGTTATTGATGATGCTTCAACTGTACTAAAAAATTCTAACTCTGATTTTTCTCTATTCAAAAATGTTGTATTTATTCAACTTAAAAAAAATATTGGACGAAGCCGAATAAGAAATCGACTTTCTGAAATTTCAAAATTTGACCATCTTATCTTCCTAGATTGTGACACCTTACCTTCTGAACCGCATTTTATTTTAAATTATTATAATGCACTAAAAGAGAATAAAGTCATTTTTGGTGGTCTTGCTTATAAACCTAATAACGATACTAAATATTCACTAAGATATCTTTATGGTATAAAAAGAGAAGCTGTATCTTTTAATGAACGTTTAAAAAAGAAAACGAAGCATTTTACTACTGCCAATTTTGCAATAAAAAAAGAAGTATTCAACAGTATAAAATTTGATGAAAATCACGATAATTACGGACATGAAGACACCCTATTTTCTATAGAACTGCTAAACAAAGGGTACGTAATAAAGCAAATAAACAATCCTGTTTATCATTTACAATTAGACACTAACAAAGAATATCTTAATAAGATTGAATCTTCTTCGCGTAACTTATTCGTGTATTATAATTTAAATAAAATAAATTCGGAAGATGTGAAATTTATAAAATATTATGAATTTATAGGCAAGTTACACCTTAAATTTATTGTGGCTTTTGTCTTTAAAATCACCACACCTCTTTTATTTAAAAATTTACTTTCAGGCAATCCAAAATTATATGTATTTGATTTTTATCGTTTTGGTTACTTATGTACTTTAAATAAAAAAAATGATTAAAATATCTGTCATCATATCTGTTTACAATAAGGAGGCTCATATAGAGAACACGCTACAATCTGTTTTCAATCAATCCTACAAAAATTTTGAGATAATAGCGATTAACGACGGGTCGACAGATAAAAGTTTAGATATATTACATCAAATTAAAGACACGCGATTACGTGTTTTCAGTCAACAAAACCTAGGCGCTTCTGCCGCGAGAAATCGAGGTATAAAAGAAGCCTCAACTCAATATATTGCCTTACTTGACGGCGACGATATTTGGCTACCTAACTATTTGAAAGACATGGTTACTTTAATAAAAAATCATCCCCAAGAACATGTATTCGCCTGTGCTATTGCAAATACGTATAACAATAGAATTATACCTGTTACTTATAATTTTAAAGATAATGATTTAATAAAAGTTAGAGACTATTTTAAAAATAGCACGCATAGTTATACCTTATTAACAAGTTCTAGTATTATTTTTAAGAAAGATATTATTGACACCACGGGTTGGTATGATACCTCTATAAAATCCGGACAAGATACCGATATGTGGATTCGAATTGGGATGCATTATAATGTGGTCTTTTTAAACAGCGTATTGGTGCATTATAAATACATTAACGATAGTTTATCTAACACTTCTTTTAATCCAAATACTAAACCTAAATATGACAAGTATAAAATTGAAGAATCTAAAAATTCAGATTTAAAAGCATTTGTAGATAGAAACAGATATTCCTTAGCTATTTTAAGTCGATTAAACGGAAATAGAACGGCATATACATTCTATAAAACTGCTATCGATTTAAAAAACATTCGAACTCATCAGAGAATATTATTATACTGTCCTTCTTGGCTTTTAAAAACACTTTTGAAGTTAAAATCTTTAAAAGGAAAAAAAGTATACTATATCCCTTTAAACAAGGTATAATCTTCGAATTCTCTAATATAATCCTCTTCATCAAACTCTTTAGAAGCTAAAACTAAACATACAGAACCTGATGAAAAATTTTCTATTTCACGCCAAATTCCAGGCACAATTAACAAGCCTATATCTGGTTTATTCATAGTAATTAAACGCTCGTTTTTTCCATCTTTTACACGAATTTCAAAACTTCCACTTAAAGGAACTAAAAACTGATACAGCGTTTTATGTGCATGACCGCCACGAGAAGCATCACTAGGCACATCGTATAGATAGTAAACACGTTTTATTTCAAAAGGAATACAATCCTTCTCTATTACAGCTATATTTCCGCGAGCTTCTTTTATTTTAGGTATTTCTATGCGTTGTAAATCGTGTACTGTTGAATTTACATTTTGTCTAGTAGTTGTTTCCAATCGTTTGTTATGTTTTTAACCGAAAACCGTTGCACACTTTCTTGTGTATTCGATTTACAGGTTTGGTATAAAGTGCTGTTTGATATAAAACTATTCATTGCCTCAGATATTGCCTCTGTATTAAAATTTTCGACTAAAAGCCCATTAAACCCCGAAGTTATAACCTCGCTTGGTCCCGATTTACAATCTACAGAAATCATTGGTGTACCTAAACCTAATGTTTCTGGAATAACCATAGGAAATCCTTCATGCCTACTCGTTAACATGGCAAAATGTGCATGTTTTACATATGGATAGGGATTTTTTGTAAACCCTTTAAAAAGGACACATGAATTTAATTTTAATGTAGACACATAATTTTGAATATCTTCTAAATCTGGCCCGTCACCAATCAATATTAGCTTAATATTAGCATTAGGTAGTTTTGATTGTTTATAAGCGTCTAATAATAGTTTTAGATTTTTAGGTTCGTCATGAATTCTTCCGAAGAAAATAATGTATTTTTTTAACTCAGATATATCAGAAACCTCAGATTCGGCCTTCTCGTTAATCTCCAGAAAATTGAAACCATTATAAATGGTTTCTACATTAACCAAACCTAATTCTTTTCTAAAATGTGTTGCTGCCAATTTAGAAACTGTAACCATTTTTGCGGTTTTATATAAATAAGTATTGAGCCATTTATACGGTGTAAATGCTTTTCCAATTTCGTAACAATGCAACACATAAACCACAGGAATTCCAGAATACACCCATTTAGAAATAAAAAACTCTCGATAGGCTTGGCCGCGAGATCGACTATCTATAACAACATCAAACTGTTGTACTTTTAAATATTTTTTAAAATACTTTAAACGTTGTAATCGACCTCGTAAAGTATCATTTTCGTCTTTTAAAGCACCTAAATTTAAGAGCGTGCCTTTGTATTCGAAATCGACATGATTTAAAACAATCACGATATGAACATCATGCCCCAAATCATGCAACATCTCAGATAACTGTGCAGTCGATTTTTCCGCTCCTCCTTTTCCTAGAGAGGATGCTACGATACAAATCTTTTTATTGTTACTTTGCATACAGTGTTTTAATCGTTCAAATATACTAAATGAAAATCTTATTAATCGGCGAATATAGCCGACTTCACAATTCATTAAAAGAGGGGCTAGAAAAAGGAGGTCATTTTGTTACTATTATCGGGTTTGGAGATCATTTTAAAGATTATCCAGTCGATATAAAACTGAATCTAAAATATCAATCTGGTATTTCCGAATTCGTAAAACGCGTGATCTACAAGCTTTTTAAAATCGATTTAATTTCATTAGATATTCATAAACAATTTAACGCTGTTAAAGAACGACTTAAAGGATATGATGTCGTTCAGCTTATTAATGAAAACGCTTTCAACACTATACCTCAGGTTGAAGTCAAATTATTAAAATTCATTTTCGAAAACAATAAAAATGTGTTTTTAATGTCGTGTGGTACTGATTATATCAGCGTGAATTATGCCATGGAAAAACGATTTAAATATTCAATTTTAAATCCATTGTTTGAAGGTCGAGCATCTGAAAAATCGTTTTATTATGCCTTAAAATTCACAACCGAACGCTACAAGAACTTACATAAATATATTTATAAAAATATTAAAGGTGTAATCGCTTCAGATTTAGATTATCATATCCCATTAGTAAATAATCCAAAATATCTCGGACTTGTTCCTAATCCTATAAATACAGATATTCTAGATTATATTCCTTTAAATACCTCAGACAAGATTGTTATATTTCATGGTATAAACGCTTCAAAATATTACAAAAAAGGCAATAATTTTTTTACTGAAGCTTTAGTTGAAATTCAGAACAGATACAAAGATAAAATTGAAATTTTAACAGTTACAGATCTTCCATACCATGCGTATATTCAAGCTTTTAATAAAGCACATATTGTCCTAGATCAAGTGTATGCTTACGATCAAGGGTTTAACGCACTTGAAGCAATGGCAAAAGGAAAAGTCGTTTTTACTGGCGCTGAACAAGAATGGCTTGACTACTACAACTTGAAAGAAAACACAGTTGCAATTAACGCCTTGCCAGATGTGAATTATTTGGTTAACACCTTAGAATGGTTGATTCTAAATCCGAATAAGATTGATACCATTTCTAAAAACGCACATGCTTTTATAGAAGACAAACACCATTATAAAATGTCTGCAGAACTGTATTTAAAACTTTGGGCAAAGCATTAAATAATTAATTTTTATCGTTCTCTTCTTTATTATCATCTTCCTCCGCTTCTGATTCAGACTCTTCTGATACTATTTCACTCTCTGGCAACACACCAAATAAAGACGAACTAAAAATAAGTAAGATAATCCCGTAGTACATTACATAGGTTACAAAATGTGCTATAGTTGCACCTTTAACTCCATATAAATCGATAAAATAAATACTTGTTAAATACAAAATTAATACAGAAAAAGCTTCCGTTACAATGTAATGCCAGAACATTTTTTTTGCTAAAAACTGATATGAAATAACGATAGAAAGGACTTTTACAAAATCGCCTAACAATTGCCATAAAAACAGATCTTCAACAGGTTTAAATTCATCTGTAAATACAATCGCAACAATAAATCGTCTCAATAAAAAGATAGCCAATAATCCTAAACCAAACACGGGAATTATAGTCTTATAGAACCCAAAAACTTCGTCTCTAAAATCCTTAACATTATCAATTTCAGAGAAACGCGGTAAGATGTACAACGACATTAAAGAACTGACAAACATTAAATAATATTTCGAAATTCTAACCATCGCTTCCCAAAATCCAGCATCTTTATATCCTATATTATCTATAATATAAGTACGAATAGAAATAGCTACAAGAGGTAGTATTATGGCCGAAAACAAAGCCATAACGGAATAAGAACTTAACTTCTTTATATATTCAAAACTAACTTGACTAGAACGAATTAACGGGATTAAACTACGTTGATTTACAACGCCAACAAGCGTAATTAAGAATATAATAGACTCTGCAATTACAATAGAAATTAAAGCGCCATCTATTCTGTTCTGATAAATTAAAATAAGCGTAATAGAAGATCCTAAAATCTGACCAATAATATTTATAACGAGCAACATTTTATACTTCGAAAATCCGTTCATTATAGAAAACGCGAACATATTCATGGAATAAAACGGAAGCGCAATTGCCATGACTCGAATTACATAAGCATAGTCGTTATAGGTAGGAAAAATAAGGGTATTTATATATTCTGCATTATAATAGCAGAAAAAGGAGACGAGTATAGTTGAAATAAAACCGAGATAAAATGATGTGGACAACATCCTACTAAGTTCAATTGTATTGTTTTTAAACTCAGCAATATATTTAACAACGCCATTATACATCCCTAAAATCGCAAAGGATTGCATAGAACTCACTAAGTTTCTTAAATTCCCTATTAAAGCCAAGCCTTCAGGGCCTATAAAAATAGCGATGGCTTTAGACGTTAAGAATCCCGTAACAATTTTAGTAATTACAGACGCCGAATTTAATGAGGCGACCTTAATTAAAACATTATTATTTATATAATTTATTAATTTTTTCAATCAATAAGCGTTTAAAACATTTATCAAATAATCCACATCTTTATCGTCCATTACAGGACTTATTGGCAAACTCACAACTGTATTGTGAATTTGCTCCGTTACCGGAAGCTTTAAAGAATTAAATCCTTTTAGCGCTTCTTGTTTATGAGGAGGGATTGGGTAATGAATTAAAGTTTCGATGTGATGCTTTTTTGCATAAGCTATAAAATCGTCCCTTTGGGCTACTCTAATTACAAAAAGATGAAATACATGAGCATTCAAATCTGAGCATAAAGGTAGTATTATTTTATTATTTTCAACATTTGAGAGATACCGATTTGCGATTTTTCTACGAAAGTTATTATCAGAATCTAGATGTTTTAATTTTACACTTAAAAACAAGGCTTGAATTTCGTCTAACCTTGAATTACAGCCAACTAACTCATTTACATATTTTGAGGATGTACCATAATTTCGAAGTTTTTTAATGGTTTCAGCAAGCTTAGAATCGTTAGTTGTAACAGCACCTCCATCGCCTAAGGCTCCTAAATTTTTACTCGGATAGAAACTAAAAGCTGCGGCATCTCCTAAAGCTCCTGCTTTTCTACCATCTTTATAAACGGCACCATGTGCTTGTGCAGCATCTTCTATTATTAATAAATTATTCTGATTCGAAATATTTTGAATAGCATCCATCGCTGCTAACTGTCCATATAAATGAACTACTAGTACAGCTTTGGTTTTAGAAGTTATCTTTTGTACTAAATCTGAAATTGAAATATTATAAGTCTCTAAATCTGGTTCAACAAAAACAGGTTTTAATCCTGCTTGCATAATACCTAAAACACTTGCGATATAGGTGTTCGCTGGCACTAAAACTTCGTCGTTTTCTTGTAACTTCCCTAAAGCTATATACGATTTTAAAATAAGTGTAATTGCATCTAATCCATTTCCAACTCCATTGGCATGTTTAGTTCCACAAAACGTAGCAAATTCAGATTCGAACGTTTCTACTCCTTGACCTAAAACACAATACCCTGAATCTAAAAATTCTTGAAATTTTAATTGAAATGCGATATGAAAGCGTGCATTAATTTTATGTAAGTCTAAAAATTTAATCATATTAAAACGCTATCTAAAGCAGTAAAATTCTTTGTTTCTAACGTATAAAAGTCTTGAATAATTGTTCTTGTCCCAAAACCTTCTTTCCAATATTGCAGTCCTTTATTTATTTGTTTCCCATCATTTTCGTTCGACGTTCCAAAATCAAAATACGCTTTATCTTTAAAAACGACCTCAATTAAGTGCGCATGCAATACATCTAGACTTCCTAAAGTGTTTTTTGAAGCATTACCAGAAATGTATTGTGAATGTGCAACACGATCGGTAACAAAAACAGTCGTTCCTGCAACAAGTTCTCCTTCTTGATACACATTAAACTGACGAATATTATTTGGGAATTTAGATTTAAGCAGCGTTATTTCTTCTAAACTATGTACAGGTGATGCTTCATGTTTCGTTATCAAATTCGGAATTAAAATCGTGTTCCAAAAGGCATCGAACGTATCGACTTCTTTTATAATTAATCCGTGTTTTTTTGCTCGTTTACAGCCTTCTATTCGGTTTTTCGAAAAGGGAATAGGTGATTTCAAATTAAGAACAGAAAGTGAATCGCGACGGTACAAATCTGCCTGTACCAGAAACATTAAATATAATATTTCATCGTTTGGTATAGCAGAATAAATAGAAGGTAACATCTTTAATTTTAAAATTAAAACACCTTCTAACGAAAGCCACTCCAAAACTGATTTAAAGATTTCTAAAACCTGTTGAAATTTTAGTTTGGATTCAAATAGTAATCCGCCATAGGTTAGACCTTGATGAGAATAGAGCACATCGTCTTTTTTGTTTGCTGGCAAAATGGCGATTACCTTTTCGTTTTTAAAAACTATTAAGGAATAATCTTCAAAACGATCTTCATGATAATCCATAAAGTCCCGATGAAACAAAAATGTCCCATTCTTAGCTTTAGAAACAAAAGTATTCCAAAGTTTAAAATCATGCTTATTATAGCGTTCTACTCTAATCTGATTCATTAATTAAAAATACGTTTTTTATTGACTAAGTATACTATCAATTACTTTCGAAAATTTTTCAGCACCATATTCATTCAAATGATCTGCATCTAAAAAATCCTGTGTACCAAATCGTTTATCTTCTAAAAAATTAAAATAGCTACAGTTTGTAAAATTATTCTGCATAAAT
The DNA here is from genome assembly GCF_033447105.1 of Formosa sejongensis. Taxonomy (NCBI): domain Bacteria; kingdom Pseudomonadati; phylum Bacteroidota; class Flavobacteriia; order Flavobacteriales; family Flavobacteriaceae; genus Formosa; species Formosa sejongensis. Next base: position 90,064 of record NZ_JAWQUN010000006.1, read on the forward strand.
AATCCAGCTGAAATTGTTTTTTCTAACTGATCTTGGTCTAGATGTTGAACATAACTTGTATATGCCGGCATGGTGACTAATATAACTTTGACACCTTTTTCTTTACACTCTTCAATAATACTTTCCAGTATTTTTAAATTTTCAACATACAATTCATCATTAGTAATCGTATGCTTTTTTGCAATTAAAATCCCAACTTCATCAATATTTGCGGTACTATCATACACTTTACTTCTGCCCCAGCCTGTTTTATTAACAAGTTCAAAGTTTTCTTTTAAAATGTAATAATTATAAATCCGTTCTAGATTATACTTAAGCTTGACACTTAAAATTTCGAAATTGTATTTTAATTTAGAATCAAGGTCTACAGTTGTATACAACGTATAATCTTTAAGTCTCCAACTTTCATTTCCATGCTTTAATTGCTCAAAAAGTGTAGTATAAGACAGTCTTAAAACAACTGTTTCTAACGCCTCTAAATTGTTTAAATTTTGATGAATAATCCCGTAATCTATATCTATAGTCTGAGACACATTACCGTAATTAAGCGCTTCTTTACTTAAAAAAACAGGATTGATTCCATATAAAATATGAGAACTTCCAACTAACAATGTTTTTATGCTTTCTTGATGTGTTATTAAATAATCGGACTTAACTTGATATCCATTAGGAATATGTCGCAGCAACACCTCTAAAGAAAATCCTATAACAAAAACAGGAAGGCAGAAAAATATAAATATGTTAAGAAATTTCTTCATTTAGAACTGAAAATAAATAAACTGTTGTGGTTTCGCGTAAAAGTAAAAAATACAGAAAATAAGGATATAATAAAAAGCCCACCTGTACTGTCGTTTCCATGCGATACCAAATTTTTCTATCGCATATTCGCTTGTTTTACCAATCCATTCCATGCACATAAAAACAATAATACCCAGAAAAACAAGAATGGCTCCAGTTCGATTTTCAAATTCTGGAATGGTAAAAATTGAAGATGAAAATATTTCTCCAAGATAACTTACTGCGCTATGCAAATCGTCTGCTCTAAAAAATACACGAACCAAAACCAAAAAAGTAAATGTTTTTAAAATACCAAATAGCTCTTTTGAACTTGGCATAAGGCTATTGGTTTTAACGACTTCCTTATTCGATTTCTTTCTACCCCAGATAATAATTGGTAAAAAATGCAATGCATTTATAAGTCCGTATACAATAAATTTCCATGCAGCTCCATGCCAAAACCCAATAACTATAAAAATTAAAAGGGTATTTCTGATTTGAAAAAGTTTAGAACCTCGACTTCCTCCAATAGGAATATAAAAATAATCTCTAAACCATGTGGTTAACGATATATGCCAGCGCCTCCAAAATTCGCCTATGTTTCTTGAAAAGTAAGGAAAAGCAAAATTCTTTGATAGATTAAAACCGAATAATCTAGACACACCAATAGCAATATCTGAATATCCTGAAAAATCGCAATATATTTGAATAGTAAAGAAAAAAGCGCCTATTAAAAGTGTACTTCCAGAATATGCTTCTTGGTTTCCGAAAAACTCATCGACAAAAATGGCACAATTATCGGCGATAACCATTTTCTTAAACAAGCCCCAAAGCACCTGTTTTAAACCATCGACTGCCTTGTTGAAATTAAAAGTTCGCTTAACTTGAAATTGAGGCAACAAATCCCTTGCGCGTTCAATTGGTCCTGCAACTAACTGTGGAAAAAAACTTACGAATGCCATAAAATTGACAAAATTATTCGTGGGTTTTAATTGCTTTCTATAAATATCTATAGTATAACTTAACGTTTGAAATGTATAAAAACTGATTCCTACAGGCAGAATAATATTTAAGGAATTGTATCTTAAATCAGATCCGAATAAAGAAAAGGCTTGAACAAAATTTTCGAGAAAGAAATTATAGTATTTAAAAAAGCCCAACATTCCTAGATTAACAGAAACGCTTGTCCAAAGTAATAGTTTTCTTTTAAATTCGTCTTGATGTTTAGAGAGTGCCAAACCAATAAAATAATCGACAGTCGTGCTGAAAAAGATAAGCGATAGAAAACGCCAATCCCACCAAGCATAAAAGAAATAACTAGCGGCAACGATTAAGAGGTTTTGAATGCTCAATTTTGTATTGCAGACAAACCAATAGAGTATAAAAACTATTGGTAAAAACACTGCAAAATCTATTGAATTGAATAACATAAAATAATATTCGTCTGTATCTTACTCTAATTTCAATAGAAAATTGAGAAATAAAACAATGCTAAAAAGTTTCTAATTTGTGAATTATATTTAAACTACGAATATAAATAATTAGCATCGAGTTTTGCTTTATTTAAGTGACCAATTCATTTTTATAAAATGTCAAAGTTTCTATTTTTATCTATAATTTCTAGACTGAAGTCAAATCATTATTCTAAAAAATAGTCAGCTGGAATCTGAAAGTGTAAAAAAGGGCAAAATAAAGTAACAAATATTAGATTTTACATTCCTTTTTTCTCTTTTCCTATATCTTTACTAAAAACAACAAAACAAGCAAAAAGCGTGTCTATTAAATTAACCGAAAAGCTATTTAACTATACAATTATATCATCGTTTTTAGCTGGTTTTATTATTGTTATTAATAACCCAATTCAAATTGTAAATGATTCTGAAGGGTATTTGAATATGGTAATTACCAGATCTGCAAGTTATCCTATTTTTCTACAAATTATACGCACTCTTTTTGGTTCTTATTTTAATACTGCAACTATCATTTTACAATATATTTTAGGTGTAGGTTCCATTTATGTTTTCATTTCGACATTAAAAAAATACTATAAATTAGAATTAATATGGCTGATTCTTCTTAATGTTATTCTACTTATCCCCTATTTATACAATCATAAATTGGCAAATGTATTTCTATCTGAAGCACTTGCTTATCCATTGTATTTAATTACCATTAGTTTATTTTTAAAGAGCATTTTAACATCTAAAATTAAGCCTATTATAATAGCGCTTCCTATACTTTTAATACTCATACAAACCAGAAGTCAGTTTCTGTTTTTGGTTCCAATAGCAATAGGAATTCTATTATGGTTTTGGTATCAGCAGAAAAAATTAGAAAACAAATGGCTATTAGCACTACTCCTAGTATTTCCAATATTAAGTGGTTTAACAGACAAAACATATCATAAGATAGCGCATAATCATTTTGTATCTACGCCATGGACTGGAATCCATTTATTAACACCCGCCTTTTTTGTAGCAGATTCCGAAGACTTTACAATCTACAAATCTAAAGTTGAACAAGATTTGTTTAGAAAGATATATTCAGATTTAGCTGAAAAACATTTGAATATTAATGAATTTGAATCCGAATCGAACATTACAGACGAACTTCCAATTTATGTAGAATACTACGCAGACATTGCAAACTTCACCATTTTACCTGCAGGAATGCAATTTGCAGATTCATCGAAAACAAATGATGAAAAATTAATTGAAGTAGATCTGCTCACGAAACAAATGAGTACTCCTCTTATACTTAATAATTTTAAACCTTGGCTGAAACTCTATTTTAAGAATTTTGTTTATGCTTTTGGTAATGCAAAATACGCTTTACTACTATTTATAATTTTAATTTTTAGCTTTATAAAAGGTTTAAAAACGAATGCTATAGAGTATAAAATTATTTTATTTATTTCACTTTTAAGTATTGGGAATGTTGCACTAATATCTATAGGAATGCATACTTTAAAACGTTTTACTTTTTATAACGATTGGGTGTTTTTTCTTATTTTCTTCATTTTAATAAGCGCCAAAAACCTAGCAAACAAACCAAAGCCATGAGTATTGAATTAACTGTTGTAATGCCATGTTTAAATGAAGCTGAGACCTTAGCAATCTGTATAAAAAAAGCTCAATCTTTTTTTAAAAAGAACAATGTAGAAGGGGAAATTGTTATTGCTGATAATGGAAGTACAGATGGCTCCATACAAATTGCAGAACAACTTAATGCAAAAGTGGTACATGTTACAGAAAAAGGATACGGAAGTGCCTTAAAAGGAGGTATTGAAGCAGCCAATGGAAAATACATTATTATGGCTGATGCAGATGATAGTTATGATTTTTCGGCCTTACTACCCTTTTTAATACAATTACGAGCTGGTTATGATTTGGTTGTAGGTAATAGATTTAAAGGCGGAGTTAGGGAAGGTGCAATGCCTTTTCTTCATAAATATCTTGGCAATCCTGTGTTATCTTTTATTGGGAAGTTATTTTATAAAATTAAAATTGGTGACTTTCATTGTGGACTAAGAGGTTTTTCTAAAGAAGCGTTCCTGAAAATGAATTTAAAGACTTCAGGAATGGAATTTGCTTCAGAAATGATAGTGAAATCTAAACTTAAAAATTTAAAAATAACAGAAGTTCCTACTATTTTATATCCCGATGGTAGAACGCGGAAACCACATCTAAATACATGGCAAGATGGCTGGAGACATTTACGCTTTTTATCACTTTATAGTCCGAATTGGCTGTTTTTATATCCTGCGATCTTTCTTATGATAATTGGATTAATTAGCTCGACTCTACTTATCATAAACCCCATTCAAATTAAAAGTATAATTTTAGATATTCACACCTTATTATACACCTCTAGCTTTGTTTTAATCGGGTTTCAGTTTTTAGTATTTTACTGTTTAACCAAAATTTATGCGGTAGAAAATGATTTATTACCAAAAAGTAATCGTTACGATAAATTGTTTAAATACATTAATTTAGAACGTGGATTGTTGCTTGGAATTTTGATTTTAATTGTAGGTTGCGGATTAAGTTACTACGGATTATTTTTATGGGAACGCACAGATTTCGGAAACTTAAACCCAACAAATACGTTACGAATTGTTATTCCAGCAGTGTTTACTATTTTACTCGGTATTCAGGTCATTTTATTTAGCTTATTTTTTAGTATACTCGGACTTAAAAACAATCGCTAAACAGAAGTCCCTACTTTTTCTTCAGAAATAAATAATAGGCATTTATTAACATGATAGAACCGTTAGTTATAACAACGGGCCACGATGTTTGAAGCATAAACCCATAAGCTACAAATAGTGCACAACCCACAGAATTTACTATTCTTAGCTTAATAACATCTTTCATTGTAAACGATATTAGCAAAACAAAAGACGCTAAATAGCCTACCCATTCTGTTGCCGAAATTCCTAACACATCCATAATTTTACTTTTAAAGTATATAGTAGAAAACAAAAAAGAGGAACCCGACTAAGGATTCCTCTTTAAATATATAGATTATCTTACAATAACTATTAAAAGTCGGTAAGTAATTACATTATTTTATTACGCTTACGATCAACTTCAGATAAGTGAATTTTACGAAGACGTAAGAAATGAGGTGTAACTTCTACGTACTCATCTTTTTGAATATATTCTAAAGCTTCTTCTAAAGAGAATTTAATTGCAGGTACAATTTTAGCCTTATCATCTGCTCCAGACGAACGTACGTTACTTTGCTTTTTAGCTTTAGTAATGTTAATGTTCATATCGTCTTGACGAGAGTTTTCACCAATAACTTGTCCTTCGTAAATATCTTCTCCAGGTTCAACGAAAAACTTACCTCTATCTTGTAATTTATCAATAGAATAAGGAATTGCTTTACCATTTTCCATAGATACTAAAGATCCAGAAACACGTCCAGGTATTGCTCCTTTTAATGGTTGGTATTCTTTAAAACGGTGTGCCATAATAGCCTCACCTGCTGTTGCTGTTAATAATTGGTTACGTAAACCAATAATACCACGAGAAGGAATCATGAATTCGCAAATCATACGTTCTCCTTTTGCCTCCATAGACAACAATTCTCCTTTACGTAAAGTAACGAATTCTACAGCTCTACCAGATACAGTTTCAGGAAGATCAATCATTAATTCTTCTATTGGCTCACATTTAACACCATCGATTTCTCTAATGATTACTTGTGGTTGTCCAATTTGAAGCTCATAACCTTCACGACGCATAGTTTCGATTAAAACAGATAAGTGTAATACTCCACGACCAAAAACCATGAATTTATCTGCACTACCAGTTTCTCCTAAACGAAGCGCTAAGTTCTTTTCTAATTCTTTCGCTAAACGATCTTTAATATGACGAGATGTTACAAACTTTCCATCTTTACCAAAGAAAGGTGAATCGTTAATTGTAAACAACATACTCATCGTAGGCTCATCGATAGCAATTGTTTTTAAACCTTCAGGATTTTCAAAATCTGCAACAGTATCACCAATTTCAAAACCTTCAAGACCAACAATCGCACAGATATCTCCTGTTTGAACTTCGTCAACTTTTAAACGTCCTACACCTTCGAAAACGTGTAGTTCTTTAATTTTATTTTTAACCACAGAACCATCACGTCTAACTAAAGATATGTTTTGTCCTACTTTTAATTCTCCTCTTGTTAAACGTCCAATAGCAATTCTTCCTGTAAAAGAAGAAAAGTCTAAAGATGTAATTAACATTTGTGTAGTTCCTTCAGTAATTGTTGGAGCTGGAATATGTGCGATAACCATATCTAATAATGGTTCGATATTATCCGTTTCATTTCTCCAATCGTCACTCATCCAGTTGTTCTTTGCAGAACCGTATACTGTTGGGAAATCTAATTGCCATTCTTCTGCACCTAATTCGAACATTAAGTCGAATACTTTTTCATGTACTTCTTCTGGCGTACAGTTTTCTTTGTCTACTTTATTTACAACAACACAAGGCTTTAAACCTAAGTCGATTGCTTTTTGTAATACAAAACGCGTTTGTGGCATAGGCCCTTCAAAAGCATCTACCAATAATAACACACCATCGGCCATGTTTAACACACGCTCTACTTCACCACCAAAATCGGCGTGACCAGGAGTATCAATAATATTGATTTTTGTGTCCTTATAAATAACTGAAACGTTTTTAGAAGTAATTGTAATTCCTCTTTCACGCTCTAAATCATTACTATCAAGGATTAAATCTCCTGTATTTTCGTTATCACGAAATAAATGACAGTGGTACATAATTTTGTCAACCAACGTCGTTTTCCCGTGATCTACGTGTGCAATAATTGCAATGTTTTTAATATTAGCCATATTTGATGCCTTATTTAAGCGTGCAAAGGTACATTATATTTTTATAGAATTATGACTATAATGTCATTTATTATTCATATAATAATATGATTTATTATTTATTTAATATCAAAGCTTCTTTACGCAACAAACAAACGCTTACTAATTGCATATCAAATCGTTAAAAAAACATTCGATAATTATGAAATACATAATTTCGCCGTTCGTTTTTATAATCTGATAGTCTCATCAATAATATGGTACCTATTATTCAGGTATTAGTCCCTTTAAATAGATCATATTTTCTTCTTTATTTCACTTTATCAATTATATCAACCGCAAGATTATAATCGTCCCCTTTATTAATGTCAATTGGTCTTCTTTTTTTTTAACATGCTATCTATTTAAACTCCTAAACATACACCTGTAAAAGCGTATTAATTTTCCGTAACTTTGTGCCCTAAAAAATTTATAGCATATGAAACTTTCAGATGTTCCTCAATTAAAATATACCGATGCTAACAATTTCTTTCTTCTTGCTGGTCCTTGTGCCATAGAAGGAGAAGACATGGCTTTACGCATTGCAGAAAAAATAGTAAAAATTACAGATGCATTACAAATTCCTTTTGTTTTTAAAGGAAGTTTTAAAAAAGCAAACCGTAGTAGAATTGATAGTTTTACGGGTATTGGTGATGAAAAAGCACTAAAGATTTTAAAGAAAGTTTCAGATACTTTTCATATTCCTACGGTCACAGATATTCATGAAATTTCTGATGCGGCCATGGCTGCCGAATATGTAGATGTTTTACAGATTCCCGCCTTTTTAGTGCGTCAAACAGATTTACTTATAGCAGCTGCCGAAACGGGTAAAGTTATCAACCTAAAGAAAGGTCAGTTTATGAGTCCTGAAAGTATGAAACATGCTGTGCAGAAAGTAAAAGATTCAGGAAATAACAACGTTTGGATTACAGATCGCGGTACTATGTTTGGCTACCAAGATATGATAGTCGACTTTAGAGGCATTCCTACTATGCGCGAATATGCACCTACGGTTTTAGATGTTACACATTCGCTGCAACAACCTAACCAAACTAGTGGTGTTACTGGCGGAAGACCTGACATGATTGAAACGATTGCAAGAGCAGGTATTGTAAACAATGTAGATGGCTTGTTTATTGAAACCCATTTCGACCCAGCAAATGCGAAAAGTGATGGTGCAAACATGTTGCATATAGATCATCTAGAAAGCTTATTATCACACTTAGTCGCCATTAGAAAAACAGTAACGGCGTTTTAAATTTTGATTCCCTTTTTAATGAAAATAAAGACTATTATATTTTTAATAGGAAGTATTGTATTACCCTTATTAAACCTAAACGCTCAAAGTGCAGATACGCTAAAATACACAGCTTCTAACAAAGGAAAAATATTTGTAAGCTGGGGAGGAAATAGAGATATATACTCTAATTCGGATATTACGTTTACGGGAGATGATTATAATTTTACATTGTATGATGTAGAAGCTCACGATAAACCTAAAGGTTGGCATGTAGATTATATTAATCCGTTTAGAATGACAATCCCACAGACTAATTTCAGATTGGGATACTTTATAAGCGATCATTATGCCATTTCCATTAATTTGGATCACATGAAATATGTTATGACCCAAAACCAAGTGGTTCGTGCAAATGGTTATATAGACATTCCTGAAGATGAACAAAGTGCGATGTACAACAATACGTTTAAAGACGATCCTGTTTTTTTACATGAAGGTTTCCTAACTTTTGAACATACCGATGGATTAAACTATATTCATACTGAAATTGCAAGATTCGATGATATTTCTAAACTTTTTGGCATTCGTAACACTGATGTTTTTCAAATTAATATTACAGAAGCAATTGGTGGTGGAGTATTATATCCGAAGACCAATGCGAAAGTTCTGGTTTACGACCGACAAGACGAATTTCATATTGCTGGATTCGGAGTATCGGCTAGTGCAGGATTAAATCTAACGTTCTTTAAATACTTTTTTATTCAAGGTGATTTAAAAGGTGGTTTTATAAATATGCCAGATATTCGTACAACCAACAACCCTAATGATCGTGCTTCTCAACATTTTTTCTTTGGTGAAACTATATTATCTATTGGTGGAATTTTTAGACTATAACCATTACTTCTAGCATATGCATTTCCTAAAAATCAGTTTAGTATTCATCATTTTAATTACAGCTTTTAGTTGTGAAGAATTAAAAAATAATGCTGTAAACACGACCTCAACAGTTACCAAAAGTGCTGATTCAATAGTAGAATTATCTTCTACAGAAGTTACAAAAAACAACAGTATTGCATTTTTTAAAGGAACGGGCTCAAATACAGATTGGGACCTACAGTTAACAGCAAGCACGATTCAGTTTAAATTAAAAACTGAAGATTCTAAAGTCTACACTTTCCCTTTACCAGAACCTATTCTTGCAGCCGATGCCAATGTAAAAATGTACAAAGTAGAAACTGAAGCTGCAACTATAAAGATTCAAATTGCAATGGGAGATTGTATAGACTCAAATTCTAAAACACATCCATATGCTATTTCAATAGACTTTAAACCTAACACAGATACCGATTTCACATCCTTTAAAGGCTGTGGCGAATATATTACCGATTATCGCTTACACGACATCTGGGTTTTAGAATCTATAAACGATAACAAGGTAAGTCCCGAACAATTTAGCAAAGAATTACCCAATATCGAGATTTACGCCAAAGACAATAGATTCTTAGGTTACGCTGGATGCAACACCATGAGTGGTTCTATTTTTTCTGAACAATCGAAAATCCGATTTACACAAATTGTAACAACACGTAAAATGTGTGCATCACCAAATAATGAAGCATTATTTCTAAAAGCATTAGAACGCAGTACGCAATTTAAAGTTGAAAACCTTCGCCTATATTTATCTAATCCCGACGGAAACACATTAACATTTAAAAAAGTTGACTAATAAATGGATATCAGTATTCGACAAGCTACAGCAGAAGATTTACCCGAAATCACCACGCTTTTTAGAAACACAATTACAAAAGTTAATGCGAAGCATTACAACGAAAAACAAATCGCGGTTTGGTCTTCTGTAGCAGATGAAACGGATTTGTGGCTAGAACGTATTTCTGACTTTTACTTTATCGTAGCCCAAAACGAAACTGAAATTATAGGTTTCTCCTATTTAAAGAAAGGCTATTATTTAGATGGTTTATTTGTTCATAAAGACTACCAAAGACAAGGTGTTGCCTCTGCCCTATTACGTACTATGGAATCGCAAGTTATGGTTAACGAATTTCCCGAAATCCGTTCCGATGTTAGTAAAACAGCATTACCGTTTTTCGAAAATAAGTATTACGACATTATTAAAAAACAGAAGAAATCTTTTAAAGGTTTGGTGTTTGAGAATTATATAGTGAAGAAGACTTTATAGCATTATTAAAAGGATTGTACTGTATGAACCTTCCTTAGGTTTTAGAAAACAGATGATTTAATATATCTAAATACATAATAAAAAACACTCTTTTTTAGTCCTCTGTAACGCACGTCACCCTGAACTCGTTTCAGGGTCTCAATTCTAGTTTCCTGACATCCATATAACAATGAGAGACTGAAACGAGTTCAGCAAGACGGTTAAATAAGACTATAACTAAAAACAATATTCGTAAATACTTTAATTATAATCTCGACTCCGCTCGATTTGACAGCAAATTATTTTTTAAGGTTTAATTTAACTTCCGAAGCATAATTTAAAAGTTCAACAAACCGTAATTCATCTAGATCTTCTAAATTTTTAATCTGAATAGAGCGTACTCGCTTACGGTTATTACTGTCTTGCAACTCTGGAAATTCAGATTCTAGCAGCATCCCATCCATAAAGACCACATCTACATAATCCGTTCCCTTTAAAACATTTAAAAACACGAATGGTTTTTTATGGCAATAGTAAAAAGGAAGTTTGTAACTGTATTTCTCTTCAGTATCTGGCAGAGTTTTTAAAATCACACTACGCACATACAACATAATGGATTGATACGGTTCGGGCTGACGTAGTATATGCTCTTCTGCTGGTTTCAATAGAAATTAGATTTATTTACCTTCTACTCCTTACCATCTACAAAATCTTGAAGATAAGCAAAACGTGGTGTTAATTTTCCATTTTGGGTCATTCGCGAGCGTTCTAAAACACCATCGGCATCATCATTAAAAAATGCAGGGATCACACTTTTTAGAAACATTTTTCCAAAACCTACACTAGAGTCTTTCGGTAATTCGCAAGGCAAATTATCTACTGCCATTACGGCAATCGCATCTTCAGATTTATAATCAACTTCTTCTTCCGTTTGTGGATTATAACCATAAATCGGATTTTCGATAGTAGAAGGACGCAAGGTTGTCGCTACAGGTCCATCGATATCACAACTAATATCTGCAACCACTTTTATATTGAAATCGGCCGTTTTGACATCGTCTCTAGTAAATAAAAATGGCGCACCGTCACCATAAAAATGACCCGTAATTAACATGTCTGTCTCTTTTGCAAATCGCATAAAAGTAGATTCGTACTGTTTTGGGAATTTAAAAAAATCTTTAAGAGGTTTTACTTTTCCATCTTTCCGTGCATTGTAGTCTAACGAATCGATATTACAATATACTGGGGTAGTAAAGCTTTTTGATAAGTAATCGTTTATACTCACTTTCGGTATTTTAAGCGCTTCTAAAATTTCAATCGCTCCGTGTGATACTTTACCGCCTCCGGTTAAAAGGATTTTTATATTTGGAACATGTATTGTATTTAATTTAGAGTTCAGTGCTTTTTGATCGGCTAAAGTATTGGCTTTTGGTAAATTCCATGTATCAAATTTCAATCCCCAAGTCCTAAAAGCATTGTAAGCACCTACAATCCCAGCGTAAAGTCCGAAGCCAATTAATCGGTTGTTTTTAGCATCTATTATTGTTTCGTGATCGTAAAGGGTAATATTTTTATCTAAAACTGCCTGTAATAATTTTCTGTTATACGGTTGCTTTTTTATAGTATGTGAGAAGAAAAAATAAGACTTATTAGGTATTAAATAATCTACTGGAACCTCTTTTACACCTATAAACACATCGCAATCTGAAATGTCTTTTGCTAAAGTAAACCCTGTTAGTTTATAAACTTCGTCCGGAAATATTCTTATTTTAGATTTTTCAACCTTAAAACTCGCCTCTTTAAACTGCTGTTTGACTTGCAATAATATTTTCGGAGAAAACACTACACGTCTATCTGGTGGGGATTTACGTTCTTTAATAATTGCAAATTTCATAGTTGAGGATTTTAGAGTTCTGACACTTTAATGTATTGGCACAAATTTTGCACTAAATTACATGGAATTGCAAGTTTAAACAAATTTTTTAATAGCTTTGCATCTCTAATTTTTTCTTATAGTATAAAGTTAAAATTAGTTGCGTTAAGGATTAAAGTTCCATCCTTTTTAATTTTTATTAAAATAAAAAAGAGATAGCGGAAGACCTGACCCGGAGGGGAACGCCCACTTCTCGATACTATTTCGACATAAATCGAAATAACTCGAAGTGACAAATTTACTTACTACAATGGGGTCGACTGGTTTTGACAGCGAGATTTATTGGACGGTAAGCACGTCGTGTAATGATTTTGAAACACGTAAAAGGCTAGATCAAACTTTTTAAACGGCGAGAATAACTACGCTTTAGCTGCTTAATCCGAACTATAGTAGGATTGGCCTAGGTACACAAGGTGTACAAGCTTTATGTCTCCGGAAAGCCTTGATTGACGGCGGTCCATTTTGAGGCATCGTAAATGTCAATATAGAAAGTGAGGTGCTTTGACTCGTTTTTGAAACTAAAGAAGATAAGTTGTAAGTGGGTTGTCTTTAACCAGCTTACAAACGAAAACCTAAGAAAAGAATAAACGTGTAGAAAGCCCTTTGGTGACTTGTTTGGACGAGAGTTCGATTCTCTCCGACTCCACTTTTAAGCCCCGTAAGCCTAGTGTTTACGGGGATTTTTGTTTCGCGTTGACAAAATCGTTGACAATCCCGTACTGTTATAATATTTTGTTGTTATGTGCTAAAGTAGTAGTTTTATATTAATTATAACTTATAAGACGTAAAATTATGGATATAACCTCCTATACACTTTTAACATTACTCACATTCGAAACTTTACTTACAATATTAAGTTATGGTATATTAATTAGGACTGCACTTTCTTTTTCACCCAATTATGATTTAACAATTATGAAATGGGTTAATGATCGTAATTACAACTCACATGTAATATTCTTAAAATTATGTGTTTCGATATTTTTAGTATCCTGTCCTATTTTGTTTTACAAAACATATACAAGCTTTTCATTTCAAAATGAAAGTTTAAATATTGTATTTCTATTAGCACTAATTACACTTACTTGTTACCTTATTTATTTTAATAAAAACAAAGTCTGGTCGGATAAAAACAATTTAAATGTAAAAGGATGGATTCCAGTTTCAAAACGAATTGATAAAAACAATGAAAAGATAGAAGATTGTATTAAAAAACAGCATTTAGATAATAGTGAGCTAGACACCTATAAAAGGAATACTTCTAAAAGTATAACAGATTTAAATCAAACCTGTATTAAAAGAGAAAAAATTGAAGTAAAACACGAATTAGCTATTAAAAATCTTGATACAAATCAAAACTATACAGATAAAAGAGTATCTGTTCTAGAAATAGCTCGTACTAAAACAAATAAAACTGTATTAAAACACGAATTAAGTATTAAGAGTCTTGATACAAATCAAAACTACACACATAAAAATATTACTGACTTGAAAATAAGCTTTGATAAAAGTCAATCAAAAAATAAACGAGTTTCTTCAGATAAAGAAGAAAAGTGTATAAAAATCGAAAATGAATTTAATAAATTATTAGAAGACTTAGAAACATCCTCCGAATACAATTCTAAAAACAAAACATTAAATTATAAGGGTAATGATTTAACAGAACTACAAGCATATCAAACTCTAGTCATTTTTTTTAAAGATAATTATGACGTGCCAAAGGAAAAATTCAATAATGTTATCTTCAAAATATTTAATTCCCATTTTTCAATTAAAAATACTCAATTACAGTCGAGTAACTGGAGTGATTTTAGAAACAGACTTTTACCTGATATAGAAAACAATACATTTTATTCAAACTTATGCCTCATTAAATAAAAAATCACTCTACAGTAGAGCGATTAGAGTAAACAATATATCTTAATAAATAATATTGCAATGTAAACAACTATTAAACACATTGCAATTATGAGAGATCCACACAATCCTTTTACTATTATCAATGACCAGCTAACAGAACTTCGAAAACTGGTTATTGAAATTAAAAACAGTCCAAAAGAAGACTTCACACACAAGTATTACACTTACCATCAAGCTGCGGAATTACTTCACGTAGACTATCAATCTATTCGAAACTATGTAAACTTAGGTTATATAGAGGCGGAAGAAATAGGCCCTAGAAAGAAACTTATACACCACTACCAAATTTTCAATGATGATCAATCATTGAAGGAATTTAAATATAAAAGAAAAGCATAGTAGTTTCTCCAGAACTTCTATGCTTTATATTTTTCTAAAAAACAGTATTAACTACCGTGTATGCGAATATATGGTAAAAAATTTATCTAAAAATGGATATATTAAATATTAACATCATATCATATTCAAAAACCAATAGATTTCAACATTCTATTTATTACTACCTCTTCCCTATTTTAATCAGCTTTTTATTTCAAGAACATTGCTATTCAAATTTAAAGGAACCAAACCTTAATAAATTATTTTTTAACCTTCTAAATACCACGAAAAATCATGGGATATCATAGAAATTTTAAAGGTATATGGATAACAAAAGAAATTTGGTTAAGCAAAGAACTAACTCTTCAGGAAAAAGTTTTTATTGCGGAAATTGATAGCCTTGATAATCCAGAAAAAGGAGGCTGCTTTGCAGGAAACAACCATTTTGCCGAGTTATTTAATCTTTCAAAAAGTAGAGTTTCGGACATTATTAAATCACTTGTTACTAAAAAAATGATAACAAGAAAAATTATTAAAAAGCAAACTGGCTCTATAAGGTATTTAAAAATTTCGCACTACCTGAAAACACGTATTGCCCAGAGCCAGAATCTGGACGTGCGCACTTCGCAGAACCAGGTTCCGCACAGTGGGGAAAGTGACAACATAGTAATACAAGATAATAATAATACATTTAATATTAAAGGAAAAAGTAAAAATAAAAGAAGAGGACCGTTATGAAATCATCATCAGAAATTATTCAGGAATCTAAACTTTTAGAATTGAAAACACCTAACAAATTAAAAAGTGGAGAATCAAAAATTTCAACACCTGAATTAAAAAAAATATTTTACATAGAAGCTAAGAAATACTTTAAAAACAGACATAGAGAATTCCAAGTTGACAATGAGAATAAGCGTTTTCTTGATATTTTTTGTAAATATTTCTCTAAGGACCTTGAATTCGAAAAATTGTATGAGGGCGAATTACAAAAAGGGCTTTTAATAATTGGACCACACGGTACTGGAAAAACTTCTGTATTAGAAATAATACAAATAGTTTCCCTGAAATATAATATTAAACAAATTTGGTATCCGATAAAACCTACTATAGAAATTGTCGGTGAATTTAATAGATCTGAAGGTACTACTAAAGATAATATTATTCAATATTACTCAAAAGGGAAATACTTATTTGATGATTTAGGAGCTGAAAAAGATGCGTCTAACTATGGAAAAGAAAATATTTTTGAGCGGATTTTAGAATTAAGATACAACAATTTTAAGTCAAAAGGTATTATAACACACCTAACTACAAATTTGACATTAAAAGAGCTACAAACACGTTACGGTAATAGAGTTTTTGATCGCATTCATGAAATGTTTAATATCCTTGAATTGAAAGGAAATAGTAGACGGTTTTAGAATTGACCTAACAAACTTTAATGGTAGTGAGATTACTTTTTAAACACAGAGTGGTGCTCACTGCTTGGTGTTAAGAAATTAAGCAAGTTGAACAGGGGTTTCGTTGCTCTTCACCCCTATTATCAACTTGCCCTACGGGGCTTAAAACACTGATATCATTGAACTTACATTAACAACAACGAATATAACATATTATAACTCAATTATAAACAGCACCATAACAAACTGATTAACAATGTAAAAAAGAATAAAATGAAGAAAAAAAGTATCTTAATTAAAGAATTTTACCACAAGGAATTAGTCATTATTTCTAAGGCCTTTGGTGTTCCATATGGCGATTTAGTACAATCTATGATCCTCTATTTTAAGAGAACAGGTATCAATCCTGTTGAAGCTATCAATGAGAATCCTGCCACAATGGTAAAGGCTTTAGACAAGCGAATTGTTTCTTTTTTAAAAGTTCAAGAACGCGATATTTTAAAACCTTTAAGAAGTGAAGTATATCAACAATCTTCAGAACAAAAAGAACAGTTTTCCATTTTATTAGAATGGGTGAAAGATGCTATAATAAAAATAAATCAATTGGATAGTGAAAGAACAAAAAACCTAACAAAAGAACTAGATAAAGTAAAAAGTGAACTAGATAGACTTCAAAGTAAAATACGTAAACAACAGGATGCTTTTGTAGAAATAGCAACACTAATTGACACTAAAAACAAATCTGGAATCAAAGGAGCTCTTAAATCTATTTTTGAATAATATGCCAATAAGTAAACCTCATAGCACATTAGGAGCAACAAACACTTCAAGTTGTATTGATCTAGCCTTGTATCTGGAGAAAGAAAACAATGAGTTAGATCGTTTACAACAGAGAGCAATAAATAGCCAAAAAAAAATAGCTATTGAAAACAGAAAGCAATTCTTTTTTACACATTCTAAGGATAACATTAGCACTAACGAGGTAATTTCCAGTATTGATAAGAATATTAAAAGACTTGGAAAAACAGATGCTAAATATTTTGCGCCAACAATCAATTTTAGCAAACAAGAACTAAACCACATTCTTTCAAAAATCACAACTAAAAAAGACGTTAAAAATGTATGGGAATTAAACCAAAAAGAATACACTCTTTTTAATGACAAAATCAAGGAGTATACTAAGGACATCATGACCAATTATGCAAAAAACTTCAACAGAGAAGACAAAGGACTTAAAACGGGTAATGATCTCGTTTACTTTGGAAAGATTGAACATTTCAGAAAATTTAAAGGAACAGATAAAGAAGTGTTAAACAAAACGGCTAAATCAGGAACCTTTAAGCCAGGAGTAACCACTCACGTGCACCTGATTGTCAGCCGCAAGGACAAAACTCAAAAATTAAAGTTAACACCAACAACTAAAGAACGGTCTACAACACGAACTATTGGTGGCAACACCTACCATGTTGGCTTTGATAGAATGAATTGGATTAACATGAATGAAAGAAGTTTTGATGATTTTTTCAAATACAAACGCCCCGAGCTAGAAAAATTCAACAATCAATACATTTTAAAAAATGGCTCTCCTAAAGAGAAAGTAGCACTTTTAAAAGAAATAGAATTTAAAGAACAATCCATTAAAAACACTAGAGAATATGCCCAAAATAATACTCGTAAGCCATCAAAAGGGAGGCGTTGGTAAAAGCACCCTAGCCTTCAATCTTGCTCAAAATATTTCTAAAAATGCCAAGGTAGCTGTTTTGGATCTCGATTTACAAGGCAGTCTTAGCCAGTTATCAGAAATAGTAACAGATTTTGAAATAATTCCTTTCAAAGGGGAAATAAAACAAATTGAACAACTAAACTATGACTTCATTTTTATAGATACACCTCCTTACCTATCAAATCATTTACCGAGATTAATTGAAATGGCAAATTTGATTATTATACCAACCAAAGCCGGAATTTTAGATCTTTTAGCCATAAAAGGCACTTTAGAACTCATAGAAGAAGAACAAAAAACTTCACAAACCTTGGTGGTTTTTAACATGATAAAAGCCAACACCACGCTAACACTAGATATTTTAATTGGTTTAGCAGAATATCATGTAAAGATTGCAAATACACATATTAGCGATTTAGTCTCTTTTACTCGATCTGTTTTAGTAAAAGGTGTAAAAAATGATAAAAATGCTCAAAAACAAATAGATAATCTCACAAAGGAAATATTAACCGAACTTATATAATTATAGACTTCTACATCTATAGAAATATATAATAATCTAAATCTAGAATTATGGAAAAAGAAAACATTAATGATTTAATATCAAAAGTAAAATCTAGTATTCAACCTAAAACGATACAAAAGATTATACCATTAAAAAAGAATACCAAAGAGGAAGAAATTCAATTTTCATTTTATCTACCTAAATCGCTTTTAAAAAAAATTAAGCAAAAAGCATTGGATGAAAATCAATCCATTAAAATTACTATAAATAAAATCATAGAAACTTCATTTAAACAAAAATTCTAAATACCCATCTAAAATTATGAAACAAAAAGAAATAATCATAAGAGAAAAATTAAGTCATAAAGTAATTGAATTAATCAAAGAATATTATGCTGTCAATAGAAAACATGAAGTTGAAGGTTTTATTCATTCTGAAAAAGATATTATAAGCCGTTACAAAGGCACTCAATCATACAAAAAATTCTTATCAGCAAACTATGATTTAGTTTATACCATTGAAAAATGTGATTTATGCTTTGAATCTTTTGATACATCAATAGAAAGCAGAGAACATTTAAACAATTATCTTAATGCTACATATAAATTATGCGATAAATGCAAAGCGCTTCAATTAGCTATACAATTTGGATTCGGTCTCGGACTGGATGGAGATATTGCAATTTAACAGAACTGACAATTAGCTATTTACTTTATCTCCTAAATCATCAATTAATTCAAAATAAGGAATGCTATAAAGTTTTATAGAAGATCAATATTTCTTATTTTAGTAGTTCTATTAATTTTTAAAAAAAATTGGTTATAAAACCTTTGGAATAACATCAATTGATCTGACTCCAAGTTTAAAGTAAATTATTCACTATGGATGAAAGTTCTAAAATATTAGCTATTCTAAATGATTCTCCTAGTATTGAATTGATACGCCTAAGAAATAGAGATATTATTATTGAGTTTCTTTTACAAACATTTTCAAATAGTCAAGGTTCCATATCTGACGAGAATATCCATAATCAATTGGCAGATTTCTTAGAGTTTAAACAAGTAGATAATGATGAAGATAGCGAAATTATTACCACAGATACCTATGAAGAAAAAGCTAAAAAATATATCTCAAACTGGACAAACAAAGGATTTTTAACTAATTTTTTTGATGATCAAGGAGATATATTTTTTGAGTTATCCACACATTCCAGTAAGACATTAGACTGGTTATCAGGCTTAAAAAAAGAAGAATTCGTTGGTACAGAATCTAAATTTAATAATATCCTAAATCAATTAAAAGAGCTCGTTGAATTCACGAATGAAGACACTTCAAAACGAATTGAACTCCTAGAAGCAAAGAAACTAGAGATTGAACAACAAATTCAACGTATAAAAATCGGGGAAGATGTTAAAATCTTTGAAGATTTTGAAATCGTCCCCCGATTCAACCAACTAAATCAATCAGCAAAAGAACTTTTATCTGATTTTAAAGAGGTTGAAGATAATTTTAGAGAAATTACAAAGGAAATTTACCGAAAACATGCTGATGAGAGTTTAAGCAAAAATGATATCCTTGAGTTTACTTTTAATGCTCTTGATAGTATTAAAGAAAGCCAACAAGGAAAAAGTTTTTACGCATTTTGGTCATTTATTTTAAATCCTGAGTTACAACACAACTGGGAAAGTCTTACCAAAGAACTATATCATACATTAGAAAAAAAATCTATTCATGTAAACGACCTTTTCCTTAAAAGGATGAAGACAAACCTTCATAGTTCCGGGCAAAAAGTATACAAGGCCAATGATAAAATGGCTGAAAAATTGAGTCGTATAATTCGAGAAAGTGAAAGCTCTAAATCTGAAGTGACAAAAAAAACGATTCAGGATATCAAAAAACTCCTTCTAGAATTCAATAAAAAAAAGTATAACATCTCATTTGAACTAGAAGATGATATTGAGACTAATATGCCCTTTGAACGAAAACTTTCTTTTGAACAAAAACAAGAGATTGTTTATGCCAATAAACCTATTGTTGCAAACGAAGATATTACAACTTCAAAACAACTAGGCAACCTATTTTCTCAATCAACAATAGATAAGAATGTTCTAAGAAAGAGAATAAAAAATATTTTGAAAACTAAAACTCAAGCAACGCTATCAGAAATTATTAAAAACCAAGGAGGACTTGAAAAAGGGTTGCCTGAATTGTTTGGATATATAGGAATAGTTAATGAATTTAAGCATACCATAAACCTTGAAAAAAATCAAAGTATTGTATTTGATACCGAAAATAAAAAACAAATTAAAATACCTGAAATCATATTTACAAAATGAATCATTTAGAACAGAATATAAAACCTTATAGTAAAGCAATAGTAAAACTGATTAAAGGTGTTGTCGAACGTAAATCTATTGTTTGGGACGACATTATTCTTTATCAAAATGAAATACAAGAATATATAAGCCAAATTGGCTTAGAACTTATTGTAAAAAAAGATGATGGATTTGCTTTTTTAAAACAATTCGAAGATAGTGAAGGTAAAACTCTTGGACTGATTACAAGACGTCAAATTGGTTTCGAAACATCCATAGTACTTATGGTTCTGAGGCAAAGTTTAGAAGAATTTGATAGTAACCCAACTCAATTGGCTACCGATAAATTTATTACAGATTTAGAAATAAAAGATGAATTGGAGTTATTCCTTCAAGAAGGTTATAATAATCTAAAATTTCAAAAAGATTTAGACAGCTACATTAGAAAAGCTGCAGATTTAGGTTATCTCATCGAAGTTAGTAAAAAAGATAAGGAGACAAAATATAAAATACACCGTATCATCAAAGAAAAAATAACCCTGGATATTTTACAGGATTTCAAATCAAAATTACAAGAACATGTTGAGTCTGTTTAATACAAGTTCTGAAACTTCAGGTTTTAGACTCCAATATATGGAAGTTTATAATTGGGGTACATTCGATAAGAAAGTATTCCGTATAAACCCACAAGGAAACAACTCTTTGCTTACAGGAGGAAATGCTTCAGGAAAAAGTACTTATATTGATGCTTTACTTACTTTAGTTGTTCCTGCTAAAAAGGATAGATTTTACAATCAATCTTCTGGTGTTGAAAAAAAGGGTGATCGAACTGAAGAAACCTATGTTCTTGGCCATTACGGAAATATCCAAGAAGAAGGAAAAAACTCAACATCGACACAAAAACTACGTGATAAAAACACATACTCTGTAATTCTTGCCCATTTTAGCAATAAAGACCAGAAGCTAATTACCATTTTCCAGGTACGCTGGTTTTCAAACAATGAAATGAGAAGACAATTTGGTATTGCTCATGAAGCTCTTTCTATAGATACAGATTTTAATGAGTTTGACGGAAAGGGATTATGGAAAAGGCGTTTGGATAAAATGTATAATTCTAATAGTTCTAAAAAGAAAATAGAATTTATTGATGGGCCTAATGCATATGCAGAACGTATGTCTAACTTATTTGGAATGCGGTCTGTTAAGGCATTAAGTTTGTTTAATCAAGTTGTAGGCGTAAAAGTTTTAGAGGATTTGGATGAATTCATTAAAACTAATATGTTGGAAGAACGTGATTCCGAATCGGAATTCAAACACTTAAAGGAAAGCTTTTTAACCTTAATGGATGCCAAGACTAACATTGAAAAGGCTAAGGAACAAATTAAACAGCTTATTCCCATAAATGAAATTGCTAACACGTTAAATGAAATTAAAACAAAAATTGAAACCCTAGAAGAATCAAGAAGCTTGGCTTTATATTGGTTTGCGAAAAAAGGGATTGAATTAGGAGAAAAAGAATTAAACAAAAGTAAAGTTGAGCTAGAAGAGCTTAATAAGTATTTAGAAGCCCTTAGAGATAAAGAAGATGAATTAAATAAGGAAGAAAGAGAAATATCTATCTCAATAGAAAAAGATGAAGTTGGAAGTAAAATAAAAACCTTAGAAAAAGAAATAATACAGCTTACTAAAGATAAAAATTTAAGAAGTAGAAAACTTGACAACTATAATAAAATTAGTCAGTTTGTTAAATTAATTACCAATCCAGACGAAGACACTTTTCTTTCCAACAGAAAAAAAGCAAATGAGTTAAAACAAAGCACAGAACTTAAAATTGAAGATGAGAATGAAAACCTTCGTGCTTTAAAGAACAAGGCTGATGAACTAGAATCACTAACAGATGATTTAGTTAAGACAATACAAACTCTCCAAAGGAACAAAAACAATATTACTGGTCGAGTGGCGGAAATAAGAGATGAATTAATTGATCATATTGGAGCTAGTAGAGAAGAAATACCATTTATTGGTGAACTCATAAAAGTAAAAGAGACTGAAGCGATTTGGGAATCTTCTATTGAAAAAATCCTTCACAATTTTGCTTTACGTTTGATAGTCCCTTCTAAGTATTATTCAGAAGTTAATTCATATGTAAACAACAATAATCTACGAGGAAGAATTCGTTACGATAAGTACGAGAACCAAGAATATCTCAATAACTTCCGTACAAAAAAAACAAATAAACAATCTTTAATCAACAAGATTGAAATAAAACCTAAAACTCAATATGACGAGTGGATTGAGGCTTCTTTGGAGAATCAATTTAATTTCACCTGTTTAGAAAGTCTATCTGAATTTGAACAATATTCTGAAATGGCTATCACCCAAAATGGACTGATTAAATATCGAAAAGGAAGGCACGAAAAGGACGATCGCCCACATATCACAAAAAAAGAAAATTATGTCTTAGGTTGGGATAATAAAGAAAAAATAAAAGCATTAACTCTCGAATTAAAAACCCAACAAAACCTTCAAAAAGAAAACAAAGTCAATATATCTAATAAAAGTAAAGATATAAATGTTCTAGGCACTTATAGGGACAATTGCCTTAATCTATATTCTCAATTTAAAAATTACGACGACATAAACTGGCAAGCTTTCGCCAATCAAATTCAAATTAAGCTAGAGGAAAAAGTAACTTTAGAAACTACTAATGATCGTATAAAGCAATTGCAGAAACAGTTAGAAAAAGTTAAGAGCAATTTAAAGCAATCTAAATTAGAAATTGAGGTTAAAATAATTGAAAAAGGTAAAAAACAGACAGCAATTGACTCCATAACAACAACAGTACATAGTAACATTAATATTATCGAACAATTTGGCGAAGTTGATGTGTCTGATTTTGAGATCTTAAATGAAGATTTATTACGTATTAATTTTAATGGTTTAGAAACTGGACGTGTAGATTTTCAAAATAATATTTCAAAGGAAATATCAGAACTTAATAAACAAAGACAACAAAATGAAAGAGATATTAGTCATAAAATTAATACGTTTAAAAACCCTTCTCCAAAAATCGCAGACAAATTCAATGACTGGCGTTCTGATGTAAACCCCTTACCAGATTCCACAAATTTAGAGTTCACAAGCGAATATCAGAAATTTTTGGAAAGATTAGAAAAGGATAACCTACCTAAATTTGAAAAACAATTCAACGATTACTTACAAGAAACCATTACCAATAAGGTAGGAGATTTCAGAATGTATTTTGAAAACTGGTCGGATTCTATTAAAGACAACATTAAACATTTAAACGATTCATTACGAGGCATTGATTTCAAGAGTAAACCGAACACATATATACAATTGGTTGCCCCTCCTAAAATCAATGAAGAAGTAAAAGAATTTAGAAAATTACTAGAAGCTGCAATTCCAAACATTCGAGAGATTAACGCATCCTTAGATGGTAGAAAATATCATTTTCATAATAACATCGAACCTTTAATTTCAAAGTTAGATAAAGAAGAATGGCGTAAAAAAGTAATGGATGTTCGTTCTTGGTTTAGTTACAAGGCAGAAGAATTTTTTAAAGAGAATAATCAGAAGTTTAAAACTTACGAAAATATGGGGCAACTATCAGGAGGAGAGAAGGCCCAACTTACCTATACCATTTTGGGGTCTGCAATAGCCTATCAATTTGGTCTAACAAAAGATGGTCTTCATAGCAACTCTTTTCGTTTCATTGCCATTGATGAAGCCTTTAAGGCACAAGATGAAGAAAAAGCACGCTATTTAGTAACCCTATGTAAACAATTACATTTGCAACTCCTAGTTGTAACGCCAAGTGATAATATTCATATCGTAGAAAATGATATATCCTTTGTACATTTTGTAGAGCGAAAAGAACAACGACATTCCTGGTTGTACGATATGCCGATTGAGCAATTTAAGGAAGAAAAAGCAAATTATGTAACCCCATGATTACACCTAAAGAAATAAAAATTAAAGCCAGTAGAAAATATACTTCTGTTTTACAAACACTAGTATTAAATAAGCCCTTTGAAAAGCTTATTATTCGTGGTGATAAAAAATATCAAAAAGATTCGTTACAAGAATTCGAAAAAGAAATACTACTAATAAACAGCTTATCTAAAGAGAAAAAAGGATTTGGCTATACTTTAGATTTTCAACAGATTAAAACGAAACATTTAGGAACTCAAGATTTACCTACTTCAATCTATTTTGAAACTAAATACGATTATTTAAAATTTCTTGGTAAAGAAAAAGAAGAAGCCTTATTCGTTGAAAGTACTACTAAAATAAAAGAAGCGTTTCCAGAACTGGAACCGTGGATATTAAAAAATCCGCTAAAAGTAATTCAAAATCAAACAGAATGGGACAGCATTCTAAGAGTTTGCAGCTATTTCAAACATACCCCTAAACCAAACTTATACATAAGAGAATTACCCATTAGTATACACACTAAATTTATTGAAAACAACCAAAGTATAATTAAAGATTTACTTGATTTTATAATTTCAGATCATATTAAAGTTGATGAAAAACTATTTGAAAAAAGATTTAATTTAAAATATGCGGAGCCACAAATTCGATTTAAAATACTAGACAAAACAATTAGTGAGCGTTTCTTCTATGGTCTTGAAGACATAGCAACTCCTATAAACCAATTTAAAAAACTCAACTTACCAATTGAAAGGGTAATAGTTTTAGAAAACAAAACAACGTTTTACACCGCCTTAACGCTACCTGAGATGGACAAAACCATAACCATTTTCGGCAGTGGCTTTAGCGTTTCCAATTTAAAGAACGTATCTTGGTTTAAAGATAAAACGTTACTTTACTGGGGAGATCTAGACGCACAAGGTTTTGAAATTCTATCACAATTTAGAGGCTACTTCCCACAAACAAAAAGCATTTTCATGGACAAATTCACATTTAATAAGTACTACGAAAATGAAAAAGGTACAGCTTCAAACATCACAACCTTACTTCACTTAACGCATGAAGAAAAAGAACTATATAATTATATAAAAGCCGACAACTTGCGCCTTGAGCAAGAAAAAATCCCATTTGACTACGTTAATGACTATTTTAGTAAAAACTAAGACTTCTATATTTATATAAATCTATTATTATATAGATATATAATTACAAAATTCAATAACTCATTCTCTTCAGAATAATTCATCTTACCCCTCCCCTAGGTTTTCTATATCAAAAAAAAATTCAATATTTTTTTTGATTCTAGTGAGTTTGACTTTTAATTAAAATGTTATATTTTCACTAGCACTATACGTGACGCCTGCCGCTAAGGCGCATTTCAAAAATCAGTTGATTATTTCGCGTTGAATAAAAAAAAAATCAACTGATTTTTAAAAAGGAAAAACACCCAAGATATGGACTTTTTTCTAAACTCATATCGTGGGTGTTTTATGTGTTATCTACCTTCCTTTAAATCTTCTATAATTATATATTTATACAATTATGGATTTCCGTAAATATATATCAGGGGTATTTAGTATTTTTAATGATTTATGGATAAGAAGTCATTAACAGAAAGAGATATATGTTCCAAGTTCATTAATCCTGCTATACAAAAGGCAGGTTGGAACATGAGAACACAGGTGCGAGAAGAAGTTTCTTTTACAGATGGTCGTATTATTGTTCAAGGGAAAATGTATACGCGTGGTAAAAGTAAACGTGCAGATTATATCTTATATCATAAACCTAATGTTCCTATTGCAATCATTGAAGCCAAGGATAACAAAAAGCCTGTAGGTTCTGGAATGCAACAAGCTTTAGAATATTCAGAAATATTACAAATTCCTTTTATTTTTACTTCAAATGGGGATTCTTTCGTTTTTCATGATAAAACGGATACTACTGGTGCCTTAGAAAAAGAACTAACATTAGACAACTTTCCTTCTCCAGATGAACTTTGGGAGAAATATCTTAAACATAATAAGCTTGAAACGCCAAAGGCAAAGGAAATAGTCGAGAAAGACTACTATGTAGATGATAGTGGAATGAAGCCAAGGTATTATCAGCAAAACGCAGTTAATAGAACTTTAGAGGCTATTGCAAAGGATCAAGACAGAATTATCCTGGTCATGGCTACAGGTACAGGAAAAACCTATACGGCTTTTAATATTATTTGGCGGTTATGGAAAACAGGAATTAAGAAACGTATCTTATTTCTAGCCGATAGAAATGCTTTATTAACGCAGACAAAAAATGGCGATTTTTCTCCTTTTGGGAATGATATCATGCATATTATTAAAAACCGAAAGATTGATAAATCGTATCAAATATACTTCGCCTTGTATCAGGGTTTAACCAGTACGGACGAAGATAAAAACGCATACAAAGAATTTAGTCCTGACTTTTTTGACTTGGTTGTTATAGACGAGTGCCATAGAGGATCGGCTTCCGAAGCTTCAGCTTGGCGTGAAGTTTTAGATTATTTTTCTTCAGCAACACAAATTGGACTTACAGCAACACCTAAAGAAACTAAAGATGTTTCTAATATGGAATATTTTGGAGAAGCTGTATATACATATTCTTTAAAACAAGGGATTGATGATGGCTTTTTAGCCCCATACAAAGTGGTAAGAATTACAACCAATGTAGATGAAGGTTGGAGACCTACTGCAGGGATGTTAGATAAATACGGGAACGAAATTGAAGACCGTATTTACAACCTAAAAGATTACGATAGAACGTTGGCGATTGACGAGCGTACAGCATTGGTGGCTAAAAAAATTACAGAATATTTAAAAGCTACCGATCGTTTCGCAAAAACCATTGTGTTTTGTGTAGATATAGATCACGCTAACAGAATGCGACAAGCATTAATAAATGAAAATGCAGACCTAGTTGCAAAGCATTGGAATTACTGCGTAAAAATTACGGGTGATGACGAAGTTGGCAAGCAAGAGCTCGATAACTTTACAGACGTAGAAGAACGCTTTCCTGTTATTGCTACAACCTCTAAAATGTTAACCACGGGTATAGATACGAAAATGGTGAAATTAATCGTGCTAGAATCTAATATTCAGTCTGTAACCGAATTTAAACAGATTATAGGACGAGGAACACGAATAAGGGAAGCAGAAGGGAAAGTCTTTTTTACGATTATGGATTTTAGAAAGGCTACAAATATGTTTGCTAGACCTGATTTTGATGGTGACCCTGTTCAGATTTACGAACCACAACCAGATGAACCTGTTACACCTCCAGACGAAGCAGATCCTAATCAGCCAGAAAATGAAGATCCAGAATCTCCTGAAGATTTTGGACCGACTCGGCCAGATATAAGTATTGATGGTGACGACGAAGTGATACGAAAATACTACGTGAATCAGATCCCTGTTTCGGTTGTTAACGAGCGGGTTCAGTATTATGGGAAGGACGGTAAACTTATTACGGAATCCTTAAAAGATTATTCTAAAAAAAATATAGAAAAGGAATTTGCTTCACTTGATGATTTTATTCAAAGATGGAACGATTCCGAAAAGAAAGAAGAGTTAATCAAGGAATTGGCAGATCAAGGTGTTTTATTAGAAGCCTTGCGTGAGGATGTTGGATTAGATTTAGACGATTTCGATTTAATTTGTCACATTGCATTCGATCAGCCACCTTTAACACGACAAGAACGCGCAAATAACGTCCGTAAACGCAATTACTTTACAAAGTACAGTGAAACAGCACAGAAGGTATTAAACAGCTTGCTAGATAAATATGAACAAGAAGGGATTGTGTCCATAGAACAAGGTTCTGTATTAAAAGTACGTCCATTAAACGAAATGGGCTCTCCTGTTGAATTGGTAAGAGCGTTTGGAAAGAAAAAAGATTTTGACCAAGCCGTTAAAGATTTAGAAATCGAAATATATAATATAGCTTAAATGAAACCAAGAACCCCATTAGATAAAGAACTAGAGTTAATTGGTGAATCAGAGGGTTATAAAATAATCTATCTTGACAATTATGATTATTTAGCGAAAGGCGTCTGTGTAAATAATATTAATCACATTTTCGCAAAACCTATTGATGTTTCCGATGACATTGATAATGTTCTAGATGATGGTGAACCACAGTTTAAAGTTGCATTTTTATCAGAAGAAATGTGTGAATTATTAAAATCTATTTTACACTCTAATCTGTCAATAAAGATTAATCGTACAGGTAATTATATGTATTTAAAAACTAATTTAATAAGTCTTCAATTGATTTTCAAAGTAGATTACATGGTAGACTATATGATTATGTGTGTCGAGAAATGTACTCAAGTAGAAGAGGATTTAATTGAAATTTACAATGGTACATTGACAAGCGTTTCTTTACTTTCTAAAAAATATGAGGCCAAAATTCCAACCTTAAATAAAGATATAACGACTAGAGTTACGGTAGAGATTGCATTACATTTAAATATTGATAATAAAGCAGTTGTTTTAGGGATGCCCACTCCAAATATTGATGGAGACGAGCCTATAGAAATATACGATGAAAGTGATGACATTTTGGATTTCGTCAACTTACATCAAATAAAAAAATCAAGAGAAATAAATGAGTAACATTACAACAAATATAAAAGGCATACGCGATATAATGCGTAAAGACACAGGAGTAGATGGAGATGCACAACGGATCTCCCAAATGGTGTGGATGCTTTTTATAAAAATATTTGCCGACAAAGAAGAAGAATGGGAAATTACGATAGACGGTTACGAATCGCCTATTCCAGAACACTTAAAATGGCAAAATTGGGCTGCAGACGATGAAGGTTTAACTGGAGATGCTTTAATGGAGTTTATCGAAAACGAACTGTTTCCTGCTCTAAAGGAATTAGATATTACAATAAGTCCGCAAGCAAAAATTATTCGTTCGGTATTCGATGATACTTATAACTTTATGAAAAACGGAACACTCTTCCGTCAAGTCATAAACGTGATTAACCAGATAGATTTTAACAACTCTACCGAAAGTCACGTGTTTAACGATATTTACGAAACCATATTAAAAGACCTACAATCTGCAGGGTCTTCTGGAGAGTATTACACACCAAGAGCCGTAACGCAGTTTATGGTAGATATGATAAATCCGCAATTGGGCGAGAGCGTATTAGATCCTGCTTGTGGTACAGGTGGTTTTTTAACTTGTACCATTGACCATGTTAGAAACCAAGTAAAAGATTATACCGAAAGAGACGTATTGCAAAAATCGATACGTGGTATAGAGAAAAAACCATTACCACATTTACTGTGTACTACCAATTTAATGTTACATGGTTTTGATTTGCCAGCAGTACGCAGAGATAATTTACTAAGCAAACGTTATGACAATTGGGGCACTAAGGACAAGTTAGATATTATATTGTCTAATCCGCCTTTTGGTGGCGTAGAAGAAGATGGTACAGAAACCAACTTTCCTGCTAAATTTAGAACCAAAGAAACAGCCGATTTATTTTTAGCCTTAATTATTAAACTCTTAAAGAATAAAGGACGTTGTGCTATTGTATTACCAGATGGTACGCTGTTTGGCGAAGGGATGAAAACACGCCTAAAAGAAGAGTTGTTAGAAAAATGTAACCTGCATACCATTGTACGTTTACCAAATGGTGTATTTAGCCCGTATACAAGTATAAAAACCAACTTGTTGTTTTTTGAAAAAGGAACTCCAACCCAAAATGTTTGGTATTTTGAACATCCTTATCCTGATGGCGTAAAAAGTTATAATAAAACTAACCCGATTCATATTAAAGAATTTGATTTAGAAAAAGAATGGTGGAATAATCGTGAAGATGAAAAATTTTCTAAAAATGCTTGGAAAGTTTCTATTGATGAAATAAAAAAAAGAAACTATAATTTAGATATCAAGAATCCTGTATCAAAAACAGAAGAAGTTATTTTTACGTCTGCTGAAACTATAAAGAATTTGAAGAAGTCATTTAAAATTTCAAATGAAATTATTACTGAATTAGAAACACTTTTGAAATAAATGGCTAAAGAATATTTAATAGGTAAATTTCTTAAAAGAATAAAACGACCAATTGAATTGGAACCTAACCAATATTACAATTTAGTTACAATTAAAATGAATCATAAAGGAGTCGTTTTAAGAGGAAGTAAGAAAGGTTCTGATATCAAGTCTAAAATGTTTCAAGTAAAAGAAGGAGATTTTATTCTTTCTGGTATTGATGCAAGAAATGGAGCTTTTGGAATAGTACCCAAAGAGCTTGAAGGAGCTATTGTTACAAATGATTTTTGGTATTTTGAAATAGATGAAAACATTATTTTAAAACAACTTTTTTTAGAATTAACAACAATGTCGTGGTTCGATGAAATTTGCAGAAAAGGAAGTGATGGTACAACACAAAGAATTAGATTACAAAAGGATAAATTCTTCAATCAAAAAATTCTTTTACCAGATACTAATGAACAAAAAAAATTGTCAGATAAAATTTTAACCTTTAAAATAGGTCAAGCCTCAATAGATTTTGAAATTGAATCTCAGAAGAATAATATCATTAATCTAAGACAAGCTATACTTCTAGAAGCAGTACAAGGAAAACTAACAGCAGATTGGAGAGTAAATAACCCAGATACAGAAGATGCAAGTCAACTCTTGAAACGCATACAAGAAGAGAAAACACAACTCATCAAAGACAAAAAAATAAAAAAGGAAAAAGTTTTACCACCAATTACCAAAGAGGAAATCCCTTATGAATTACCTGAAGGTTGGGTTTGGAGTAAATTAGGAATCATATCACTAATTGTCGGAGGAGGAACTCCCAAATCAAGTAATCCTGAATATTTCTGTGAAGAAGGAATTTCTTGGTTCACACCAGCCGATTTAGGAAAAAGTAAATTGAAATATGTAAAAAATGGAAGAAGAGATATTACTGAACTTGGCCTTAAAAAAAGTTCTGCACAACTTATGCCAAAAGGTTCGGTAATGTTTTCTAGTCGAGCACCAATAGGTCATACAGCAATCGGATTGAAGGATTTTTCTACTAATCAAGGATTTAAATCTTCTGTGCCATACTTTATGGAGATGAATGAATATATTTATATATACTTAAATTCCATTGTTAAAGATACTAATGAAAATGCTTCTGGTACAACTTTTAAGGAAGTTTCAGGAACAATAGTTAAAAATTTCTTATTTCCACTTCCACCATTAGAAGAACAAAAAGCCATTGTAGAAAAAGTAAATGTTTCAATGGGTTTATGTGATGCCTTAGAGCAAGAAGTACAACAAAGCCAAGAACATAGTGAGCAGTTAATGCAGAGTGTTTTGCGTGAGGTTTTTGAACCTAATAATGTAAATTAATTATGAGGTTAAAGGAAATTCACATAAAAGGAACTTATAAAAATTTAAAAGATTTTAAAGTATCATTTGAGGGAGATAATTTTTTAGAAGTATTTGTAGGTAAAAATGGAACAGGTAAATCTAATTTCTTTGAATCAATTTTAGAGATTTTTAAACATTTATCAGAAGAAAGTTATACAATACCTTTTAACTATTCGATTACTTATGAAATAGAAGAAGAAACCATTTATCTAGAATGGAAAGATGTAAAATGGATAAACAAAGAGGATGAAGAAATTACTCCTGATAAAACAAAGCTACCTGAGAATATTTTAGTGTATTATTCAGGTCATAATAAAACCATTGGCAGTTTATTAAAGTCATCAAATGAAAACCATAAAAAACTATTAAACAATAATAGAAAAAAAAAGAACTTATTAAGCGAAGTTACTAGACGTTTTACAGGTATTGATAATAAATATAAATCATTACTACTTAGTGTGATCTTATTGCAAGATGATACTAATAAAGCAAAGTTATTTATAAAAGATAAATTAGGTATTGTAACCATAGGAAATGAAATAGGATTAGATTTCAAAAGACCTGACTATGCTCAGATTAAAGAAAGTCTAAAAGGCACAGAAAAAGACATATTTAAATTTGATGAGTTTGATAATGATAAACGTTTTTGGTCACCAGAAGGATATTTTAAAACGCTTTTAAATAAGGCTTGGTCAGTAAATAGCTTTGATTATCAAGGACGACCAAGAAATCAAGGAAAAATTAATGAGGATGAATACATACTATATAAATCCTTTAGCAAGTTTCAAGAATCTTTCCAAGGTTATTCCCCTCTCGAGTTATTTATTGCTTTTGATAATTTAAAAACTATTGGTTATTTAAATGATATCAAAATTGATATTACTTTAAATTCAGGAAAAAAAATAAACATAGACCAATTTAGTGATGGTCAATTTCAATCCATTTATATCTACGCGCTTACAGAATTATTCAAAGATAAAAACTGTATTACCTTATTAGATGAACCAGACTCTTTTTTGCATCCAGAATGGCAACATAAATTTTTAAGTCAAGTAAATGAGATTAGTGATGCATCTGCTAAAACTAATCATGTTTTAATGAGTAGTCATAGTGCAGTAACATTGGTTGGTGATTTAGAAAAAAGAGTCAACTTGTTTAGATTTCATGATAATGACTTGAAATGTCATAAAGTAGGTAAGGATTTTGCAGTAAATCAGTTGTCAAGTCAACTATTTAAAGTCAATTACGATAAACAAATATTAAGCATTATGCACACGCATAGTCAAGATAAACCAATATTATTTACTGAAGGGTTTTCAGATCCAATCGTGTTATATGAAGCTTGGGGTCGTTTATATGATTATGATATACCGTTTGATATCTGTTTTGGTTTTGGTTGCGAATATTTGAGAAAAATATTAAGTAGTGATAAATTTCAATCAGAAATGGGTGAAAAACCTATTTTTGGTTTGTTTGATTTTGATGAAGCTTATAACCATTGGAACTCTTTAAAAATAGATGGAGCATTATTAGAAGTAGACCCTTACAGAGGAATTTGCAAAAAAGTTGAAACTAAAAATAGTTATGCTTTTTTAATTCCTGTTCCGCCTATACAGGAAATAAAGAACCAAGTTATAGCAGATGAAACTACTGGAGAAACTTTTGGTTATCAATCTAAAGTAGAAATGGAACATCTTTTTTATTGCGATGAGACAAAAAGTAAATTCACTCTTAAAAATAAAGTTGGAGGTGGTCAAATTTGGGAAGTAAGTGATTCTCAAAAAATGGCATTTGCACAAGAAGTTGTGCCATTATTAGATGATTCATATTTCGAAGTACTAAGACCAATGTTTGACTCTATTATTGGCCAAATTAATATTTAAAATTTTCTAGTTATATGAGTGGATTTAAGTTGTTAGGAATAAAAACAAAGGATAGAGTTGATATAGAAAACGATCCAACACTAACAGATTATTTAAAAGTGCTTAAAGAGAATACTTATTATTCTTTTTATTCAAGTTATGAATTTGATTCTAAAACAGAAACGTTTACTTATTTTCCAGAAAACGATGTTGATTTGTATTCCATTTGTAGAGAAGACCAAAATCCGTTACATGTTAATATTTCTGCAATAGTTGGAGAAAATGGAGCAGGAAAAAGCACACTGATAGAATTACTATTTTTAGGTATACATAATTTAGCAGTAGCGTATAAAATACTTAAAAACCCTGAAGATTTAAGCAGTTGGCATACAGAAGAAGGAGTTCACTTAGATATATACTATTCAGTAAATGATAAAATTTATTGTATACGGCTAGATGACTTAGATGTTTGTTTTTCTTCTCAATCTAAAAAAGCAGACAATAGTTTTTCAAAGTTTAAAGATTTCAAAAAATATGATACAAAAAACAAAAAAGATTTAGAATTCTTTTTTTATTCAATTGCAATTAATTATTCACTCTATGGTTTAAACACAAATCATGTAGGTGAATGGATTAGAGCCTTATTTCATAAAAATGATGGTTATCAAACACCTCTTGTCATTAATCCTATGAGAATTAAAGGTCAGATTGATGTTAATAGAGAAGAAGGTTTA
Source organism: Formosa sejongensis (assembly GCF_033447105.1). NCBI lineage: Bacteria > Pseudomonadati > Bacteroidota > Flavobacteriia > Flavobacteriales > Flavobacteriaceae > Formosa > Formosa sejongensis. Next base: position 124,713 of record NZ_JAWQUN010000006.1, read on the forward strand.
GCTAAATCAAGATTAATATCAAACTTACTAATTGAAACTAAATCAAATGAACATCTAAAACTAAGCAAGAAACAGATTGCTACAGCAATAACCTTTAAATTAAATAGACGTAAAATAGAAAATATTTATGATCACAATATTGGTTCAGATGGTATTTGGACTTTTGAAAAATTAAATAAGAAAACTCCAAAATTATTAGATATAATATATAAAGGCTTTGAAATAGATAACAGGGATGTAGAAATTAAATTTAAAGAAGAAATTGAAAAGTATATTATTAAAAAACTATTTAAAATTGCACGCACCTACGATAAGTATAAAGTATTTTTAACGGATAATTCAGGTAATAATAAAAAACAACCTTCTTTCACTACCGATGAAAAACACAACTTAGAAAGTTATATCGAAGCAATAAAAAAAGATGACAGTCACATTACCTTTAAGTTAAATCAAGCAATAAATTATATTAAAAAGAATCCCTTGGTTGAAGATGAAAACTATAAATGGAATAAGGAGAATGAGCATTTTCACATTCCTATTAAAGAATTATCAAAAAGAATAAACACATCCAAACTTTCTGAAATAATTAATTTAATACCACCTTCCCTTTTTAACATAGAAATACATCTTGAGGAAATAGAATCTAAAGAGAATAAGTCCGTTTTTAGTGGTTTAAGTTCAGGAGAACAGCAGTTAATTCATTCAGTACAGTCTATTTTATATCATATAATAAATGTTAATTCTGTGTTTAGTAATAACTCTCCAGAAGATATTAATTACGCATATATTAATTTAATACTAGATGAAATAGAATTGTATTTTCATCCTGCTCATCAAAAAGAATTTATTCAGCATATTTTAACAGGAATAAAATCTCTAGATATTCCAAACATTAAAGGAATTAACATGTTGTTTTCAACACATTCTCCTTTTATCTTATCAGATATTCCTTCATCAAACATTTTAAAATTAAGAAAAGGAGAAGCAATAATTAACGAACAACTAACCTTTGGTGCAAATATTCATGATTTATTAGCAAATGATTTCTTTTTGAAAGATGGATTTATGGGTGTTTTTTCTCAGAATGAAATTAAAAATGTAATTGAAGCATTAAATTATACTCATCTTAATAATTTAAAGATTGAAAAACAAAATCAAGTCAATTTAACTGATGAAGCCAATCATAAAAGTCGAGTAGAATTGGAAATAAAAGATATTGAACATAAGTTGTCAAAAACAAATAAACCTAATGAGAAATACAACAAAGAGTATTGTAAAAAGGTAATTGAGGTTGTAGGAGAGCCTATTTTGTATATGAGTTTAATAGAATTGTATACATTAGCTTATAAAAACTCTAAGGATGCTTTTATAGATGAGCAAATTGCTAACTTAAATAAGTTAAGATGATAGCTATTCATGTAGATAAGGTCAGGTCTATTCAGTTTAATTTCTTTAATGAAATTGAAGAACAAAGAGAGATAGCAATTACTAAATTAAAAAAACTAAACAAAAAAACTACTAATTTAAAAGACAAAACTTACCTAGAAGAAGTAATATTATTATTTGATAGCAATCCCGATATTTTACTTTGGGACTCAATAAAAATAAATAATGAAAAAGATAAATTTAGTAGCCTTCCAACTTATCCTAAAACTAGTAAAACAGGTAAAGTAACACTTTGTAAAACAGAAATAAAAGACAAAATACTAACTGCACTAGGATATAGAAATTTAAGGAGTAGTTTTTACCCAATGTATTTTAAAGAAATCGGTATAAAATCTTGTGTGTACTGTAATTCACAACTCACGATATCCGCAAAAAAATCATCTGTTACTAATGATTATTCGGCAAAATTTGATGTTGATCATTACCATTCTAAATCAGAATATCCTTTTTTAAGTATTTGTTTATTTAATTTATACCCTGCTTGTTCTTCCTGTAACAGAATAAAAAGTGATAATGTTGTCGAATTTGAGTTGTACACAAACAATAGAATTAAAGCAATTAAATCGGATTATAAATTCAAATTAACAGCTTACTCTAAAGCTAAATATTTAATCACTAAAGACCCGAAAGATATCGGTTTTACTTTTTATGAACCAACTCCTTCAAATATAACTGCAAAAACTATAAATGATGTATTTCATATAGAAGGCATTTATCAAACCCAGACAGATTTAATAGAAGAGTTAATTATTAAAAGTCAGATTTATAATAAATCGTATTTAAAAACATTAAAATACAATTTTGATAAACTTTCAATACAGCCAGAATTATTCAAGCGTACTTTAGTTGGTAATTATACTGGAGATAAAGATTTGCATAAAAGACCAATGAGTAAATTAGTTAGTGATATTGCTAAAGATCTTGGTTTAATATAAAATAATCCACAAAATGACCCGATCACAAATCATACAACTTTTTTACTAGACGGTTCACCAACTATTAATCATGAAGCAGAACTCACTAATATAAACTACGAAAAAATATTAATAAACGGTTGTTGGTTTGGCGTTGTAAAATGGAGGTTTGATTAAGAGATAAGAAAATACAATTATGATTACATATACAGATTACGAAAAACAAGTTTATGAATGGCTTATGCTGAAGCATGAAAAAGACCCGAATTTTACTTTTTCCTTAAGAATGAAAGGTTCTAAAGGAGCAGAACTAGATTATTTTATTGGCACAAAAAAATCTAATTATTTTGCGACTACATTTTGGTCTATTCCTGTAGCATATCCTGGTTCATCAAGCGATTGTATTGATTTAATTTTTGGTTTTTCAAATAATCTATACAGCTATAATTTTGAATTTACTCAAACAAACTCACCAGATAATACACAAAATAAATCGGTTTTAAGTTTTTTAAAAGCACTACATACATCTACAATATCAACCTTAGGATTTTCTTATGTAAGTCCAGAAAGCAATAGAATGTTTACGCTAAAAACCAATCAAAGACAAAATCAATATACGTCCTTACCTACCATGTTACTGGATGTTGAAAAAGATTTAGAAATTATTATTCCTGAAGTAAATAAAGCCATTACAACCGAAAAATTAAATAATCAAGAATTTAATGCACACCCTATTACGCTTCAAGAATTTACAAATATGCAAACTAAATTAGAGAAGCGTTTTGAGAAGTATAGCAACATAAATAAGAATGTTAATTATTGGATTTTTCAAGGAAACCCAGAGATATACAATATAACGAATGCATTAAAAGCTGCTCATTTAAAAAGTTGGAAAGTAGCAGCACATAAGGATAAAATAGCTATCGGCGATAAAGTTATTTTATGGCTAACCGGCGAAAATTCAGGCTGTTATGCTTTGGCAGAGGTAATATCTGACGTTTTTGTTTTTGAAGAAGAAAAATATGAAAAACAATATTATGTCAATCCAACTAATTCGACAGCCACAGATCGTGTAAAGATTAAAATTACAAAGTATTTGGCAGATGATCCTATTTTATGGAATGACATAAAAGAAAACCCTGTGTTTTCAGAATTTAAAGCAGGAAATCTGGGTACTAATTTCAGTGCTACGGAAACAGAATTTATGGCTTTACTTAATCCTAAAAACCTTAGTAGTAATACAAAATTAAATGATTTAATACAAAAATATAAAAGCGCTGTATTAAATGATAATTGGCTATATGTAGAATTGTACAAATTTGAATGGGGAAATTGGCTAAATAAAAGAGTTGTTTTTGAAGAACAAACCAATGAAGAAATTTTAGAAGTATGTTTGGCTTCCCAAGAAGAGAATTATACCGATGCTAAAGGTGTCCAATTTATTAGACAAGGTGCGCGAGAAAAACTTAGTAAATATATCGGGATTGAGGATATTGAAATTTTTAGAGCATTTAACAGTGGTGTAAAATTAGAAGACATAGACTACTCCAAACGTAATATGAGTTATCCCATTTTATCTTGTTGGATGTCTGTTTTTGTTCCTAATGCTATTTTCCCAGCGAGCAGAACTTCATTTGCTGATATTATTAGGGAAGTATTTTCAATAGAACTAAAGAGTAGTAAAATCGATTTTGTTATTGCTATGCAAAAACCGATGCAAGAAATATGCAATGTTTTATTAGAAGATGAAGAGGTTGCTAGCTTTGTTAGTAAGGAATTACATAAAGCGGTATTATCACCATTAGATATAAATTGGTTAACACAAGATTTTTTACTATTCGTAGATAGGCACCCAAATTTGCTAACTCAAGGAACAGAAATTATTGAAGCTAAAGTAGAATTACATATGATGATTGATACCACTCCGACAAACCAAATTCTTTACGGCCCTCCAGGAACAGGAAAAACTTATGCAACAATATCTAAAGCTGTTGCCATTGCAAACCCTAGGTTTAACTTAGAACAAGAACGCTCTATAATTAAAGAAGAATACAAAAGGCTTGTAGATTCAAATCAAATTGTATTTACAACCTTTCATCAATCTATGAGTTATGAAGACTTTGTAGAAGGTATAAAACCTAAAACGACAGAAGGTAAAAAAATCACTTATGAAGTAGAAGATGGTATTTTTAAACAACTAGCAGACAAAGCAAAAGGTTTAAAAGGTAAAATCACATCAGAAACCAATATTACAGATTTTAAAAATAAAAATTATTTTAAAATGAGTATTGGTGGTAAAAATAGAAAAGACGTACATGATTGGTGTATTAACAATAACTACATATCCTTAGGTTGGGGAAAAGAAGAAAATTATTCTGAATATAACAACATTAAAAATTGGGATACTTATAGAAATAAGTTTAAGCATGAATTTTCTTATTTAGTTGAAGACTCAAAATATCACATACAAGCAATGTTTATATTTCAAAAAATGAATATTGGAGATATTGTTTTAATTTCTTTAGGAAATCATTGTATTGATGCTATTGGAGTAATCACGGGTGAGTACGAATACATAGAAGACAGTGATATTCCTTATCGTCATTTTAGAAAAGTAAAATGGTTAGCTACCAATTTAGACGCTAATCCTAGTTTATTTGTAGATAAAAACATTTCTCAACAGTCTATATATCAATTTAACAACGATGATATTAAGGTTGATTATTTAATACAAACATTTTCTAAAAGTAAAGAAGATATTAAAACTCCTAAAAATCATGTATTAATCATTGACGAAATTAACAGAGGAAATGTCTCTCAAATTTTCGGAGAGCTTATTACTTTAATAGAAAATGACAAACGTTTAGGCGAAGATGAAGCTTTGATGGTACAACTACCCTATAGTAAAACTAAATTTGGGATACCTCCTAACCTTTTTATTATAGGAACGATGAATACAGCAGACAGAAGCATTGAAGCCTTAGATACTGCTTTAAGAAGACGTTTTGTTTTTGAAGAAACGCCACCGCAACCAAATTTACTTAAAATAGCAGGTAAATCTGGAAAGGTAGATGGTGTTGTAGCGTTAAAAGATGGTAAAACGATTGATCTAGAAATTTTACTTCGTACAATTAACAATCGCATAGAAAAGCTTATAGATAAAGATCATAAAATTGGACATTCTTATTTCTTAAAAGTAAATTCTGAAAGTAGCTTAAAAAAAGTATTTAAAAATAATGTGATTCCTTTATTAGAAGAATACTTTTTTGGCGATTTTGGTAAAATAGGATTAGTATTAGGAGATTCTTTTGTAGACAGAAAAGATGAAGCATTTGGCTTTTCACAATTTAAACATTATGATGATGATATTGTTGAAGATTTAAAATCTAAAGCTATATTTAAAATTAACAGCCATAAACTTTGGAACTTTAACGCTATATAATGCAAAACCCTATTCAAGTTTTTGAGTTCGAAAAGCTAGTCGCTTCCGATACTTCATTTTTTAAAACGGAAGCATTGGGTAAAAAAGTAATTGATAAACTTTGGCTATTTAACGATGCGAATAAAAACATCTATTTTGAAGCCATTAGAAATGGTGTAAAATTTAAAAACTATGTTGGAGTTATCCAAATTGGTAACGTCACTATTGAAATTCTACCTAAAGCAGATAGACAATCTTCAAATCAAAATGAAAGAGGTCAGTGGCATTCTGTTTTATTAAAAATGTTGGCTCAGTGCAAAAAAATCAAAGTAGATTCAGTCTCTAAGGCTGCTTTAAAGAAACGTCATCATTCGTTATTAGATTTATATTTCGACTTATTTTTAGATGAAGTAAATATGCTTCTAAGCAGAGGTCTAATAAAACAATATAGAAAACAAAGTGGTAATGTTTTAGCCTTAAAAGGACGCCTTGATTTTTCAAAGAACATACAGCACAACTTAGTACATAAAGAACGGTTTTACACTAATCATCAAGTCTATGATTATAATCATTTAATCAATCAAATATTGTTAAAAGCGTTATTAGTCTTAAAAAAAACATCTAACAATATTTCGATTAATGACAAAATAGAGAGAATATTAAGTTGTTTCCCAGAGGTAAAAGAAATTAAAATAAATAAGTCTCATTTTGATAAGCTTACTGCCAACAGAAAAACAACAGATTATCAGGAAGCTATTAAAATAGCAAAAATGATATTACTTAATTATTCTCCAGACATTAAAGGAGGCAGTGAAAACATGTTGGCTTTATTGTTTGATATGAATATGCTTTGGGAAGAGTATGTTTACAGAATGTTGGCTAAAACCCAAACAGAAAAGATGAAAGTTAAATTTCAAAATAGAAAGCCGTTTTGGGACACCAAGGTCATTAAACCGGATATCGTAATAGAAAAAACAGAGGAAAATAATACGGTTTCAAAATATGTAATCGATACTAAATGGAAAATTATAAATCCAAAGCAACCAGGAGATAACGATTTAAAACAAATGTATGCTTACAACATGTATTGGGAGGCTAATAAAAGTATGTTGCTATATCCAACTTCAGAATATTGTATGACAGATTTTGGAAAGTTTCATAAAGGTAGAACCGAAGAAAATCAATGTAAATTAGGTTTTATTAAGGTTATGGATAACGACACTTTAAATAAGAACATAGGTACAGATATTTTGAATTTACTAGAGATTGAATGTTAGATTATGGCAGTATCTCATAAACCTCAGTAAGTTCCCTAAGCTTCTAAGTTCTCCTCTTTACTTGTTTCATTTCATTAACTTAAATAAAAAACACTATAAGTGCACTATAACGTACTATCTCTAACAATCAGCCACTCAAAAACAAAACAGAACTCAATAAGTGCAGTATACTACACTTATTGAGGCTTCCATCCTAAACGAAAAATCGAAACGAAGTTATACACAGGCCTGTCAAACGAGGCTCAAAAAATTATTGCGCTCGTAAGTATATGTCGTATTAAATGAAGTAATAATCATGCCTTTGTTTACATAATTCTACATTTATATAAATCTAGAATTATATAGTTTTACTTAGAAATTCAACATAATATTATAATCCACCTTGTCCAAAATAGTACAAACATTACTATCTACTTTAGGACTAAACAAATCTTTACAAACGGTATAAGCCTGTAATTGTTCCTTTGGGTAATTTACCTGAACAAGGTTCTTGATATTTGTATCGGTTAAGTTTGGAGACAACCATTCTTTAGATTGTTCTGTATCTAGAATTAAAGGTTGACGTTTTTTAAGATTATGAATTTTAGCAAATAAAGGAGATGCTTCTTTAGTTATTATAGAAAACGTAACATAAGTATCTATAATAGTATAAATTCCAGCTAACGACAACGGTTCTTGATTAGAATTTTGAATAAAAAACGGATACTTCTTTTTCTCATATTCGTGTGGTTCAAAAAAACCTGTTACTGGTATAATACAACGCTGCTCGTAGATTGCATTTCTATAAATAAAGTGATCGAATAATTTTTCAGCTCGTGCATTTAGTCCACTTCCATATTTTACAGCTTCCTTATAATAAGGTTTTATTTGGTTGGGTGGTTTATTACTAGGCACTATTCCCCAAACACCAGGAGCTATCACTTCAGGTTTCTGTTGTGGGATAACAAGCATATTTGGGTGTGCAAATCCATTTAGATGGTACTGTGGTTTATCGAAAATAGAACGCACTTCTTCACTGCTTAATTTAATTCCATGGTGCTTTTCTAGCTTTTTAGTTTTGTGTGTGGTTGCGGTGTGGAAGCACATAGTTGTGTTTTATATTTTGTATAATAATGCTTTGTTTGTACCCTTACTCCTACTTCAGAAAAACCTTTAGTTATGAAAACTTAAAATTAGGTTTTTAATCATCAAACAAAGATAGTTGAACTTGATTATTCTGTTCTCTAATCTCGAAAAATTCAGATATACCAAGTAAGTAGTTTATATAATTTTCAAAATTATCCAAATGGATAATTTTATAACTAACATTCTCAGAAAGGGGTTCTACAATATCAAAATGATACCTTTTTTCAAGATATTTTTCATTGTCTACAACATAAATCATTACCATATTTTTGGATAAACATTTTTTAAGCTTTCTATTGTCTCTTTTTTTTGTCTGTTCAAATAGTTGATTGGCAGACTCCTCACCTTTTCCACCAAAATCAACTGGTTTAAAATGTTGAATTCCTTGACATTCAATTGCTATGTTGTATTCTGAAAGATAAAAGTCTAATGATTGTCTACCTAACCATTTGAACCTTTTCTGTCTTTCGTATATTATATTTTGTTCGTCTAAAATGAATGCAAGTTCTCGTTCTAATTTAGATTCATTGCAAATTGGACAACCACTTTTCTTAGATAAGTGATTATTTGGTGAAACTTCAAACTCCCCATGTTCGGGACAAATGATGCAAACATTCTTCTGTCCATTTAGGTATTTAACTTTTGAGTAATTAAACTTATCACCAAACAGCTCTTTTGCTTTATTAATAAAAAGTTCTTTCCCCATAGCTCTGTCTTGTGCCATTTGGTCAAAATGACATTTAGGACAGCCACTACCTTTTAAATGTTGGACTGCGATTTGTTCAAATTTTCCATGAATAAGACAATTAATCTCTAATTTATCGGTAGCATTAAAACACTCTGTGTTAGAATAATCAAATTTATTGCCATGAACTTTTTTAGCTTCTTTTATAAAATATTTAGTATTGTATTTGTTTATCTTAGATTTAGCTATTTCTCTACCACACTTTCTGCATCCACATTTTAGTCTGATATGATTTTGAGGCACCTGCATAAACTCCCCATGAATAGGGCATATAATAGCAATTTTAGTACTAGTATTTTCCCATTTTACATTAGAATAATCATATTTGTCACTATGGACTTCCTTAGCTTGTGAAAGAAATGTTTCTAAAGATGTAAGTCTATATTTCCCATGGCTGTATTGATAAGCACATTTTTTACATCCATTCCCTGAAAGATGATTCGTTGGTTTCTGATAAAATTCTCCATGTTCTGGACACAAAATACAAATTTTCGTATGACTGCGTATATAATCTACTTTGGAATAATCAAACTTATCGCCATGTACTTTTTTTGCTTTATTAATGAATTCAGATGTTCTCTTTTGAAGATTGTTTCTCATTACTAAGTAATTTATTGAATAGAGTTCATAGTCCTTTAACGTTAATGTTGAAAATTGCATGTATGTATACGAGGATTTTTCGAAGGAAAATCAAAAGCTAACAAAAGAGCAACAAACTTTGATTAGATCTAAAATAAGTAATAAATTTTAACAGAGTAATTGAGAAGTGCAAAAGTAATCACTTAAAACGAAAGTTATAGACTAAGCTTTATTACTAAAGGTCATTATTATTTATTTCATTTATGATTTCGGTATTTTTTAGGTCGACATAAACTAATTTAACAAAATAACCGCTATCCCTATCATAATTAATAGATAAATCAATTCCACCATTTTCAGAATGAAATATTGTGTGATATATGCAGTTATTATTTCTTACTTCATACAATTTATCAGCATCACTGTCTGGCTCAAAATTAGAATTAAACTCTTCAGTAACTTCAGAGGGCTCCCCATATTTTCCGGTAAGCTTCTCTTTTAAATCACTATAGGTATACGACAGCGTAGACCACGTGTCTTTTACAGGAAACATAACTACTAATACGTATACTAAATCTTTTTGGCTAATAGTTGAGACTACTAAATAACAATCGTTGTACCCCGCAACATCACCATTTAATAAGGCTACTCCATTTTCTGTCTGAAGATTATTCAAGCCTTTTTTTTCCAATTTAGAAACATATTCACTTAAGGTGCCATCAATAGGCACGCCTTTAAACACCATATGTTCGTTTGATCCTAAATCGTTTTGTGCAAATCCTGTAATTATAATTATGAAGTAAATAACTGTGGTTAAAATCGTTTTCATTTTTATATCTTTTGTATAGTGTTACCGCTTCAATTTTTGAACTACTTTCAATAAAATTTATAGAATTAGATCGAGTCAAGCACTTAATCAAGTGATAAAAAAGTTGAAACGAGCTGCAACCTTTTTAATTACAATTCTATTAATTATTAGAGTTCGATTTTTAAATCGTTATGGTGTATAGGCCGCTAAATCAAAAACCATTCCTTTTGTGTATGATTTTTAGATATTAAACTTCGAAAAGCAAAATGAATACTAAAAAAAGCATTAAGTTTCTAAGTATTATAGTAGCAAAGTCTTGAATTTAAAATAGAGTTTTAATCGAGTATGGTAGATTGTTATTCAGTAACGGGTATGGCAAATATTATAAGAATTAAAACCAGAAAACTTTAAATTTAAATGACTACTTGCAATATTACACACCCCACAAAACAGACTAAGACAATTTAATTTTAACTCATTAAAGACGACTAAAAGATGCTTTACAGCAACAAGGCAAGTTATTCTTTTGTTTACTTATTCATATTTTAGAGATTTTAATAATTCTATGCTTCCATAAAGTCTCTCTGTTTCTGTTCTCATTCAGATTACCAAGGAAGGTAAGTGTGTGATCAACAAATTTAAGGCAGTATCTCATAAACTGTGTAAGTTTTAAAATCTCAGGTTAAAAATTAATCTGAGATTTTTTTATTCATTAATTTTAACTTTTACACACTTATGAAACCAGAAGATTTATTAAACGAAGACTTTTTAAAACAATTCAAGAACGCTCCAGAGCTGACATCCTTTTTAGAACAGCTTCACAAGCGTGGAATTGAGAAGCTACTAGAAGGAGAACTAGATGCTCATTTAGACTACGATAAGCATCAAAAAAGTAAAGCAACTAACCTTCGTAATGGCTACACTAAAAAGAAATTAAAATCAGTTTTAGGAGAAACAGAGATCCAAGTTCCTCGAGATCGGGATAGTTCTTTTAACCCTTTAATTGTAAAGAAAAGAGAAAGCACAACAGAAGGTATTGAAAACATTATTATATCCCTTTATGCCAAAGGCATGAGTAACAGTGATATTGAAGAACAAATACGAGAGCTCTACGATTTTAATATCTCTACATCTACTATTTCAAGAATTACAGATAAGATAACCGAAGATGTTATTGCTTGGCGGAACAGGCCTTTGGAGGCCACTTACCTAATTGTTTGGATGGATGGCATCGTATTTAAAGTTAGAGAAAACTCTAAAGTCATAAACAAGACTATTTATATTGCAGTAGGTCTGAGAACTGATGGTAAAAAAGAAGTACTAGGATTATGGCTAGGTAAAAATGAATCTTCAGCCTTTTGGATGAGTGTTTTAACTGATATTAAAGCCCGAGGAACTCAAGATATACTTATCACAGCTACAGATAATTTAAATGGATTTACGGATACTATTAAAACCATTTTCCCGAATTCAACAACCCAAATCTGTGTTGTACATCAAATAAGAAATTCGTGTCGTTACGTGGTCTGGAAGGACAAAAAAGAGTTTACTCGTGACATGAAGCAAATCTATACTGCTCCTACAAAAGAAGCAGCTAAAGCAGCTTTAAATGACTTCAAAACTAAATGGGATTCTAAATATTCTTACGCCATTAAAAGTTGGGAAAATAATTGGGATGAGCTAACGGTATTCTTTGATTTTCCTATTGAAATAAGAACCATTATTTACACCACAAATCTTATAGAAAACCTAAACGGAAAAATAAGGAAATACACTAAAAATAAACTCTCGTTCCCAACAGATGAAGCTGTTATGAAATCAGTTTTCTTAGCCCTCAGAGAAAGCACTAAAAAATGGACCATGCCAATCCGGAATTGGGGAGTTATTCTAAATCAATTTTTAGCTATATTTGAAAACAGGATTAAGTTATAAATAACCTAACCCTGAAATTTTGAACTTACACACTTTTTAGGATAGTGTCAAATTTAATGAGTTTTACTTTTTCTAGAACACTATTAATATCACTATCAATCACATAAATCTACTTGAATACAATTTTTTATTTAGTTAATTATTTATATAATCATACAATTATATCTTTTTCTTATATAGGAGTAAGAATTTTTATCACAGTTCTTTGTTGGCAACTGGCATTACTACTATTTAAATTTAGTTTTTCTTCCAGTAGCGAATAATATTCTATCTATGTGATAAGAATAATTTTTTTTAGATTTCAATTTGTCCGACAATTCGTCTGACTTTAACCATTTTATATAGTTACTAATATTTTCTTTCTCTTTTTTAGTTATAATACTAAGTTTTCTGAATTTTTCAATCAAAGCAGAATCATTTAATTTTGAGATTGAGAATGCTCTTATTACGTGTTGATCAATTATTGGTTGTCCATCTGTTTTTGTTAAGTATTTCCCAAACTGATAGAAAACTAAAGCTTTTTCCTGATTGTCTTCATTCGATTCAATTTCACTAATTCCTTTTGCTATATGCTTTAGTTTTTTCAAATCACCGTTTTTCCATGCAAGTGAATACAACAGTTTGGTGAGAGGATCTGTAATTTTTGAAGACACATCCGCCCGAAAATTAAAATCGCAATCCAGAAAATCATTTGAGATAAGAGCATCAATTTCTGTCGGTGTTATTTCAAATTCTATTTTTGGATAACTAGTAATATCCATTTTAAATTTATCTTCAAACTCATTCTCTTCTATTGAAATTAAGTCTTCAATATTTTCAGATTTTTTTATTAGATTAAAAATATTATCGGTAAAGATTTTAGTTTCTTGATTTGTCATTTAAATATGATTATTGTGTTTTTTTTCTTGCTTGTTGCTAACGGTTAGTATAACTTAAGTTAGCCTTATTAAATATAAGTTATAAATTAAGTATCCAATCAGAAAGAACAAAAAGAGAGAATTAAGGTTATTTTGTATATTGAGACTTGATCTCGTTTTTCTTGAGAATCCTCTCTCTTTTCTACCATTATTTCGTACAGTTCTAGGAGACTAAGGATCTCGTTTTTAAGTTGTAGAAAATACCGTAGATACGTTCTTTCAAAAATATATTACATATGAATGAAAATACGAATTATTTTGGAATTGACATTAGTAAAGATGTTTTTGATGTAATGGGAAGTGATGGTTTGTTTCATCAGTTCAATAATAATACTTCAGGCTTTAAAAAGTTTATAAAACTTATGAGTTATAATACTCATTGTGTTATGGAATCTACAGGTGTTTATCATTTACAATTAGCGTATTATTTGGTAGAACACAACATAAAAGTTAGTGTTGAAAACCCTTTGTCAATCAAGCGTTTTATTCAAATGAAGCTTTCAAAAATCAAGACAGACAAGAGTGATTCTAAAATGATTTATGAATATGCACTTATGAATACTCCAGGCTTGTGGACAGGACAGACGAAAAGTCAAATAGAATGTTCTCATCTATTAAGTTTAAGTAATTTATATACAAAAGAAATTATCGTTCTTAAAAATAAATTACACTCTGAAGAAGCCCAAGGTAGCCCAGTTCCTAGGGCAATACGTTCTCTAAAGCGAAGTTTAAATTATTACAAGAAAGAAATAGCAACACTTGAAGTAACAGTTTTGAAATTAGTAAAAGAGGAATATCAGGATTTACATAGTCGTATTAAAAGTATACCGGGATTAGGTGCAAAAGCTAGTGCCTTGTTGATTGTTTTGACAGATGGTTTTGAGCGATTTAACACAGCTTCCGAGCTTTGTTCATTTGCAGGTTTAACACCTATTATTAGAGAGTCTGGTAGTAGTGTAAGATCTAGGCCTAGAATAAGTAAAATGGGAAATAGACGATTAAGAAAGATCTTGTTTATATGTAGTTTTTCTGCAAGTAAACATAATAAAGCTTGTCGAGAGCTCTATGATAGAATAGTCGCAAAGGGAAAGAGTAAAAAACTAGCATTAATAGCTGTTTGTAATAAGCTATTAAAACAGGCTTTTTCCATAGCAAAGTCTCATTTATGGTATGATGAAAATTATAGAAATGTTTTGGTAAGATAGTCCAAATTTAGAGGTGACAACTTCAGTATATTTCTATGTTTCAATAGAAATGTAAAAGGAAAATATTGTTTAAAAATTAACTCTATTTTATTAGGTTTTTAACACAGTTCTTGAATAGTAAGGGATTAAAAACCACTAACTTTTCGATTTAGCACTTAGCCAAATTCACAATTTCACTGTTACCTTTTTTTTATTTAACCGTCAAATTGTAAATTTGGCGGACTTTGTAAATAAGCACTAACTTTCGGTTTGGCACTAAACCCTTATTATTTTTATACATTGTTACCCACTTTTATTATTCATTTTCAAAGATATAGTTGAATATTTTCTCTACTTCCTTTTCTTTTCTCAATTCACATTTTATTAAATCCCAATTGTCATAATCAGAAACTAATGAAGTTTTAACAATCTCAAATTGACTTTTTTTATAGCCATTTAATTTTTCGCTTTCACAATTATTTATTGAACGGTTTATTTTCTGTTCTAAGACAACTAAATTCCCGATTGAATTTAATGTTTCTCCCCATTCTGATTTAATTTTTGGTCTTTCAACTTTGTTTTCATCATTATAAGACTGAATATGCTCAATGTCAATCGGATTATCAAAAAGTTTCGCTCTAATATCTCTAATTTCTTTAAAATCTAAAGTATTATAGTTTTCTTCAAGCATTGCAGATAAACGACAAAGTATGTTTTTAACTTTAGAACTATAAAGAATGTTACCAGAAATAGTGTTTCTAAACCTTGTTCGCCAATATTCATTTTGTGACGTGAACTTATTTTCTATAAACAACATTACATTTTCGTAATCTTCATTTACGATTTTACTAACTAATTTACTACTAAACTTAGAGTTTATTTCATTAACGGACTTTTGAAAATAAACACTATATAAAAGGTAAAGTTTAGTTAGTCTCTTTGAAAACGCATAGAGTTTTTCATATCTGTTTTCGTCATCTTTATGTTTGTGAAGAAAAACAAAAATTAGATTCCAAAAACGACCATATCTTGACCACCACCAAAGTCTTAACATTGAAGCGTTTTCAGCACTTCCGTAATCACCTGAACGCCATTTATTATCCCACTCAAATCTAATGTCAATCAAACTATCTATCTCTTCTAATTTTAATTGTAGTTTACCATCTTCAACATTGTTTCTAAAATGTTCCCACTTATTTATATTAAATAGGGTTTCAAATAGTCTGTCAAAAAATCTGTCTGTACCAACAAAATAAAGTGTTGTTGGTAGTTTATATTTTGCAATTAAATGAAATTGATAAATATGTAGTATACTACTAATGTCTGTTACGTGTCTATTTGCTAATTTATTTTTTGCATCAATTTTTTCATATAATGCACTTATTTGATTAAAAACTTCATCACTTTCCCCTTTTTTAGTTAAATATTCATACATTCTAATTTTAAAAATATCTCCTGCATCTAAATCAAGACCTGTTGTATTTATTGCATCAAATATTTTCAATGTTTTCGATAAACTTGCTTGTGTTTCAATGACTACAAAATAAATTTTAGAATATAAATGCTCTAAAAAATCAGTTAAACTAAAAACTGGGTCATTTTCAGTTTCTTGTTTTACTTGTTCTGTTATTATTTGATTAATTAGTAGCGCGTTATTAAAATACTTGTTGAGATTGTTATTGCTTTCAATGCTCAAAAAAGTTGATTTCATTAACACTTTTAGGTCTTCTTGTTGTTTACCATTATTTACTTTGGTTACTAACCAATTGAAATCAAAATCATTCAATTTACTTGAATTAGGATTGCGAATTGATAATACTTTTAATAGAATCAGAAAGGTTGTAATCCTTTGCTGGCCATCAATAATATTCTGCTCGCCATTATCATCTTTTTTAGATAATTGCATAGTTCCAATAAACATTGGTTCAGAAGAATTATCTTTATTGTAACCCCAAAAGGAAACAAAAATATCTGCAATGAATTTTCGTATTTGTTTTTCTGACCAAGAATAAGGTCTTTGATAAATAGGAATAATAAATTGAGTTGAATTACCTAAAATAGTATTGTCTTTTGCTCTATTTTTTATTTTAAGAGTATAAGTTCCTGCATCAATTGAAAAAGGCATAATTAAAGTAAAGATTTTATTTTCTCTATAAGTTCCTTTTCTGATGGTTCAAATTCGCCATCTACTAATGCCATTTCTTCTAACATTATAATAACTTCTTTCCCTCTTTTTGCATCATTGAATGTAACATCTTCTTTTGTCAATTCAGGTAAAAATTCAGCATTCATTAAGTCAAAAAATAAGTTCTTTTCCGAATTAGTAAAATCTTCAAGATTGGATATTTCACTCGCTAAAAATATCTTTTCCTCTTCTTCTATTTTCCCGTCAGATTTTGCTAAATAAATCATCAACTTTATTTCGATTTTTCTATCTTCTTTTAGTTTGTGACCTTTTGTTTTAAATATTTTTGAAAATAGTTTACCTGCTGATTTTCCTACGCTTTTTATATTAGTTTTAGTTAATTCCGCATCCGAAAGAAATATCAATTCTGGATTGCTCCAAATATCAACAATATTTATTGTATGAATATCATTTGTAAGCATATGCTTATATGAAATACTTATGCAAGGAATTATTTGGTATAATATTTTCGCACTTAGTAATAATGGATGATTAGTTTTAGAAAGGTTTAAGTCCGTTTTATACGTTGGTAAAATTTTACTACTGATTTCATCTTCATTATCAGTTATTGAACCATTAATGTTCTTGTATAATAAATTATAAGATAATTCTTCATTTACGTGGTTTTTGATGATATTTGTTTCAACATCAAATCCTTCTCCCAGTTTAAGTATTTTACTTTCTTGTAGATTATCAATATTTGTATCTAAATAAAATATTTGAGCAGATTTACCTGCTGTATAACACTTAGGGCAATCAATAGTTCCATATCTTGTTTTGTCAGAATAACAAGAAGAACAAACTATTTGTCCGCTTCCTTCACAATTGTGACATCTTACTTTTCCTGTTGTGCCACAACTTCCACAAGGTTTTTCACCTCTTCCACTACAACTTCCACACTTTTCAGTTTTTTGATAAGATTTTCCATCTCTGTATTCTGTTTTGGTTTTTTTTCCTGTTCCACTACAAGAATAACATTTGTTGTATTTATGGCCGTTACATTTCGTACAAGTAGTTTCTCCTTTTCCTACACACTTATTGCATTTCCATTCGTGTTTTCCTCCACATTCTGAACGTGTACAAGTTATGTATTTGTTTCCGCTACATTTAGTGCAAGTTTCTTGAAAAGTGTCTTTTGGTAAGAAGTATTTTCTTTGATTAAACGAAATCTCATTGTCAGACGTATCAAAAGGAAAGGTTTTAAAACTCAATCCTTCTTCCACATTGTTCTCAATTACAGTTGCTCCTTTTTTATTTGCAAATTCCGATAAATAATTCTCGTGTTCTACTATTGTTTGATTACCGAATTTAGGAACTCCACCTTCAAAAAATTTAAAATCATCTTTTATATTATCAAATAAAGGGAACTGAATCAAGTTTAATTTTCTGTCTGCTTTTATATAATCTAATTTTGAGTGATAATAATCAACCCTTTGAATTGGGGTTGTTTCATCAATTATCATTTTAGAAAATTCTGTTGGATAATTCGTTTTTAATATTTCTTTAATTTCTGCAACAGATATTTCTTTTAGTTGCTTTTGTGATTCTTGAAGTTGGCTCATATTATTATTCTATCTCGGTTTTTTTTAAATTTTGGGTAACTAGTTATATACAAATAAAACATACGTTTATTCAAGTTATTTCAAATGATAAACACAATTTCAATAATAAATATATTGGTTTTAGATTAAACTTTTTTACGGTTTTCCGTAAACTGGACCTATTCTTTATATCTAAATAATAATTATCATATTAAGATTATCAAATAATTAATTTATTAGAGAAAAAACCGAAATATAAATTCTTTCGTTTTTTTAACTTTAAAAATCTTTCAGATTTATATCTTTATAAGAATAACAACATGAGTAAAATAGAATTATCAAAAATAATCGACTCTACAGTTTCCGAGTTAACTAAAATTAAAATAGGCCTATTAGTAAGAGCTACCTTACCAGAGATATTGGAATTAGAATTAATATCAGAACTAGAAGTTGTTAAACTTACACAATCAGATTATAGTAAAATGACTTTAGATTTAAACTACCCTGTATTAAGGTTAGTCGATGAAAAAAAATCAATAAAAGAAAACAGAATAATTAGCGAGTACACTAGATACTATGCAAAACCACATAATTATAAAGATTCTAGATATTTAATTTCAAGCGAATGGTATGAAAAAAGCCAACTGGACTATATAAAATGGCTTAAACGAAAAGTTCAGATTAGTTAATAATCTTAGTTGTATTTATATAATTCTACAATTATATAAACATAGAATTATATATTCTTGTTTAAAAAGGGTAAGAAGGGTAGGTTGTTTTTCGGAAACTTTTATTTTTTAGAACATAATCACGTTGTTCGAATTCAATTATAAATCCATTTCAAACAATATTACATTGATAAACTAGCTAAATTCAAAAGGCAAAAATTGAGAAACAAACAACGGAGTAGTATTCAAATTTTGACTATTCATTAATACTTCATCTTACTAGTAATCACCCCTCTAACTCCTCCTCTAGGATTTCCTATATCCCCTTGATATCTAGGAATAAGGTGACAATGAAAATGAAATATCGTTTGACCTGCTGTTTCTCCACAGTTCATTCCGATATTATACCCATCAGGAGAGAATTCCTTTTCAATAATTCCTTTTGCAATTTCTAAAACACTAGATAGATTGTTTTTTTCGTCAGGAGAAAGAGCAAAGTAATCTAGTTTAAGCTCATTAGAAATGATTAAAAGATGTCCAGGAGACACAGGGTACGAGTCTCTAATGATAAAGAAATATTCGTTCTTGAAAATAATTGCCGATTCTGGAATATCTAAAAAATTTTTCATGAGTTCATGTATTGAAAACCATTGTTATTAGCGATGGTGAGCATAGGTTTAATAAGTTGTTCGTATTTTAATTTATTAAACTCTTGATTAGGAAATATAGGCAAGTAATCTTGTAAAAATTTATTCTTAGGCCTAAGTGCCTTTATGATCTTGTATCCCTCTTCCTGAAGATCATAGAAATCATCAAAATAGGTGTTAAAATCAGGAAGCTTATCGCTCTTACTCAAATTAAAACTAGACTCTGCAGGTATTAAGTTCCACATAAGATCATGTGCAACAAATTGATGTGGAATAAAATGTTCAATAATATAACCTCCAACAACCAACTTTTCTCCAGTGTAAATACAGTTAATGTGACCCAATTCATTCAAAATTAAATCCCAAAATAACTTTTTGTGATTATTTAAACCACCTCTAATAATTGGTCTTTGTATTTTATTAGGGATGTCTGGAACATTCGGGTTTCTAACCTGTAAAAACAAAGTTAGATTCCAATAACAGAATGATTTAAGAATACCACTATTAACCTTAAAATATTCGAGCCAATTATCTGAAATTATAATAGAATCTTTTAGGAGAACATATGGAGCATTAAACTTGGTGTCTATTGATTTATTATATACTTCAGATTTAGATCCTGTTCCTAACCATGGGCTTAAAAATTTATGAGGTACATTTTTATCAAAATGGTTTAATGTAGAATTTGTATCACTATTATTCGACATCAAAAGTTTTTCAAGAATAACACTTTTCTTAGAATCAACATTAAGGTTTTCTATGTCTTTTATTTTTCGAACAGCATCTTGAATTTGATCCTGTTTACCAAAAGAGACATGGAAATAATTCACGGTATACCAAGACAGGGTGAGCATTCTAGCAAAAATCTCTTTTTTATTGATTTCGGTATTGCCTTCTTCTATAGATTCTAATATAGCCCAAAACCAATAAAACTTATAAGTAGCACTAGTACTTTTAAAGACTGAAGTGAGTTTGGAAATTGAAATGTTTGGTTCTAGTGGTAATTGCATATTCGAATATAGATATTTCAATTCAAAAGATTATTTTCAATTTAACAATAATATTAAATCTGGTCAATTTTCATGGCAGTATCACAAAAAGATCGTTTAGAAAACCCAACTAGAAAAAGAAAGTTTATTTTTCGCTAAATGTGTTTTTTGATGCTAATAGTTTTATTTTGCTTTATGCAACAGTACCTTGCTAACTTTCTAAATTAATCGTCTATCAAACATTAGAGATCTTTAATTAAGTATTTCATATCAGGTATCACAATTAAAACATCCCTTTTAGAAACCCTTTCATATTGACACACTATGGTTAGTACGGGAATTATAAGTATTAAATTTTCGATTGAGCACTTATCCAAAAATTTTTATTTTATTTTATCTTTTCATTTATAAAGCCAAATCAAAAGATTTGGCGAACTTAGTTAAAAGCGCTAAACTTTGGGACTAAGCACCGCTCCCGGTATTAACTATAGCCATTGTTATGTTCATTTTTACTATTGAATGATAACCTTCACCTTTTGTTTAACCTCCTTACCGTTCTTTATTGGGCTAACTCTAACTTTTTTGTTGAAAATTTTGTTTTTCCTTAAAGTATTTTTCACATTTCCAGAATTATCCTTTAGGATAACCGCTATTTCTATCTTATAATCTATTTCATCTTTTCCACGAATAAAGGAGTCCGTTATAGTATTGTCAACTTCGTTCTTTTTTAAAAAAGGTATGTCTAAATACTTATCAATATATTTCCATGTCTTCAGTCTCCCTCCTTTCTCGCTATATTTAATGGATGACTGAACTTGTCTACTAAGTTTAATTCTAAAATAAATAGTCTCAGGCTCAACATTTTTTTCCTTAAGCAACGGATTAAATTTATCTTCTGTTAGCGAGAATGAGAATTCTATTTTTGGATGTAATTCATCCATATACTGCAGATAATCACTAGTATTAATACATATTTTAGGAAATGTGGGACGAACATATTCTGACCATTTTGTTTCTCTAGAGTATAAGTATTTATTTTCACCGAGGTCAAATTGATTCCCTGGATCAATATCTATGTAGGAACGTAATCTATATCTATATTCGCGTAAGCAGTCCATTGCGAATTTTAGCTCAGCTCCATAGAAATAGTCCACAAAGGTTTTATCCCCTTTAATCCCTTTTGATAAATTCAAGTGCATTTTTTCTTCCTGCTCTAATAGCCCATAATTGGGGAATATAAATCTACTTAAATTGTCTTCAGATTCAGGATGGGTTATTTTTTCAGATTCGAAAAGCCATCCATAAAGTGAAGGTTCCTTTTTGCTATTTAGCCAATCCATGGCTAGTATATCAAAGCCTTTATCATCACTACCCTTTTTGTCGTCAAATTTTTCAATTTTTGAAGCTAGATTCCAATTTGCAGCTGATTTGCTGATGAAAAATGATTGCTTTGGTTCAATTACCCTATTCTCTCTATCAATGCTTAAATATGTTTGATTGTCAGATTCAACTGGCGTATCCCATCTTACATAAATTCTAGGGGATAATTTGAGAAAATTATTATCTACTTTACGAAGGTTTATAGGTAGCCATTTTTGCTGATAATCATTATTTGCACTTAAAAAAATGTCTTTTTCATCTTCAGTGTCAATTCCTGAAACTGAATACCTATTAGGAACTCTTGGAAGGATTGATGGACTAAATTCTTGGTGACTGGTGTAAACTTCTTTTGATTTTTTTCCAATTGCGGAATAGGTTACAAAACACCAAATAAATAATTCTCTAGCGCCGCCTCCAACTGGACAATGTAGTTCTTCTTCAAATTGCTTCTGATTATTTAGAGATATCTGATTTGAGTATATTTCTTCAGAATGAATAAATAATAGTTGTTTGGGCTCACCAAATATTGAATCTTTATAAAGAGGGACGGTTATTTCTAGTTTTTTAGATTCTTGATCGAAGGTTTTGATTAGTGAAACATATAAATTAGAGTTTTCATCCTTTACAATAACTACAGTAGGGCTAACAAACTCACTAATATCTTTTAAGCTTGCATCCGTATTACTGTCACTAGTTGCAATTATTACATTGTTGAAAATGTTTCCCCCTCCTTTTTCAAAAGATTCAGAGTAAAGAAAAGCTGAAATGTTCGCATTTTGTGTAAGTTTTATTCTTGATTGAAATACTTTGTAGCTTTTAGCTTCTGCTTCCTTCTTGTTGTTTAAATCATTGTGAATTTTTCCTTTGTATTTAACATTGAACTTCTTGAACCCCCTAAATCCAATTAAACTACTATTCACAAGGTTTTCACTAACACCAGTGAAGTTTTGTTTTTTTGATTGTTCGTCTTCATTCAATTGCTCCCTTTCAAAGGTCACCCCATATTTAGTATAATAAAACACATCATTATCCTCATTCTCAGCATCTTTCTTGAGAGCATATAATTGTGTATTTAGAGCCGTTAATTCTCGTTTTAGTATTTGGTCCGCTGGTTTAATTCCAGAGCTGACACTTGAACGTTTATAAACTGCTTTTATCATTTGTAGCTGGTTAGAAGTATATAGCAAGCCATTCTTACGTTCTTCTTCTGATGATGCGAAATTTACTGTTTGCACCTTCTGAGTTCCATTACCATCCCTTATGGTCGTCTCACTAACTTCACTAGGAATCTTCAATATATTTGAGAGGATAACATCTCTGTTTAATTCTGCAACACCTAGTATTGGCTTTGTATGGATAAAAGGCTCTTCAGCTTCAATTTCTGAAAAGTGTTTTGGGTAATTTGTATCATAAATCGTTACCATATTTGAGAGAGCTACATTTCCAATACATGGCGTTTCTTCAATGTTTTTCTCTTCAACGTATGAAACATTGGACTCCATACCAATAGTGCCTTTTTCCTGACATGAATAAATGAGCTTTCTTTCATCATAATTTCTGACCCAAAAATTTTGATACGACTCTTTTACGACAAAGCCTGCAAGCACTATGTAGTCGAAACCCAAAGATACTTCATTACATTCATAAGGTTTAATATCAATACCCCAACTATCACTGCTGTCGCTTTTATTCTCAAATCCGTTAAAAAATTTAGCTACAACCCATTTATCATTATGCTGAAAGAGCTCTTCAAGCCCAATCTTCCATTTTTCGTTTTTAAACTCGTCTGGTAACGAATCTACGATCGAGTCTATCTTACTAGGCTTACCTTCTTTAAACTCGTCATCTTCTATTTCTTTTCTTAAAATCAATACATTCGCTTGTAACCTTGCAGAGTCGATTCCTTTATTTTCAAGACCTGTTTCATCATTCGAAATCTCTTTTACTGAATCGCCTATAATATTTTTTTCAGGACTCTTCCAAGCAATGGATAGGTTTTTACTTTGATAGTTTACATGCACATTATATTCCTGCTTTTCACCATTTACAATGAAAGGTTTCGGTTGTTTCAGGGAGTATCTATTTTTAAAACTAAAATCGAATGATTCCGTTTCTTTATCCGTCTCGACATTCTTAATTGGAATCGGCTCACTTTCCTGACCGAATAAATCAATTGAAGTAGCCCAAAAACGATACCGCTCAGGTCTCTCATCATTTTGACTTCCATCTTTAAACATGTGTGGAGTCCAATCTGGTTTGTAACTTTTGTTTCCGTCATTATCGTTTTTTTTGTAATCATCCCAAGTTTTTAATAAATCTTTATCAAATAAGTTATCAAAACCGTTTCTTATATTAAAAGAGAAGGAATAAACTCCTTCTTTATGAAAATTTTTGATTGTAGCATTCTTTACAATTCCAGCCACTGTAACATCTTCAATTTTTTCGTGATCAGAAAACTCATTAGTTGTTTGAAAACAGGGTTGTATAGGTGGGTTCTGATTTAATTGTTTTAAGGTAGACTCTAACTCAAAAAAGGGTTGAATTTCTTGATGGAAAGAATACCTTCGAGTAATTAACCAAGGCTTTAAGTCTTCTAAATTTGGTTTTTGGTCAAGAATGAGACCACTACTTTCCCATATGCCATAAATATTTATACCAGTTATTACGGTTGACTTTTCTTCTCTCATCTTTCTACCCTCAAAAACATAGAAAGTTTTTTCTTCGGGTGCAACAGTTTGGATACTTACTCTGCCGTTTCCAGTTCTCATGTCCATATTCTCTATATTATTGGATAAAGAACCTACTAATGATTGCTCTGATTGTATCTCTGAATAGTATAAATTATAGTCTATTTGGCTACTCATTGGAGGATCTGGGGGACAGCTTTTACTAGTTTCTAGAGTATTTTTAATACTATTCGCACCCTCTTTGGTAATAATATATTCAAGAGATGTTAGCTCTGGTATAATGTTCAATAATTCTAGATCATGATGAGACTTCCAATCATAAACAT
Source organism: Formosa sejongensis (assembly GCF_033447105.1). Taxonomy (NCBI): domain Bacteria; kingdom Pseudomonadati; phylum Bacteroidota; class Flavobacteriia; order Flavobacteriales; family Flavobacteriaceae; genus Formosa; species Formosa sejongensis. The sequence goes on from NZ_JAWQUN010000006.1 coordinate 149,484, forward strand.
CTGATTTGAGTAATTTACTGTTTCTTGGTGGAATATATTTAACAGAAATTCGAACATTGTCACCTAATTGCTTCCAATTTTCTAAAGTGGTCTTTGCAATATTCCCAATAGAGCATCCAAGACCTAAAGCATGAGACAATGGGTACTCCTTACCGCAATCTTCTTCTATTCGAGGATGCCTAATTCCGTTACTATTTAACGGATCGCACCAGTAATCAATAACCGATACGCTATGTGCGCTAAGAAGTGCTAAATTTCTTTTTAGGTTCTCTCGTTCTTCTTTTTCTTTTTCGCATTGCTCGGAATAATCAGGGTCAGATATAATTCCGTGTATTCTTGAAACATTTTTCCAAGCATTTTCAATCACCAAGTTTTTTGCATTATGATCTTTGGCATTATCATTTTTTAATGATTCGTCTATATCGAAGCAAAAAAGATCAGGGATTTCTGCAGTTGTAAACTCCTTGTTAGAGGAGATCTTTTCTAGTTCACTCAATGATTTTATAAATATGGCCTGCCAATTTCTAGGCTGTATGTTGGATTTTATTATGAAGTGAATCCACTTCTTAGCATATTCTTCGGTATCTATATCAATAAACTGTCTACCTTTCTTTCGTGTAATATTGGTAATTCTCTTATTCGTTAATCCGATCATTTTTTTAGCGTAACTACTAACACAAGAGTCGGTTAACACATGGAATATCCCGACACCAGAGCTTGCATCCTTGCGAGCCGTATCAATAGGTTTATCTGGTTTTTTCATTTCTCCATCTATGCTAGGTGGAGAAAGCATCAAGTAATTTAAAGGTCGGACTTCCGGTAAATCATCAAGATCCCAATGGTTAGAAATTTTGATTTCCTTGACCTGTCCTTTGGCATCAATATATTGATTTGACTTACTCGTCCTAATTAATACTTTGAATTTACCCTCTGGACTTGGTAAAAACGCTTTATCTCCTAATTCCTTATTAGCAATGTCTAATTCATCGATAAACCATCTGACTATAAACTCATAATATGAATTATCAGTTTTTTGCTTAAGCGCACCTATACAATCTAATTTAAAATTCATATTTAATAATTATTTGAGAGTAGTTGATAGTTTGAATAGTTTCTTTTTTTGCTTTTTCTAACGATGACCACATTTACAGTTGAAGATTTACATTTCGTTTTACTTCCTATTTTGACACAATAACTAAGTCCAAACGAACCTGATATATCAGTGATTCCTCTTTCGGTATTGCCAAAAACTCGCATTCTCGCATTCCCATCTGCTTTTACTCCGGCTAATGTGATTCCGAAAATCATAATTTTAGCATAGCCTGTTAGGTTTACAAAAGCTTCCCCCTTGATCTCAATAGATTGCATTGTCAGAGAATTTAAACTTTTCTTTATTTCCAGGTAATCCTCATATAAAGAAAGGTCTTTCTCAAAAAATGGTGTATTAGCCGAATTAATAGTTAAGTTTATTTCGCCTAATACAGAGCCCAAGAACCTTGAATTGTTTAAGTTTTTATTGGTAGGAATAAATTGGTTTTTCTTAAAGTTGTACTTTACTTCAAGTAGTCCGCCAAAGTTGATATCATAACCGGCTTTTCCAATACCGAAACTGATGTCTTTTTTCCAACCTGCTTTCAATGCAAGACCAAAAACGAATGAGTCACTTTTTAAATCAATTTCGTATTTTACTCCAGCACCAATAACGTTTGGCGCTGGCCATTTAGCATTTTTCCATTCTGCCTCGCTTAATTTATGCCAATGTCTGTCTAGAGGATCATTTGCTTTTTTGGGAGGCCAGCCCATCGCCAGTAAAAAATAATCTGGTTTATCATAGCTAGCTCCTAGAATTACTTGCCCCGGTCTTATAACCACTTCCGGATTTTTTTCGTTGGGATAAGGTAAAGCCGGCAGTTGAAAACCAACCGTAAAACGTTTATTTCTAGTATCAATTGCAAAGATCAATTGAACTTCTTTAATACCAAAAATATTGACCCAAGCCTCTACACGAAAAATACCTGATGAAGAAAGTAGAACACCCGAGTAATTTTTAGATTGGGTTTCGGCTATATTCGGATATGTTAATTTACCAGATGCAAAAAGAGTAGTTTTAGTTTTACTTGAGTATTGGAATTTATTCAACCATTTAACCCTGTCGTTTAGAGAATCCGAAACTGGTCTAAGACCTTCTAAAGTACCTCCTAAGCTATTTGTAACTATAGTATCAATTCTATTATCAATATCGGAATTGCTTGCAATAACTAATTCAGGTTCTTCTAGTGTTCCAGGGCCAAGGGGTAGTGCTTGGTCGCTAGTCATACCAAATACCGAAAATGGCACTCCATTTTTCGAACCTACTTTTGTAAATACATCGAACTTGCCTAATATTCCGGACGTTTTAACCTTTAATATTCCAAGAAATACTTTTGAAGCTCCCTTCTCTATTAATTGATTCTCGTTCAATGGTTCATACGGCACTTTTGAAGGGTCGTCAATATAATTGGGTGTCTTTGCCGTTGTACTCACCCAAGCTAAATAGCCTTCCAACTTAAAATCTTCTGAGATTTCTAATTTTGTTTGAATTTTATCCAACTCAATATCAAACTCCCATTTGGAGTTATCTAATAAGTTTTCTTTCGAGTTTAATTGACGTATAACAACTCTACCACCTATACTCAAACTATCAGATAAAGTAATTTTTCCTACTACTTCTATTTGCTTTAATTGGTCTGAAGCAATAATATTCAAGGCCTTAAATTCAAAGGGTATCCATCCGAAAAGTCGAATTTTCTCTGAACTACCATAAAGTGATAGTACTGTCTTTCCGTTCTTAGAGTCAAATGCAAGCATGGACCTCATAACATGTGAAGCGTCTACTCCGCTATCTTTTGGATTTACATCAAAGATTGGAAGAGCTTTGGCCAACTTGTCATTAGGGTATAAGCTAACGCGTGCATCGAACTTATCTAGATCGGTTTCAATGTATTCAAACTGGATGAATTCAAAACCAGGGAGAATATTACTTACATCTATCGGACCTGAGAACTCAGGTAAAGGAACTATCTTAAGTTTATCAATTCCTTCTTTACTATCAAATGTTACCTCGGCTTTTGCTTTTAGGTTTATCTCGTATTCATCTTCACTTTTTTGGAAAAGGCCAAAATTTATGTTCATAGAGAAAGAGTTCATTTTTCCTTTATGACCTATACATTCCAAGTCATATAGGCTAAACTTCATTAGTTGATTCTTAATTACAGAGATTTCAAATCCATCATCATCTCTATTTTCTTGAGGCAGACGTGCTATCCAAGTGAATCCACTTTCATCCTTCCAACCAAATTCAAGAAATAAGTTCTTATTAACACTATCTTGAAGCTCTTTAAAATACATGCCTAGTTTACCTGTATCGACATTTAATTTAACCATTAAAGGCATGTTCCTAAAAACAATACCATTAAACTTGGTACTTGTAGGGTCAACAAACCCATTTACGCTTTCATTTCCATTAATTGTAGGAAATAGCTTTTTGTATTTGTGATTCTCAGCAAGATCTTTGAGAGATTCTAAATCAAACCCAAAATTACTATCAAAGTCTAACCTCGATTCTTCTGCTAGATCTATTCCTATCCCACAAAATATATTCTTAAATCTGTCGTTTACGATCTCTTGTGGGTACTTGTCCGGCTTATTTTTCTCCTTGATAACAAGGGGAATACCTATTCCGCCAAATACAGGCCAAAATCCGATTGATTTCCTGCCTTCCACAGGTTCGCTAATCTTAATGTTGTTATTTATGAATCGCTTTAACTCTTTGTTGTTTTTATTAAAGTTATCATCATCTCCATTATAAATTTCAATTTTTAGATTTTTAGACTTGTTGCTCTTTAGCCAGGGTGCGATTTTTTTTGGATTAGCAATTCCAGTAATATCAAACTGGATGTTTATATATTCCTTTCCCTTATTACTTAGACAGGATCTTATTTCTGTTGAATCGACAGAATTACAAAAATAGGCGGCAGACAAAGCGGCACTACCTAGAACAAGGCTAGCTGAGAAAGCTAAAAACTCTAATGGCTCTTCGAAATTTTCATCTGTTTCCGAATTAACAGATATTTTTATATTCCCAAACTCACTAAGTAAAATTGAGTTATTAGCCTCTGGAGCGTATATAATTTGAGCTCCTTTTAAGTCAATAAGGTCTAGAGTTGTGTTGTTCCGAGCTTTATATTTCTCAATCCATTCTTTTTCAACGGGTATAATTCCATCTTTAGAATCCTTTTCATCACCCTGATAAATATCAAACTCGATGTACTCATCTGAATGATCAAAATTTAGACTGTCGTACTTTTTAACCGTACTCGAATTTAGATTACTAGAATCAATTTGCTGTCCTGGTCTGAAAGGCGGTAGCTCAAGACTCGAGTTGTAAATTCTAAATTTCTTTATTTGGGTATTAATAAGAAAGCTAGATCTAGATGTGTTGCCATTTATAACAACAGTTGGTTTGTTTAATGGAATACTTACACTTCTTGGATGTCCCTGTTTTATTACATTAGGCTTTGGTACAAGAATGGACTTCATCTCTTGTCCTTTTACTTTCACATATTGGGAGTTATCCTTATTGTTGTCACCAGCCTGTAAAAAGAATTCTCCATTGTCAGATTCGGAATATCTTATAACCGCAACATCAGCATCCATAATTATTGGCGCCCCGTTTTCATCTTCTAGGTTGCGAATAGAAATTCCGTACTTCTGATTTTTAAGAGTTGGTTCTTCGTCAAGATCACTCTCGTAAACAAAGTGTGGGACATCAATAAATGAAGTGTTTTCTAGATTTAGAAAACTAGGAGTACCTTTTTCTTTTAAAAACGCTGTATTGCCAATCTCAATTGGGTAGTTGAAAGTTAATCTTCTAGTATTAGTAACCAGTTTTGTTCTGTTTCCCTTATGACTTTCGTCTGTTTTAATCAGGGAAAGAGTTGTATGAATAAGTTCGTCTTCACTAATTACAGTGGAAGTAATCCAGCCATCAATACACCTTAATTCATAGATATCTAGAAATGAAAAATCACCTAACATATCTTCATTGTCCAATTCTAGTTTTAATTCTTTGTCTATTTTCACATAAAACTTATCTTCTTTCTTTTCGGATAGAAACTTAATGTCACCTAGAGTTAGATCAAAAGATACCAATGAGAAGTCTGGTATAGCTAAGGTCAATCCTTTAAAGTGATCTAGGAATGTAGAGCCATCAGAGTTCCCTGAGCTAATTTTAGTTTTTAGAGTTAAGCCACCATCATCGTCATGAACCAAAATAGTACCTCCAGACCTGTTGAAAATAGCTGGATCTTTACCAGAATGGTAAAATAGCTTTTTATCAAAATCAAACTTAGGTTCATCCAATAGACCAATTAAGGAAACGGCAAATTTTTCAAAAAATACACCTGTAGGTTTATTCTTGCCCTTACTTAACGAAACTTTCCTAACATATAAATATGCTGATATAGCATTCTTTGCCAATGGGATTGGATTGAAGTTAAAATCAAGTTTATTGATTGTGAGGCCAGAAACACGTTCTACATAATAGTTTTCATCTTTTTTAATTACCTCTAACTTTCCCTTTGCTACAGTGATTGATTCTGATTCCAGTATCGAACCTAAAATTGCCAATTCCATTTTGAAGTCCCCTTCCGCATAAAACTGATTACCTGAGCTATACACTGAATGAAGACCTTCAATCCCAATTAGTGAAACATTAAATAAGCCGGTTTTTAATCTCTCAATCATATTAATTAATTTTAATTATGTCGCCCGGAAGTGGGATATATTTGTTTCTGTTATAGTAAATCCAAATACGCTTTTCTTTATAACGCACATTTTCTGCATACTCTCTTTTGAAGCAATACTGTTTTGGATCGTTAGAGATGATTCGGAGTTTCTTCTTTCTCTTGCGGATCATATTGCTCATCAAAGTCACATCGTCTCTCTTTTGTCTTTTAAAATATTTATCAATGGTTTCACCTGTGTAAACACATCTGACAATATGCTTTTTATATATAAATACAATATCTAAGTCATTTTTGGGAGGGGAAACAGTTACTCTAAAATTTTTAACATTTAAGTTCGTTGCCCCATTTGTAATGAATTTGGTGTAAAAATTCAGTATTTTTTTTTCTATTTCGTAATTAGTTGCAAATTGTTTTTGATCTAAAACCGTTATCTTCTCCGCACTTTTAATAGACATAGTTCTTATAGGTGTAACTATTTTATCAGATTCTACATCATTCAAACGCCCTGTAACAACCTCATAATAAGCGGGTAAAGAAATCGCACCATTTTGATCTATTTTTATTTGGAATATTTCTTTTTGGGGTGCATATGGCATTGACATTTTATTAAACTGAACATCATATCTTATATCAACCTGGATCCTAGAATTACGCGAATAATGCCATAATCTCTCTGGTTCTTTCATTACGTCAACGCTAATATCAAATTTCCCCAGAGTGTCTTTTAGGGATTTGTAAAAATCGTAATAGGTTATTAGTGGGCCTATGGCAATAGTTTCTGAATTGTTTGTAGATATTTCTATTTCAATTCCTGAATTCGGTTCAAACATTCTCAGATTTACAAAATGCTCATCAACAAAAGTATCTTTTGGTCTTTTCGACACAATAGATCCATTTGAGTAATCGCCATGGTTATGATGCTTAATTTCATTGATTTTATGGCTGGAGCTGGGGGTCAGCCTAAGTGTTAAATCAAAATTTGGTTGGCTATCCATTTGTGCAAAAAGTTCCTCAAGTGTTGTATTGAAAATATCCTCAGTATCCTGTGCACAAATAGTGTTTGGTCTCAATGCTGTGCCGAGTGTTAATATCAATAGAATTACTGTTGTTTTCATAAAGGGAGTTGTTTCAATAATTACTGTTTTCGGTATTCTTTACTTAACTTAAAATTTGAACATTAAGAATAATATATAGTAAGTACGTGCCATATAATCGAAATAAAAGATATATGTAACATATGTTCTATATATCCTATACATCAATCACTACAATTTACCCTATAAAAACAACATATAAAATACCCTAAATTGGGTATATTTTAATGATTTTCAATTAATTACGCGGAAAAAACCTACAATTCTCACTGGTTTTAAATATAAATAGTAATTTGATAAAATTTACTATAAAGTATTTTGAGAAGATTCTTGATAAAACAACCACTAAAATTGAGTGAATTTTAGAAAGTAAACTAGGGAGTTCCCAACTTCGAACCCTCGTCCAAGCACAAAAAAAGGCAATACTTAAATTCTAAGTATTGCCTGATTCTAAGAAATGATATTTTTATAATTATTTAGATTCCTGAAAACACTTTGTTCACTGCACTTATTCTGGCTGTATCATCTACTTGATGGTACATATTAAAGGTCTTAATATCCTTATGCCCACTTATACTCATAATTATTTTATCAGGAATTTGTTTATTTCTCATGATAGTGATATAACTCCGTCTAGCCGTATGAGTAGAAATTCGTTGACAAAAAGGCTTTATAATAGTATGTTGCTCTACCCCTTTAGTTCTCGTATACTCAACATCATAGTTAAATCCTGCAGCTTTTAGTATTATTTTAATAGCATCATTCTGCTTCTGATTTGATATTAATGGTAATTCATAATCATACTTCAGTAAGATTTCTAATGCTATTGATGGTAACGGAATTTCTCTTGTAGGTTTACTTGTATCCTTTTCTTCCTTTAAGACTAAACAATTATTTGTGTTTAAAATACGCTTATTTACACGTTTTAAATCCCCATACCGCATTCCTGTAAAACACTGAAAAACAAAACAGTCTTTTCTTTTTTCCAATTCTGAATTCTCACAATCAAATAGGTGTATCTCTTGTATCTGTTCCAACGAAAGCGTTTCTTCTCTTGTTAATACTCGTTGTGGCTTTTTGAAATCTTTAAAATTATCATTAAAAGCATAGCCATTTTTATTAGCCCAAAACATAAATGTTTTAAACAGCCCTACATTCCTACTGAACGTATTAGTAAAATGATTGCGATACTCGAAACAAAAATCAGTAAACTCAGTAAAGAACTTTTTATTAATTTTTGAAAACGTAAGTTTATATTTTTTCTGCTTTTCAAAATCCAGCAAAAGTCTTTTTATATTCTTATAGCGCTTAATTGTAGCCGGCTTCCATTCTTTCAATTTTATCTTCTCCTCCGTAAACTTATCATAAACCTCGAAAAAAGAACTCACCTTTACTGTGCGTTCAAACTTCCTGTCAAAATGTTCTTTTAAAGAACCGCTATTGAAATCCTGCTCCCCTAACTCTGAAAGTGATTTAATAAGTTGAAAAGCGTCTTCAAAATCTCTAATTTTCTTAAAAATCTCAGCTTGATTTCTTGCCACTAATTTCCCCGATTTTTTAGGCCCTTTATTATTAAAATCCCAATGTTTAGGTAAAATGGATTTCTTGATGGAATAGACAAATTTCTTTTTTTCATCATTGAAGTAGCATGAAAACAAAATTAAAGTCTCCTCTTGAGATTTAGGTTTTCTTAAATTAAAAGTACAATTCATAATTTTTTAAAATATTTCGTTAAACATTCGCGTTGACAGAATCGTTGACAATTTTGTTATATCTCATTACTATGAAAAGTTATAATAAGATATAAAAAATCGTCGCAAAACACTGTTTTACAACAACATACAACAAAATATTTAATAACAAAAACTACCTTAAAGCTTAGTCTCCGACTCCACTTTTACAGAGGTAAAACTCAACAAAACCCCGTAAATTGTACTATTTACGGGGTTTTTTATTTTTTAGGAGGTCGTATAACGGTATATAAAAGCATCTGAAGCGAGACCAATACGGTGACCTATTCTTCATTTTAAAAATAGGTCACCAGAAGCACATAAAAAACTAACAACCAAATACTTACATTAAAAATAGATTTGTTTTAAAAGTGTGCTTTAACCGTTTAGATTAATATTATACACGCGTGTGTCAGATAGTAATGAAGTATTAGCCAACTTCAAATAATGTTAATTGATTTTCTGTGTATAGTCTCCTTTGCTTTTTTCCCTGGTCGCTGTGTTTGGTTCTTATGCTTTTAAATAATTCGATTATCTGAGTTTCAAAATTTGAGTTTATCCAATTCTTAGGTAGATGTTTGTTTTTAATCTCGTTAAATACTTTCATGTCTGTTTTATAGCAGTACCTCAACCCCGTAAGTCTTAAGAATTTACTATCCTGTTTTTGCATTGATATATTTATACCTATAACTAAACAAAAACGTCTGTTTTGGTCTGTATTTTGAGAAGTAGAAACCCCAGTTATTAACCGTACATGTAAAGGGTTAATTTGGTGTGTTTTGGTGTTTAGAATTTCACACTTGTTATTTATCAAATTGGCTATTACATTTTTGATGTTATTAGGGTGTTTTCCATTATAGAGTTGAGTTTGTTTCTGTGGTATTTTAACTTGTTATAAGAGAGGTCTAACTAAAAATTAGGGTAGTAAACTTGTCTTTATATTTATGCCCTCTAATCGCTTGTTTGTCGCAAATAAGTACGTTATTCCATTCCGTTAATAGTTCATTGCAAAAACCGAAATATTGATAAATCGCATCAAATATACTTCGCCTTGTATCAAGGTTTAACTAGTACAGTCGAAGATAAAAATGCATACAAAGAATTTAGTCCAGACTTCTTTGACTTGGTTGTTAAAGACGAGTGCCATAGAGGATCAGCTTCCGAAGCTTCAGCTTAGCGAGAAGTTTTAGATAAAATTTTGCTTATTTTTAATATTAGACGCAATTACCCCTGAACTTCTACTCAAATTATAACACATCGCATCCATTTGGTTTTGGGCATACATTTTTTCCATGCCTCTGTATCTTGCTAACCCCAGTTAAACCATCTTTCTATTCCTCTAAATGTGCGTTCTAATTTGAATCTTGTTTTACCTATTAATTTATTGAATTTCTTCTCCCAAAAAATGAGTAGCTTATTCTTTTTTGACTTTTTCAGAATGTGATTTTTAAGGTTTCTTTCCTTTAGTAAGTCTGCATTTTTCTTGATTGATAGCCTTTGTCTACTTTTAAAGGAATGTCTTTTGATAAATTTATATTCACTGTTTCTAGCACGTTTTCTAAATTTGCTATCTCATTTTTACTTGCAGTGGTGATTAATACTCCTATAACAAGACCTTCTTGATCCGTAACGTGATGTTTTTTAAGACCCAAATGATAAACGCTTCTTACTTTTAACCAAGTACCCTCATTATCTAAGCTTTCTACATACTCTTATTTTACGACTATTACTTTTTCTGTACGATCTTCGGTTACTTTGTGATTACTCTTACCCTTAGGTTGCAATGGGGTGTCTATAACACTTGCATCTACTATAATTCTTTTTTTAACAATGATGTTGTGAACTTCTAATTGTGCATTTAAAGAACTGCAAAGCTTCTCAAAGGTTTTGGTTTGAGTCAGGGCCGTTCTAAATCTACTTAAAGTACTGTGGTCTGGTGCAACTTTATCGCTGTTCATGCTACAAAAATAACTAAATGAAACACTATCGTTTAATCGATCTTCCACTTCATAATCACTCAGTCTATACCAACTTTCCAAAATACACATTTTAAATAATAAAAGACCGCTATATGAAGGCTTACCTACTGCACTTTCCCTTTTAGAATAATCAGCATCTATTACTTTTTCAATTGTATTCCAATCGATAAACGTATTTATTTGACTGAAAAACAAACAATTAAGATTGTTAAAAACCTCGTTTTAACAATTTCACACTAGCAACGGTCTTAATTAGCATAAAAAATCTCAAGAAACCTTTAATTGATGGCGACGTAAGTTTTATTTTCTTGTTTAATATTTTTTCAAAAAGATAGTACGGTAGCTGGCGGAAGTGGCACTTTATTATTTTTTCGCCAGGTTACGAGTTCATCTAATAATTCCGAAACTATTTCTGGACTTTCATCCACCAAATTGTTAGCTTCTTTTAAATCGTTATTTAGGTTGTATAATTCTACTTTTCCATCATTTAAAAATTGAATAAGTTTCCAATCTCCTTTTCTAATAATTGAGCATGGTGGATTCTTATAAGTACTGGCAAGGTGCCAAAAAAGTGAACGCTCTTTCCATTTTTTATCTTTTAATAAAGGCACTAAACTTTCTCCATCTAATTTTCCATCATAATCATTTACTTTAGCCAACTCTAAAAACGTTGGAAAATAATCCATGCCACAGATAGGGATTTCAGAATTTCCTGACGCAATTCTTCCCTTCCAATTCACAAAAGCAGGAACGCGGATTCCGCCTTCATACACAGTTCCTTTCTCACCGCGAAGCGTATTTGTATTACTTTGTAAACCGTTAAACCCGTTGTCTGAAGTAAATATCACAATCGTGTTTTCTCTTAAACCATGCTCGTTCAAATAATCGAAAATGCGTTTTACATTTTCATCAATAGAGGCAATCATGGAGGCGTAACCTGCAATTTCTTCCAAACGCTTTTCTCCTTGACCTGTAATGGAATCAGATACTTTGTTTAAAAATTTTTGAAATGATTCCTTGTCCCTTGGAACTGTAGGGCGATGTGGTGCATAATAATGAAGGTTTACAAAAAACGGTTCCTTTTTATTTCGTTTGATAAAATCGATAGCATCATCGGTTAATCTGTCGGTAAGCCATCCACCGTCTTCTTTAACTTCTAAAAAAGGATTTTTGAAAGGCGCTTTATAGCCACCGCTTTCAGAATTATATCCTTTGAAGTATCCTCTGGCTGGGTCGCCCCACCAAGTGCCTCCAACGTTTTCATCAAACCCTTTTCCTTGCGGATAATATTGTTGGATTTGGGTAGTTAAATGATTTTCCAACCAATCTAAATTTCCATTGGCAGGTTGTTTCAAAGGTTTCTGAAAAGGATAATTTACTTCTTCCTCTGGATTTGGCCCCACAACATGCCATTTCCCTAAATGAATGAGTTTATAACCAGCTTCTTTTAATGGTTTAGCATACATGGTGTGTTCCAGACCCACTGTCCAACGGGAAAAAATATTGTGCTTATCATCTCCTTTTTCCAAAACCGGCACATTATATATTTGGGTTCTAAAGGATTGTTTCCCTGTTAGCAAAGCCGCTCTTGATGGCGAACATGTTGGATACATATAGGCTTGATTGAAAACGAGACTTTCTTTTGCTAAAGCATCTAAATTTGGAGTTTCAAAATAATTACTTCCCATAAAACCAACATCTTGCCAACCTAAATCATCAGCCATAATAAAAATGATATTTGGTTTCTTTTCATTGCTTTGCTGTCCTTTACATGTTAATAATGTTAAAGAACAAACCGCAACAAACCCAAATATTTTAAAAAACGGTATCATTTTAATCTGATTTTTTTTAATTAAAAGCATTTTTGATGTCTTCAGCAGAAACTCCAAACACCTTATTGATTATCGGATTTAACACGTCAATATCACCTTCAAAATGACAAGTTAACTGAACGTGCGTTCCACTTTCACCAGATTTTAAAGCCATAGCTGGAGAAGATGTTTCTAACTCATAAAAAGGCCCTAATGGTTTTTCGCCAGGACTTGGTTCACCATCATTATAAGCATTGATAACATCGCCAGCAAAAGGTTCTTTTTGAATTTCCCACATGGAGTTTACATAATCGGTTACACCTTCTGGTTTATTGTATTTTACAATAGTTAATATGCCATTTTTCGAATCGTATGACCCAGCAACATCTTTAGCTCGCCTTGGAGATAATCCTATTTTACTTCGATATTCGCCATCACCACTAAAATAAATAATGTCTTCTTTTACAACCAAGCGTTCGGAAGGTACTTTACCAAAGTAATTATCATTCACTGGTATGCCTAGTTCAGATTCATCCCCTGAAATATAAGGTATCATAATGGTTGTATTTGGTGAATGATTGTACATACCTAACATCCACATAGACAGCAAGCCTGTTTCTTTTTTCCATTCCGATTGCCCGATATTTGTAAGTGTATTTGTAGTTTGGTAGGCAACTACTTTGATGTTATCTGTAATTGAATTTAAACCCAATTCTTTTTGTATTTCACTTTTAGAAAGGATAGCGATTTCACGCTGAATACCCATGTCAAATTCAAAACCAGAATAGTTTTTTAAGGATGCCTTTTTTGTAAAAACCACTTTAGTCGAAGATTGATTTTCAACATCAAAATGTTCCAAATCAATAAGCCTTGGTGTGTACCAATCATCCAAGGTAAATTCAGCTCCTTTTTCAAAAAAAATAGAATATTGTCCACCTTCGGGTCCTAACCAAAAACGTTCTTCACCTCCAAATACATTTATATGATCCAAAGTGTCTTTAGATTTAAACAACTCTCTATTAATCCAACCGTAGCTTCTTCCGCTATTTCCAAAAGCACTTGTGGTCATAACTCTACCTTGAAGCGCTGCAGATATGGCGACTTTAGAATTGCCAGTGACATCTGTAAGTTGAATTAAATCGATGTAGTTTTCCATGAATGCGACATCTTCGCCATAGGTAATCATATTTTTTTCTGAATTATTTAGTGAGTCTGTTGAAAGGCTCTCTTTTGCCTCTTCAGATTTCTTTTTAAAATTACATGAAGTGGTTAACAAAATTGAGAATACAACGATTCCAATGCTTCCGATGTTAATTGATACTTTTTGTTTCATAAATCAAAATTTATTTAGTTTTTTTTATTTGTTCTATTGGTATATATGAATCTAAAATGGCTTTCATTTCCTAAATACACCAAAGGATCTTTTGGATCACCACCTACAACATATGTGTTTTCTACATTTACAAAAGGAGGTACGCTATTCACCAAAGGTACTCCATAGTAATAATCGAAACCTAAATCATTAGGTTCAGGACTTAAGGGGTCTTGCCAATTATTTTCACCTATTCCAAAGCCTAAATGCCATTTTCCCATAGCTGCTGTTGCATAACCACTATTTTTCAAAAACATCTGCAATGGTTAATTGCTCTGGTTTTATCATTAATTCTGCTGTAATTCCTGCAGGCCCCCAAATGCCTTCTCCATTATTTGCACGAAAGGGATATTGCCCTGTAAGCAACGCATAAAGAGAAGGTGTACACACTGCAGAAGCCGAATGGGCATCTGTAAATATTTTTCCTTCACCTGCTAGTTTATCAATATTAGGTGTTTTTACTTTGGTGGCTCCATAACAACCTAAATCCCCTAACCAAGATCATCCGCATTAATTAATACAATGTTTGGTTGTTTTTTTTTTGTGCCGCAATGTCATTAATTGACAATAACACCAAAACAAGCACCGTTAATCTTATTATATCTTTCATAAATTTTTAATATTTAAGGTTGTTTAAATAAAAAACAGCTTCAGCAAATTTTTCTCCTAAATCAATATATCCTTTGCTATCATAATGCCAAGAATCTGAATAATCATAATCTTTTGTACTCCTAACAATACTGGCATTATCATCTAACTTCGCATATTTTTCTTGAGCATATTGTACCAATTCACCATAATCCCAAACTGTTCCATCTTTATCATTACCTGAGTCTGATATTTTTCCGATGACAACAGGTAAGTAATTATCACGAAACGTATCTCTAAATAAATCCATCAACCTTTTAAGATTAAAATAATATCGGGAAGCAACTTCCTCATCATCGTTTCTTGTATTTCGCAAGGGATAACACCCCGTTATTAACGCTGCTCGTGATGGCCCATATACGGTTTGAGCGTAAAAACTAGTAAACTTCATACCTTCCGTTGCCATCTTATATATATTGGGCGTTTTTATATTGGGTGAACCAAAGCAACCTAAATCTTGATACCCCTGATCACCAGTAAAAATGATAATAAAATTAGGCTTTTCAGCTTTTGGAATATGGTGTTAGCCATACGTTTTTAATACAGGCCAATCATCACTTTGCCTTTGAGCGAAGGATAAAAGCGTAATATTACCAATACACTAATCGAAGTTGTTTTTTTCATCTCTTTATTAGTTTTTGAATTTAGAACTCTTTATTAGCTTTAGTTTCATATTGATACTTTGATTAATTATTTATTTTTCCAAATCATTGTTTCTCCTTCATCCAAAGAAATTACTTTACTAAGGGATTTATTATAATAAATTCTAAAATCACCTCCTTTATTTGCTCTAATAGTTGCGGCTACCAATTGTCCATTTGCCCATTCTATATCTACCTCAAAGCCACCACGTGCTCGTAATCCTTTTATATTTCCATTAAGCCAAGCAGAAGGTAATGCTGGTAGAAGGTGTAAAATGTATGGAGCCTTTGATAAGGTTTCATCGGGTACTACTGGCAAAAATTGATTGGTATTTTCAGTGTCCTTTTTATATGCAATAAAGGCAGCTTCTTCAATAGTTTTCGCCTTGTTGTTTACACTTCTTAAATGACTTTGCAATAGCATTTCACAAACCCCAGCTGTTCCACCAAAATTTCCATCAATTTGAAATGGTGGATGAAAATCGAACAAATTGGAATATGCCCTTTCTGATGTTAAAAACTGATAAAACTGATGTGCTTTTTCACCATTATGAAGTCGTGCCCAAAAGTTCGTTTTCCATGCGGTACTCCATCCGGTTGAAATATCACCACGATGTTTCATGGTAACCAATGCAGCATCTGATATTTCCTTAGTTGTTAATGGCGAAAAATCACGACCAGGATGCAAAGCTATTAAATGTGAAATATGACGATGTTGGTCTGTTGGGCTGTCCCAATCTTCTGGCCATTCTTGTAATTGTCCGTATTGCCCAATTTTTTGAGGAGAAAGTTTAGGAATAATTTCTTGTAAACTTTTTCTAAACGCTTCATCACGCCCTAAAACGGTAGATGCTTCAATACAATCGGTAAATAAATTTAATGCTAATTGCTGCTCAAATGAAGCGCCATAGGCTTGTTTATTTAAGTTGCCATAAGTATTTGTTAAATAGGCATTTTCTGGAGACCAAGTTGGATACACAACAAGAGTACCATCCTTCCAAGGCGCCAAAAACTCCATATAAAATTCTGCTGCCCCTTTTAAAATGGGATAAATTTCTTCAAGATAACCTTTGTCTTTATTAAAAGCATAATGCTCAAAAAGGTTTTGACAAAGCCATGCTCCTGATTGTTGCATACGCCTACCGTGTTCATTTGGTGCAGTGAATCCAAATACATTACCATTAAGCCCCATACTCCAACCTTTTTTAATTCCAAAAGATTCTTGTGCAACATATTTACCTGACTCGGCAATCATTTTCATATAATTCACATAGGGTGTAAAAGACTCGGGAAGGTTTGCTGTTTCTACCATCCAGTAATTCATAGCTAGATTTATATCCGTGTGATAATCACTATTCCATGCTGGTTTTAAGTCGCCATTCCAAAGTCCTTGCAAGTTTGAAGGCACCGGAGCGGTTCGCGAACAACTCAATTGCAAATAGCGTGCATAGTTAAAATAGAGGGTTTCTAATTCTAGACTAGAACCTCTTTTCACTAAGTTATCAGTTGTTAAACCTGAAGGTTCATAATCCAATTTCAACTGGCAACGATCCATTAATTCTGAAACATCCTTTTCATGTGATTTTTTCAGATTTTCATAACCCAATTTAACAGCTTCATCCATGACGTTTTCACTATCTACTTTATAATCGCGCCCTTTAAAAGATGGATAAATAGGTAAATAATCTGTATATGCGGTTAGATATATTTTAACGTCCGTTGCATTCTCGACGAGTATCGAACCATCCTCTTGCGGCAACAACGTTCCGTTTCCAGCATCAATGTGAACCAACTGCTGAAATTCGATATCATCTTGAACCATGGTGACTTTTCCTGTCAATATGATAGCATTCTCTTTAGACTTAACGCTATTCATTTTATGTAAAGTACCAACCTTAATTTTGAGATTCATTTTAGTGTTTTGGGCTGTATATCTCACGGCAAACACATCATTTGGATGGCTACAGAAATATTCTCTTTTAAAATGAGCATTATCAATACTATAACTTACTGAACCAATCCCTGAACGAGCGTCTAAAGTTCGAGTGTAATTACTTACGGCTATACTATCATGACCCGTAGAAACATACAAATCGGTGAAAGGTGCATAATTACCTAATGGCTGATTACTACTTAAATATTTGGTAGCCATGGATTCCATGCTATTTTCGGAAGTGCCGTAATTACCCTGTCTATATGCTTCTCGAACTTTTTCAAAATTCTTATAAGCCCCTATTCTTGTTCCAGATTGAGCCGCTTCATCAAGCCCTCGCTTGCTGTTCATCCATAAGGTGATATCATTAATCATCATGTGTTCCTCATCAATGCCTCCAGAAAACATAGCGCCTAAACGACCATTACCCAATGGCAAAGCCTCTTGCATGTAACCCAATTTATTTGGATTCGCTCGCTGCTCTGATGTAAATTTACTTGCAGGTTTGTCATAGTGTAACAAAATCTGTGCGTTTAACTGTAAAGAAAAAATAGTGAATAGTATTATGTAAAAAATGTTTTTCATCTAAATAAAATTTAAATACTTTTTAGCAATCAATTATATCGATTGGTCTTGGTCTTTTTTCGTTAAATACCCATTTTGGGTTTTCATTTGTTCACTTTACCGACTTAATTTTAACACAAACACCTCCACCTGCTGCTAACTTTAATTTTAAGGCACCTTCTGCTTTCAAGTATGTTCTGAATATTGGTATATTGGATATATAATTTATCAAAAATTCTAATTTACAATATTTTTAATTTGTTTCCAGCCTTCCATATTGTCATTTTCCTGAATGGCTCCAGGGGTACTTCTTCCGTCGAGAATGATTTTTTTGAGGGCTGCTTTTAATTCTGCGACTCTGTCTGGGAACACAGATACTAAGTTATTGGTTTCACCTATATCGTCTTTCAAATTGTACAACTGCATATTTGGCAAAACAAGTGCTTCCATTTTTATATCCTGTGGCTTAGGGTAACTCCAGCCTCCAGACCCAGGACAAAGAATTAATTTCCAATCACCCTTCCTGATAGCAAAAGATCCATTTATAGAATGATGAATGGTATATTCACGGATTTCAGAATTCTTTTTCCCTATAATAATTGGCAGCATACTGAAACTATCTTCTGCTTCG
Organism: Formosa sejongensis; assembly: GCF_033447105.1. Lineage (NCBI taxonomy): Bacteria > Pseudomonadati > Bacteroidota > Flavobacteriia > Flavobacteriales > Flavobacteriaceae > Formosa > Formosa sejongensis. Next base: position 167,673 of record NZ_JAWQUN010000006.1, read on the forward strand.
GTGTCTGGAATTTTGTAGCCAGCTATTTCTGCGCATGTAGCAAAAAAATCGGTGGTACAAATTGTTTGGTCAGAACTTGAATTTTTCAATGCTTTATTAGGCCACTCTACAATGAAAGGCACACGGTGGCCTCCTTCAAAAATATCGGCCTTCATTCCTCTATAAATATAACTCGGACTATGCTTTACTTTAGCGAGCTCTTCAAAATTAGCTCTTGGCGAACAACCATTATCACTTGTAAATACTAATAACGTGTTTTCTGAAATACCTTGTTTTTTTAGAGCTTCTCTAATTTGACGTACCACATCATCCACCTGCATTACAAAATCGCCATACATGTTGGTATTACTTTTTCCTAAAAATTCTGTTGTTGGTAATATAGGTGTATGTGGTGCAGGTAAAGGAAAATATAAGAAAAATGGTGCATCAGATTTAGCTTTTTCATCAATAAAACCGATGGCCTTATTGGTCAAATCCTGTAAAACATTGGTATGGTCAAAATCATCTGATGTAACCCCTTCTCTCCAGAATCCTTTCTCATCAACACTAACCGTTTTTTTGGTTGGCACCATAGTAGGAACATCATTTTCAACATAAACATACGGTGCCATATCAAGCGAACCACAAAAGCCAAAAGAATAATCGAAACCATGTGTAGATGGACCATTCTTTACAGGAATACTGTAATCTACAGCTAATTGTGCGCTCCAATCGTCACGACCTGAAGTGTTTTCTTCTTCAATAATAGCCCAGTCCCAGCCCAAATGCCACTTTCCTATAAAAGCGGTGGTATACCCTTTTGTTTTAAGCATTTCGGCAATGGTAGTACGATCTTGTTTTATCAGTGCGGTAGAGAATCCTCCAAGTACCGACTGTTTTAAAGTTGAACGCCAGTTGTAACGTCCTGTTAGAATACCGTAGCGCGTTGGTGTACAAACAGCCGATGATGTATGCGCATCCGTAAATTTAACACCATTTTCAGCCATATTATCCAAGTTTGGTGTTGGAATTTTACTTTCTAGATTAAAGCTTTTTACATCGCCATACCCCATATCATCTGCCAGAATATAGATGATATTAGGTTTTTGTTGATTAGGTTTTTTTGATTGTGCTGTCATTATTGAAAATGACAAAAAAATAAATAATAAATGTTTCATTTTTAATCTAGTTTTGTTTTTTGTTTTTTGTTTTTTGTTTTTTGTTTTTTGTTTATTGTTAACGCTTTAGGGTTTTCAACATGTCTTACAGGTCGTGCTTTTTTTGTTACTTCCGCATCCAATTTTTCCATCGCATTTTTTAGTTGAATAACAATATCTGGATGTTAGTCTTTGAGATTAGTTTTCTCATGCTTGATTCTAGTGATGTTTTTCTGCGCTACTTCCCATGAATCTACATTTTGGGTAGCATAATAATTACCCACATTATACTTTGTATTGCCCCATGCCGGACGATTAGGGAATTTCCAAGTCACAAAAAATCGAATATTTTTTTCTTTATTAGGAGCTAAAGTTGTTTTTACCGCTAAAGACTCCATATTATTTTTTTGATCAGAGATTCTTTCTTGCAGCAAACCATCATCTGCATAATCATCCCAAAATTCCAAGGTACTTTTCCCCCACTCACCCGGTTTCAAAGCGGTTCGATGGGATACTTCGCCATCATTATTGGTTACTAAACTAAAAGTTCCCCATTGCGTACTTTCTTTTTCAATTTCCTTATTGGCTGTGTAATGCATCCGTTTCAAACCATTTTCCTCTTTATAGGCATTGATGTTTTGATAAGCTTTACCTTCTTTACTATCAAAACCAATAAAATTAGGGATATTTCCAGCTAAAGAAATCGTAATTGGTTTTTCACTTGTGTTTTTCACTTTATAACTCAATACAGCCATGGGTAGACTACTATCCTCTGCATTACCTGGTATAAATGGATTGAATGCTCCAACTGTAATTTCCACAGGTAGTCCTTTATTCTTAAGCAATACTTGTCCGAAAGGATAAGCCTTTTGAAAGGTGGACTCTGAGAAACGTGGCAGTCCATGATTGGGTGCTTTAGAACTGTAAAAACCATCATCAAATCTGGTTGGCACTGGTGCCTCTAAAATAAGTGCTTGTGCATCTTTATTTTCTTCTTTAATATAAATGGAGAAAAATGGTGCTCGATTTATCACTTCCACACCGGCATATAACGGGTTATAGCCTTTGGCCGAGCGACTCATAACTTCCCAATCTATTAAAGCACCATAACCTCTCAGAGATATTGTTCCCGTACCAATACCACCAATTGGCATAGCTATTCGGTCGGTATGATTTTGGTCGTAGGTTTTAAGTACTGCCCATTCAATACTTTTTATCTGAGCATTTAAAAAACTTGAGACACAAAAAAGCAGAACATATGAGTAAATTAGTTTTTTCATTTTTTAATATTATAGACTGTTGTTAAATCATCCGCTATGGCTTTAAATTCATTGTCAGACAACGGACTTTAATAAATTAAAAATCGAGCAATTTCACCATCAAAGGATTCAAACCCCGGATGGTTGGTGGCATCCCGTTCCTGATTGCATTCCTCCAATTACTTAGTAATCACCTGAGTTCGATTAATAATCATGTAGTATTTTAACAATACAAAAGATAGTTTTTAAGCAGATTAAAGTGCTTAAATCCAATTTATTAACCCAAAAACCGATCTATAATAATTTACATTAAAGTTACTGAAATTTTCTGTTTGGCTTATGAGTTTTCAAAGGAATATGACCTAGTTGTAGAAAAACATCTTTTAGGGAACCCCACAAAATGACCTTCAATAATGTCTAAAAGTAAAGTGGTTACTATCACTATCTTATTTCAATTTAGTGGGTTTAGAACCTTTAAGCATTTTTATATTTATTATGTCCAAAAGCATATGCAATGATTCCACTAAAAAACAGTTTCTCTTTTATTAAATAAAAATGAAATGTTTTTTTTTATATCTAAGCTGATTCTCTTTTGGATAATAATTATTGTAGAAAATCTATTTAATATTCTGCATTACTTGGATGCAACTAAAAACGAAATTTCTAAATGTAAACCACCCAATAATTAGATATCTAATTTCACAACTTTCATACGACAATCTAGTTGCATTCTCCAAATAAAAAAATACAAGCAAATTAAGTGTTTGGCTATTATTATGAGATATTCATAAAATAAACGCAATTAATTACATTTATTCTTTTAAACATTCTTAATATTAATATTTCTTACATTGAAAAGAGATATTAACTATGAGAATTTTAATACTATTTTTTTTTATTTTTTATTGCCAATTTATTACAGCTCAAAAAGAAATTGACTCTCTTTTAGTTGTTTTAGAAAAAACAATGTCAAATCGTAGTGAATATGATTTAAAAAAAGAACTTCACATACGTCATTTAACTGATTTATTGCAAGATGAAAGTTTAAATCTAGAACAAATCTATCAAATCAATAACAATATTATTTATGAATATGAAGCATATTCTTTTGATGAAACGCTATCCTATATAGAACAAAATATTTCAATAGCAAACAACCTTAAAAATCAATTTTTTATTGATGAATCCCTATTAAATTTAGCTAAACTTTTGGCATCCTCCGGTCGAGATAAAGAAGCTATTGATATTTTAGAGAATATAAATAGAACATCCATTTCCGAAAAATTACTTAATAATTATTACAGCAATTACAAAAAAGTATATTTAGACTTAAGTTACTATTCTCTAGCAAATGAAAACAAACAAAAATATTCAGATTATTATAAATCCTACACAGACTCATTATTTAATCGATTAGATTCAAGTTCCCAAGATTATTTAGCAATAATTGAAACTAAGTTTAGGGATAATAGACAGTTATTAGAAAGTTTAAAAATTAATTCTCGTAGACTAGCAAAGACACATATTGGAACGAGAACGTACTCATTAGTTACATTTGAAAGATCACTAAGTTATGAACTTGAATCTAACACTACAAAACAAAAAAAACAACTGATTTTATCTGCAATTTCAGATATTCAAGCAGCTGTTAAAGACAATGCATCGTTAACCATTTTAGCCTTATTACTCTTTGAAGAAAATGATATTAATAGGGCGCATAAATACATTAATTTTTCATTTGAAGATGCTGATTTTTATAATTCAAGACTTCGATTTATTATCATTTCAAACATATTACCGGTAATTACGAAAGCTTACCAAGATCGAAGTGAAAAGCAAAAGGCTAAACTTCAATACTCCTTAGTAGTTATAAGCATACTTGGTCTTATTTTATTATTTACTGCATTTTACATATTTCTGCAAGTAAAGAGGCTATCTAAGGCAAGGAATGAGCTTTTAGATGTAAACGAGCAACTCAATACGTTAAATATTAAACTAAATAGCACCAACAGAAAACTGGAAAAAATCAATGACGAGCTTTCTGAATCTAGCTTAGTTAAAGAACATTATATAGGCACGTTTTTAAGTATTCAATCCAATTACATCGATAAGTTAGATGCCTATAGAAAAATGGTAAAAAGACATATTACGGCTAAAAAAGTTGCTGACTTATTTGAAAAAACCAAATCAAAGCAATTGATTGACGATGAATTAAAACTTTTTTATAAAAACTTCGATGACACCTTCTTACACATCTACCCTAATTTTGTTGAAAAATTAAATAATCTATTAGTTGAAGATGGAAAAATCACACCTAAAAACAAAGGATTTCTAAATACAGAAATTCGAATTTTCGCATTAATAAGACTAGGTATAACAGATAGTTCTAAAATAGCAAAATTACTCCGCTATTCTGTAAATACTATATATAACTACCGCGTTAAAGTTAAAAATAATGCAGCAGTTCCAAGAAATAGTTTTGAAGATGAAATAATGAAAATAGGTGCTTCCAAAAAATAATATTTACTTCATATTTAAGTAAAAAAACCGTACAAAACAGCTAAACAGTCTACTATTACAAGATAACACTTCCACTTATTTTAAATTGAAACACACACACAACACGCTAATATACAGTTGTTTGAAATTTTATACACTTCTAAAAACCCCACTTTTTTACTACTTCAGATTGTAAAGCAACTCTTTTTCTATTTCCTTTACATTATCAATTAAAATGACTTGTGGAAACATGTTACGAAATCGATATAAACATTAGACAACATCTAATGCTTTTTAAAAACAAACTAAATTTTTCTAATTTAAAAAACCAAACATGAAATTTAATGAATGTTCAAATTTAAAAAAAACGTTTAGATACGTTGTTTTAATGATGTTAATTCCCTTTTCAGTTTTTGCTCAGCAAAACGTAGTAAAAGGTGTAGTAACAGACAATACTGGTCTCCCTTTGCCAGGGGTTTCGATTATATTGAAAGGAACGGAAAAAGGAACCACCTCCGATTTTGATGGTATCTACCAGATTTCTATTGAAAACCCGTCAACGGCCATACTTATATTTAGTTACGTTGGTATGGAAACCATAGAAATTAACGTAAACGGAAAAACAGAAATTAACACAACTCTACTTGAGAATGTTACCGCAATGGATGAAATTGTTGTTATTGGATATGGATCTCAACAAAAGAAAGATATTACCGGATCTGTATCTGTAGTAAACTCAGCAGATTTTGAATCGAGGCCAAACACGCAAATGGCATCATTAATTCAAGGAAAAGCAACCGGTGTTCAGGTTCTTTCAAGTTCAGGGAAGCCCTCACAAGGCTTAAGCATTCGGATAAGGGGAACAAATTCAATTAATGCTGGAAGTGAGCCTCTCTATTTAATTGATGGAGTTCCGACTACCGATACAAGGTCTATAAATCCGTCCGATATTGAAAGTATTACCATTCTAAAAGATGCGTCTTCAGCCGCAATTTATGGTGCACAAGGAGCAAATGGTGTAGTACTTATAACTACAAAAAGAGGTGCATCCGCAAAACCAACAGTGGCATTTGACACCTATACTGGTGTTTCTCAAGTTTGGAATACGTTACCAGTATTAAACGGAGAACAGTATAGAGATTTAATGACTGAACTGGGTCAAAATACGGATTGGGAAAACTATAATGAACATACCGATTGGCAACAAGAAATTTTTCAATCTGGATTGTCTCAAAATTATCAACTCTCTGTGAGCGGAAATAGCAATAATACAAATTACTATTTATCTGGGGGGTATACCTCACAAGTTGGTGCTGTTAAAAGTTCAGAAATGGATAGAGCTAACTTTAAAATAAATTTAGAGCAGAAAGTTAATGACTGGTTAAAAATAGGCAGTAGAGTATCCTATTCAAAATATTCAGATGTCGATATTAATGACAATTCAAGCGCAAATACTGGAGGTGTTTTACTGGGCGCACTAAATACACCAAGTATCATTGGGGTTTATAATCCTGATGGAACGTTTACAAGTAATCCATTTCAAAACTGGGAAAACCCACTTGCAAGTACAGATGGAAGTGATAGAGAATATAATAACAGAAGATTTCTTGCTAATGTTTACTTAGAATTTGATTTCGCAAAAGATTTTACGTTCAGAACAAACTATGGTATTGATGATAGCAACGGAATTTATAACTACTTCTTAGATCCATATCGCACTAGTTACGGAAGAGCATTACAAGGCATAGGTATTTATAATACAGATAACTCCTTCTTTTACATCCTTGATAACACTTTAAAATATAATAAAGTAATCAAAAAAAATAAAATTGAAGCGTTAGTGGGTTTTGTAGTTCAAAAAAACACTTGGGAAAATAGCGCTATTGAAAGAAGGAATTTCGCAAGTGATGGGATTAAAACTGTAAACGGTGGTTCTGAAATATTTGTTGCAACAGCCTATGAATCGGAAAAAGCAAATACCTCGTTTATAAGCAGAGTTAATTACGATTATGACGATAAATATTTATTAACTGCCAATTTTAGAGCTGATGGTTCAAGTATTTTTGGTTCAGAAAACAGATGGGGATATTTTCCTTCGTTCTCCGTAGGTTGGAGATTATCTGAAGAAAATTTTCTAAAAGAATCAAATACAATTAACAATCTTAAATTAAGATTTGGTTGGGGTATTGTTGGGAATGATCAAATAGATAATTATGCTTATTTAGGACGAGTTGGTAGTGGTGCAAATTACCCTATTGGAGGTATTACTATGCCAGGAACCTATCCTGCTTCCATTGAAAACTTAGCTTTAAAATGGGAACAATCTGAACAAGCAAACATTGGTGTTGACCTAGGTTTCCTTCAAGGTAGAATACTTTTTACAGCCGATGCTTATGTTAAAAACACATCCGATTTATTATTAAATGCTCCTTTACCAAAAAGTACAGGATTTGATAGTGCCGTACAAAATATTGGTGAATTACAAAATAAGGGGATAGAATTTGCTTTAACCACCATAAACATTAACAAAGCAGTTGTTTGGTCATCAACTTTAAATCTTTCTTTTAATAAAAGTGAAGTCGTAAGTTTAGTTGGACAAGAACTTTACCAGGGTGAAATTGCAGGAAGAGGATATGCTAGTTTGGTTAAAGAAGGACTTCCTTTAGCTACTTTATATGGTTATGAATATGGTGGCGTAGATAGTGCAACAGGAAATGCTTACTATATTAATAACGCTGGCGAAGCTACTTTTTCGCCAACTGCAGACGATAGAAAAGTAATTGGTGATCCCAACCCAGATTTTTTATATTCTTTTGATAACACCATTACTTATAAAGGATTTGGATTAAATATATTCTTACAAGGTACTCAAGGAAATGATATGCTGAATGCTACCAAAATTGAAGCAGAAGGTATGTTAGACCCAAAAAATCAATCTATTACAGTTTTAGATAGATGGAGAAATCCTGGCGATGAAACTAGTATTCCAAAAGCGACTTGGGGAAGTACCGATAATTCAAGAATTTCTACTCGTTTTATTGAAGACGCGTCTTACTTAAGATTTAAAACTATTTCCTTAAGCTATAATTTTGGATCCGAATTTATGGACAAACTTAAAATGGGAAGTTTAAAATTATATGTAACAGGTGAAAACTTATTTACCATTACAGATTACTCAGGTTTCGATCCTGAAGTAAATGCATTCGGCGGAAGTAACACTGTTAGAGGAATTGATTATGGAACCTACCCTCAGACAAGAAACCTAATTTTCGGTGTAAACGTTACATTTTAATCAATAAATAAAAATATTATGAAAATAACTAAAATAATAGTTGCATTAGCCGTAACATTTACGTGTTTGTCTTGTGAAGACTACTTGGACTTAAGTCCAATTTCCGAAGAGACATCTGATAATGCATACGACAGCGCAAGCCAAATTGAAGCAGCACTTACGGGAACATACGAATCATTTCAATCATCAGATTATTACATTTGGGACAATATTCTTTTTCAAGATGTAAGATCCGACAATCATTATGCAAGTGGTGATAATCCTGAAATATTCTCCATAGATTATCTAACCATTTCACCTACAAATTCAAAAGTATATGGTAGTTGGTCTAATTTATACAATGCAATCGCAAAAGCAAATACGGTTATTGATAAAATAGATATTGTTGAAGACCCTAATTTAACCGAAGAAAAAAGAGAGCAAATTACTGGTGAAGCTTATTTTCTAAGAGCCTATCACTACTATAATTTAGTGAAAGGCTGGGGTGGAGTTCCACTAGTTTTAGAAGCTGTAAAGTCAGCAGATCCTGCAGTTGTTAATATTCCAAGATCATCAGAAGAAGACGTTTACGACCAAATAATTTCCGATTTACAATTAGCAGCTTCACTATTACCAGATACTTTTGGAAGTGAAGCTAGTGTAAACAAAGCAAGAGCCACCGCTGGTGCTGCAAATGCTTTGGCAGCAAAGGCATGTATGCAAAAACCAAACCCAGATTATAGTCAAGCGTTAACTTTTATAACTAAAGTTGAAAGTAGTACAGCAAACTATATTTTAATTGATTACAATTATTTGTTTGATGGAAATCACTATAACAATAGCGAATCTATACTTGAAGTTCAATTTTTAGGTGGTGATGAGGGAAATTGGGGCCCTCAAATGTTGTTACCTCCATCAATCTCGGGAGATACGTGGAGAAAATTTGTAACACCTTCACACAACTTAGTAAACGCCTACGATGCTGAAGGTGATGTTGTCAGAAAAAATGCTAGTATCTTATTCGAAAGCGTACAATGGATTGATGAATATTGGGGGAATGAAATTGGAGCGACCATACCATTTGGATATAAATGGAAAAATGCTAGTGGCTGGTCAAGTACAAATCGTCAATATTTATTAAGATATGGTGATATCGTATTATTAAAAGCAGAAGCATTAAACGAAACTGGACAGTTAGAATTAGCTGCTATTGAAGTAAATAAAATTAGAAATCGTGCACTTTTACCTGATTTAACTCCTGCACAACGAGCATCTAAAGACATTCTAAAAACAACTATTTTAAACGAAAGAAGACTAGAATTAGCACAAGAAGCACAACGCTGGGACGACTTAGTTAGAAATAATGTAGCTGTTTCTACAATGAGTAATTTGGTAACAATTGATTTAAGAACTGGGAATCCTGTAAACTATAACATGACGCCTGCTAAAATTTTACTACCAATTCCTCAACAAGAATTAGATAGAAATCCAGCATTAGTACAAAACCCTTTATAAGCCTAAAAACCAATAAAATGAGACATATATATATAAAAATAATTTTCTTATTAGTGCTGATATTTACTATTGGAGCTTGTGAAGAAGAAGACAATTTACAACCCGAAGGGCAATGGGAATTATCCACGCCTTCAGCTGTAACACCGCAAAGTAATGAACAGATTGTTTTGGAGGAGAACAATACAAATGAATTAATAACTTTTAGTTGGACAGAAGCAACTTCATCTGCAGGTTATGATGTTTATTATTCCGTGCTTATTGTTGATGGAGAAAATCCTAATTATACCAATCCGATTATGGATATAGAAGCTGAAAATAGTGGTAAAGATCTTTCAGCTACCGTATCGTATGGCGATCTAGATACTGCTTTATCTTTAGCTGGATACGCAGCAAACTCCAATGCAAATTTAATTTGGGCTGCCGTAGCACAAAGCTTAAGCAAAGAGGAAATGGGCATTAGTAATTTAATTGTAAAGCGTTTTGAAAACGAAATTATTCCAACTCAATTATTCTTATCAGGTACTGCTACTGAAAATGGTAATGATATATCAAATGCAATTCCATTAAGAAGATTGAACAATTCAGAAGGTAATCCCTCAAATAATTACGAAATGTACACGAGTTTAACTGCTGGAAATACATTTATGTTTTACAGCGAACAATCGTTGCCTGCTCATAAATACGGAGGTGCTGAAGATGTTTTAGTAAAAAATGGAAATCCTATAAGTGTCACTGAAGATGGTCAATACAGAATATCTGTAGACTTAGATAATAACACCTATTCTTTATTAAAAATTAATACATGGAATGTAAAAGGAAGTCCAATTATTGGTGGCTGGGATAGTGATGAGCCTTTAGCATATATTGGAGGTGGTGTTTGGCAAGCATCTATGGATTTAGTTGAAACCGGAGGATTTTTATTTAGAGCTGATGTTCCTAGTGGAGATTATTGGAGCTACTTAATGAAACGTGTTGTTGGAACTCCAAATGAGGTCATTATGGAATCGCAAGCTGCAAGTCAAGGCTTATTATATGAAGATATTCCTTCTGAAGAAAAAGGGACTATGATTGTTACATTAGATTTATCATCAAATGCATACACTTATACTATTGAAAAAGACCCAAATGTAGCTGAACCTATTGAAACTCCAGAAACACTATTCTTATTTGTAAATAATACAATGGTTGAAGAATTAACTAAAGATGGAGATGTTTTTAACGCTTCTAATTATCTGGCATTACAAACTAGCGATGTAGTTTCTTTTAACGTAGCATCAGATGGTTCTGGAAATGGATATACAATATTCTCTAGCATTGGAGTAACAGACACTCCTGATGACGCAAAAGTAATCGCTAATGCAGAAATCAGCAATGGTAATGATGAAATATCTGTTGAAAGAGATCAAGCATACAACTTTAGTATAGATTTTTCTAGTGCTAAATTAACTTGGAGCTACTACAACATTACATTATTTCACTGGGACGAATTAAATCAAAAATGGGATGACAGAAATGAGTACTTAATGACTTATGTTCACCCTTATAAATTTACTACTTCAGCAAGTTTAAAAGCTAATTTTGACATGAAATTCTTCTCGCCTTGGGATAATGATTTTGGCGCAGATAATCCAAGTGCATTAAATGGTACAATGACAAATCACGGTGGTTCAAACTTTAAAAATACAACTATTGATGGGACTTATACTGTTTCGATAGAAGTTACAAATGACTACTTAACTGGGACATATAATTTTGAACTATAACTAATATAAAACCAACTGCTTATGCAGTTGGTTTAAATCTAAAAAAATGAAAAATAAAATTATAAAATACATTAAAATTTTCATCATTGGAATTATTTGCATCGGAATTCAAATGGGGTGTCAAAGTTGTCAAAGTGAAAATGACATAAACGAAATAGCTCCTCCAGTTGTACAACCTGTAAATGTCGAGTTTTACTTAACAAAAGCAGATCAATCTGTTTTATTTACAAAACAAACTTCTGGTATTTCAGCTTATAGCGAAAACAACTATTCAACCATTACTGTTAACTCTTCAATTGAATATCAAACAATAGATGGTTTCGGATACACCTTAACTGGTGGTAGTGCAATGCATATTAATAATATGTCATCAACAGCAAGAGCTAATTTATTAAATGAACTCTTTAAATCTGATGGAAATAATATTGGTGTAAGCTATTTAAGAATTAGTATTGGCGCTTCCGATTTAGATGCCGCTCCGTTTTCCTATGACGATTTACCTTTAGGTGAAACTGATGTTGAATTAAATAAATTCTCTATATATGAAGATCAAAAAAATTTAATCCCGGTTTTAAAGGAGATTTTAGCAATTAACCCTAACATTAAAATTATGGGTTCACCTTGGTCTCCTCCTACTTGGATGAAAACCAATCAAAACTCGAAAGGAGGTAGTTTAAAACCTGAATATTACGATGTTTACGCAAACTATTTTGTAAAATATATTCAAGCGATGGCTGCAGAAGGAATTATTATAGATGCTATTACAGTTCAAAATGAACCATTGCATCCGGGTAACAATCCAAGTCTTTTAATGGAAGCTTCAGATCAAGCAGAATTCATTAAAAATCATTTAGGTCCCACTTTTGAAACCGCTGGAATAACTACGAAAATAATTATTTACGATCATAATGCAGATAGAACCGATTACCCCATTTCAGTTTTAAACGATATAGATGCAAATAAATATATTGATGGTTCAGCCTTTCATTTATACGGTGGAAATATCAACGATTTAAGTAAAGTTAAAACCGCATACCCTGATAAAAACTTATATTTTACAGAACAATGGGTAGGTTCAAACGAGAAATTTGAAGACAATTTAAAATGGCACACTAGAGAGCTAATTATTGGAGCAACTAGGAACTGGTGTAAAACAGTTCTAGAATGGAATTTAGCCGCCAATTCCAATCTGGAACCACATACAGATGGTGGTTGTACAGAATGCTTAGGAGCTTTAACAATCGATGGAAATACAGTGACTAAAAACGTTGCATATTATATTATAGCCCATGCTTCTAAATTTGTTCGTCCAGATTCAAAAAGAATTAGTTCTAACTACATTTCTGAATTACCAAATGTAGCTTTTAAAGCACCTAATGGCGACATCATTGTAATTGTACTAAATAATACAGGCGTACAAAAAACATTTAATATCAACGCACAAGAAGACCCTATTACAACCACTTTAGATGCAGGTTCAGTAGGAACCTACATCTGGTAACCATTTATAAAACTTAATAAAATGACTTATAAATATTTTATATTACTTTTTTCAGTATTTACAATAGTTTCGTGTTCAAAAACAACTAAAAAAGAAGCTATAATAGCAGAAATAATAGAAGAATCCCCTTCTATAAAAAATGAAGTTGAAGTGTATGCAACCGTTAAAGACAGTGATTTAAAATTAACTTTAACAGGTAAATATAAATTCGAAGCAGCCACTCAGCCTTTAGAAACGGAAGTTTCGATCTTTGTAAACACAAATAAAACATTTCAAACCATGTTAGGTATTGGAGGTGCAATTACCGATGCCTCTGCTGTTGTTTTTTCCAAATTACCAAAAGATAAACAAGAGGAATTAATACAAGCGTACTATGGGGAAGATGGTATTGGTTATAATATTATAAGAACAAGTATTCATAGTTCTGATTTTAGTCCCGAAAGTTTTACTTATATAGAAGAAGGAGATAAAGAATTAACTACTTTTTCTATTGAAAAGGACAAAGAGTTTAGAATACCAATGATAAAAAAGGCAATAGATGTTATAAAAGATAATGTAGTTTTTTATGCTTCACCTTGGAGTCCTCCTCCATTTATGAAAGGGAGAAAAGACATGTTACAAGGCGGTAAATTACTACCTGAATTTCAGCAATCTTGGGCTAATTATTATACAGAATTTATAAAAGCCTACGAAGCTGAAGGCATTCCGGTTTGGGGTGTAACCATACAAAATGAGCCTATGGCTGTACAACGTTGGGAATCTTGCATTTATACTGCTGAAGAAGAACGTGATTTCTTAAAAAATTATTTAGGCCCTACTTTTGAAAGAGAAGGTTATGGTGATAAAAAGATTGTTGTTTGGGATCATAATCGCGATTTAATTTCTCACAGAGCAAATGTTATTTTTGATGATCCAGAAGCTGCAAAATATGCTTGGGGTATTGGTTTTCATTGGTATGAAACCTGGTCTGGAGCAGAACCAAATTATAATAATCTGCAAAACATAAACGATTCCTTTCCTACCAAAAACTTATTATTTACAGAAGGCTGCCAAGAAGCATTTGACCCAACACATTACCAACGTTGGTCTAATGCAGAGCGTTATGGAAATTCTATGATTAACGATTTTAATAACGGAACCGTTGGTTGGACAGACTGGAATATTTTATTAGATGAAACGGGAGGACCAAACCACGTGCAGAACTTTTGTTTTGCACCCATTCACGGAGATACGCAAACAGGGAAGTTAATTTACACACCCTCATACTACTATATTGGTCATTTTTCTAAATTTATAAAACCTGGAGCAAAAAGAGTAAGTACAACTTCTAGCAGAAGTACTTTAGAAAGTACTACCTTTATAAATGAAAACGGAACGCTAGCAACAATAGTTATGAATAGAACAAAAACTGAAATTTTGTATAAATTAATTGTTGACGAAAAGGAAATCTCTTTACAGATACCTGCTCATGCTATGCAAACCGTAACTTATTAAACTAACTAAACCAACCAATGACAACACAATTCGAATTTTGGGATTACTTTATTTTTATAGCATATGCAGTTTTAATTTTAGGAGTGGGACTATGGGTTTCTAGAGATAAAAAAGGACATGAAAAAAATGCTGAAGATTATTTTTTAGCGAGTAAGAGTTTACCATGGTGGGCCATAGGTGCCAGTTTAATAGCGGCGAATATTTCTGCAGAACAATTTATTGGAATGTCAGGATCAGGGTTTGCCTTAGGATTGGCAATAGCATCCTACGAATGGATGGCCGCGATTACTTTAATAATAGTAGGGAAATATTTCTTACCCATATTTATTGAAAAAGGATTGTATACCATTCCCGAATTTGTCGAAAAACGATTTTCAACAAATTTAAAAACTATTTTAGCAGTCTTTTGGATTGCTTTATATGTCTTTGTAAACCTAGCATCTGTACTCTATTTAGGTTCATTAGCGTTAGAAACTATTATGGGAATTCCAATGATGTACGGCGTCATGGGTTTAGCCTTATTTGCTGCAGCATATTCCTTATACGGTGGACTTTCGGCAGTAGCTTGGACCGATGTTATTCAAGTTGTATTCTTAGTTTTAGGTGGTTTAGTAACTACCTATATTGCGTTAAATACAGTATCTGATGGGCAAGGTGTAATTGCAGGTATGAAAACAGTTTATGAAGCTTCACCAGAACGCTTTACAATGATTTTCGATGAATCCAACGAATATTACGATATGTTGCCTGGCATTGGTGTTTTATTAGGAGGTATGTGGGTTGCGAATTTATATTATTGGGGTTTCAACCAATATATTATTCAAAGAACATTGGCTGCAAAATCGTTAAAAGAATCTCAAAAAGGGATATTATTAGCTGCATTTCTAAAATTAATAATACCTGTAATAGTTGTAGTTCCTGGAATAGCAGCGTATGTAATGGTAAATGATCCTGAGATTATGGCAAGATTAGGAGCCGAAGGATTACATAATTTACCAACCTTAGAACAAGCAGACAAAGCGTATCCTTGGCTATTACAATTTTTACCTACAGGAATGAAAGGCGTTGCTTTTGCAGCATTAGCAGCAGCTATTGTTTCGTCTTTAGCATCTATGTTAAATTCAACCTCAACGATTTTTACTATGGATATTTACAAACAATATATTAACAAAAATGCGACTGATAAGCAAACGGTTAATATGGGTAGAATATCTGCAGCAGTTGCCTTGGTTATTGCTTGTATTATGGCACCACTTTTAGGAGGAATAGACCAAGCTTTTCAATTTATTCAAGAATATACAGGAATTGTAAGTCCAGGTATTTTAGCAGTCTTTATGTTAGGATTATTCTGGAAAAAAACCACAAACAAAGCAGCAATTATTGGAGCATTAGTTTCAATTCCAATTGCAGTAGCATTTAAATTTACTGCGTTACCATTTATGGATCAAATGGGCTATACAGCCGTTTTAACAATGCTGGTAATAATCATAACCAGTTTAATTCAGCATAAAGGAAAAGATGATGAAAAAGGAATTCCAATTACCAAAGAATCATTTAAAACAAGTGTAAGTTTTAACATTGGAGCTTTTGCAATTATGCTAATTTTAGTTGCGTTGTACGCACGATTCTGGAACTAAAAAACAGATTAAAAATATAAAAAAAAGACGACCTGAAAATGTACAACTGTTATGTGTGTGTTTTCAGGTAGTCCACTTTAAAAAGTCTTTCAATAGTATTCGATTTATGCTGTATATAGCTAATACCACATGTGGTATATGCAATATTGTGGTAATAATTTAACTTGAAGTAGATTTTTTAAATTTGTAGAAATAATGGTTTTGAACTCAAAACTCAAAACTCAAATTAGGGAATAGCAACTTGGTTACGTTGTGCAGAATAATTATCAGAAACCAAATTTCTATTTAGAAAATTCAGCTTTACTCCTTTTTATATTGAAATTTATGGAGCACCATTTTTTATTTTTTTAACTTCGCAAAAAAAAAGCAGTAATCACTTAGCAAAAAACGTTTATAACATTTCAGAAATTATTTATCTTCATTTTCACAGATTGAGTTATTACTATTTCATTCGTAAATAAAAGTATCTTGTCTTAAAAATCCTGATAAAACAGTACATTATAACACGTTTATCTGCTCATAAAAAAACCTATAATCCTATTTTGTAAGATGTATTATAATTTATTCAATTTCTCAGGCTTATTCTGAAAATTGACTATTATTAATCGATTATTAGGACATACGCTTGAATATGATTTTATGCTTAAAAATATAAAATGATTAAACACATTAAAAATCTTAAAACAGCTAAAAAAACACATAAAGTCGTTCAGATATTCTCCAAATTAGCAATAATGTGTGTATTAACGTTATTTTCAATAATGATAGTTTTAGAAAAATTCGAAACACATGCTCTTAAATCTGGAATCATTATATTGCTTATCACATTTATCTTTTGGTTAGGATATCGGTATTTAGATGTACACCAAAACGAATATACTTACGAGGAGCTTTTAGTTGTAGTCTGGGTGCCTATAGGTGCTGTAACATGTTATTTACTGAATGTTTTTGGTAATTTAGGAGGTGTATTATCGACTGCAATCACAGGAACTTTCGCTTCTTTTTTACCTGTTTTTAATACTAAATCTGAATATTTAAAAAAACTACCACCAGCTATTTATTGCGGATCTTTTGTAGGAATGTCTAGCCTAGAAATTGCACCGTCCATTCATTTTGTAATCCTTGCTGGGGTTTTGGCTGGTACATTTTTACTCTTATCCAAAAGCATTTTTATGGGAATTGGAGGAAAGTTAGGCATGGTCGCCTTTGGAGGTGTGCTTATGGTGTCTTTTGTGTATTGGTGTTATTTATGGCTAACATTATGAACAATATAATAATTATCATAACAGGAATTTTAGGAGCTACTTTAACGTTTTACGTTAATGAACGCTTAAAACAAGGAGCTGTTAGAGCTTCGGCATTACTAACTTTAATAGTCAGTTTATTTTTTTATTGCTTTCCAGAACTATTAAATCCTTATTTAACCCAAAATACTCCAACAGCGTTTATTGGAGCATCCTTTGTTGGTATGGTATCATCTAAAGCTATATCTCACTACCACTGGTTAATCATCGCAGGAATTATTTTCAGCATTATTTACATTAATAAAAGCACGTTTTTTAGAGGTTATGGAGGCGCTTTAGGAACATCGGCATTTATTGCATTATTAGCCACAATGGCAATTCCCGTAGTCTTTTTGTAGGCTTCCCCTAATTAGGACACCTTAAAATTCGACAAATAATTATTATTTAGGTCAGATTTGATGAAGAATTTAAATTCTTCATCAAATCTGGGCATATATTCTTTGGGAGATATGTTTCCTAAAGATTTATGTGGATGATTAAAGTTGTAATCTTCCCTCCAGTTATCACTAATTTTCTGAAGTTGATATATATCATTAAAATAATAAGCATCTAGTATATCTTCTCTAAAGAAGCGATTGAAGCGTTCTATATATCCGTTTTGCATAGGTTTACCAGGTTGTGTGTATTTAATTTCTATAAAGTTCTTTTTACACCAGTTCATAAATATTTTTGAGATAAACTCAGGACCATTATCACACCTGACATATTTAGGTGTTCCTATTTCTTCTTTTAAATGTTCTAGTGTTTCTACAACTGCTCTTGCTGGATAAGAAAGCCCAGCGTTAATAGCTATTGCTTCTCTATTACAATCATCGATGACATTAAAAACACGCACCTTTCTACCATCAGTAAGAACATCACTCATAAAATCCATACTCCAACATTCATTGAGTGTAGCAGGTACTTCCAATGGTTGTTTTTCACGTTTAACCAAACGCTTCTTATGTTTACGTCTTAAACTAAGCTTCATCTCACGATAGACTCGTAAAACTCGTTTCCTGTTCCATTTTAGACCTTCTCGACGTATCTTATAATAATATTCATCAAAACCGCGAGTGGGATAGGCTTCTGTTAGTTTACTGAGCTTATCAATAACTTTGCTATCATCCCTTTTACTCTGGTAGTACCACATTGACCTAGTGAGGCCAACAACTTTACAAGCGCGTATAATAGGTACTAAATATTCCTTGATAAGATACTTAACTCGAACTCTCTTGTCGGAAGGCCCTAGAACTTTTTTGACAAAATATCTTTCAACATCTTATTGTCAAGACTTACATCGGCAAACATCTGTTTGAGTTTAAGGTTTTCCTCTTCTAAATCTTTAAGGCGTTTCAATTCTTGTTTTTCCATACCACCGTACTTTTTACGCCAGTAATAAAATGTGCTCTTATCAATACCTAATTCTCTGGATAAATCTCCTACAGACCTTCCTTGTTCATTTTCCTTAAGAGCATTGATGATTTGACTCTCGCTAAATTTGCTGATTTTCATTGTGACAGTTTGAATTTAAAGTTAGTAAATTCGAATTAGTAACTGTCCTGTTTTTAGGGAAGCCTACATTTTCAAAAAAGAAAAAAATAACTAATGGATTTCTAATATTCAGAAAATGGATTTTTAGAGATAAGGACTAATTTATATTCTTATAAAAACGCAACCTTTATAACTAGAATCAAATCAGTTAGTTTTCATTTTTCAGACTGAACATTGATACTGTTTATGTCTAAAATAAATATAAAACAACTTATAATTATACTTTTAACGTCACTAGCGTCCTAAACGATTAATCTCTTTTTTAAAAAAGATTGACCGGTGCTGACTTTATTGAATTACTTGCGCTGAGGGAGGTACTTTTTCTACATAAGTTGAATTTTGTTTTTTGGTTGGCCTATCGAAAATTTATCGTAAAATTTGAAGAGAAAGTATCGCGAAATTTAAAGCTGTTTGAGCTAAACTTATGTTTCTATATTGTTGATTTTTAGTAGCGAGTTCTTTAAATTTAGATACTGAACGAAAAATTTAGATAAAAGTTCGTAAGCCTAGATTTTTTTGGTTCGTTTTTTTATCAATGAAAAAAATGAACATATAATATTATTTAGGACACGATTATTTTAACGTCACTACTAATAGCATCTAAACATTAATTAAGCATAAAATAATTGATGAATTTAATATTATAAAAAATAGCGTTTAGAAAAATCTAGCTCAAATTTTTTTACCTATTAATAAAAACATGGCCTTTATAAAATGTGCTTTGATAATACTCACGATAGCCGAATAATTTTAAGAAAAACGTGAACGTTTTACGGCATCGCATTTAACCAATGAGATAATTAATATCAGTTCCGAATTTCTTTAGATGGCTTTCAAAAATGGCGTTTTATAATTTCGTCGATTTTAAAAATAAAACATTTCTAAATAAGCATAACTACACAAAAATCAGGACTATAAAAGATAGTGCTTATAATAAATTTTAGTACTTTAACACTTACTTATACCCAATAGTCGATTTAAATGCGAATAACATTACTTTTCCTGACTTTTTTAATATTACCAATTAGCCTACATGCACAAAATAAACATGATGGGTCTGGTGCTTTATTAAATTCTTCTGAATCTGAGATCCTAATTCATTTAGATTCCATTAAAGAACTAATGATAATCGATTATTATAAAGAAGATTACAACTCCGTAATTCTGACTGCCAACGAAATTTTAAAACTCGCTCAACGCAATAACCTTCCGTTAGAAGTTATTAAGATTCATAGTTATTTAGCTAATTCTTATCTCCAAATAAAGGATTCCATAAAATCGATTGCATATGCCAGAAAAAACATTGAACTATCAGAACAAGTAAAAGACACCACTACTATTATAGGTTCTCAGATAGATTTAGGTAATATTTATGTCGGAATAGGCGAGTTCGACAAGGGTTTAAATTCGTTTAAAAATGCCATACCGCTTGCAGAAAAGCAGAACAACAAAATGGCAATTTTTATTTTAAACTATAATATAGCCGAGATCTTTTTTAACAACCTTAAAGATCCTGAAAGTGCAAAACCATATCTCGATATCGCAACCAAAAATGTTCCAGAAAATTTTAAGTTTGGACATACAGGATTAGGCTTATATAAAGGTCATTATGCATTTTACAATAAAGATTATGATTTAGCTTCAAGTTTATACCAACAAACCATTGTCATGGCTAAAGAAATAAACTATATACAAGTCTTACGAGAAAGCTATGAAGGCTATATTAATTGTCTGGTCATAAATGGCGATTACAAAAAAGCCTACGAGATTGGCAAAATAGAAGACAGTCTTTCACAAGCTAGAAGCAAGGAAGAAATTGAAAAATCTGCTAGAATTTTAACCGCTGGTTTAAAAAATGCTAAAATACAAGAAGAACTTGAAAACAAAGAACTAAGAAACGAACTTGTTATTGAAAAAGCAGAGACACAAAAAAAACTTTTAATGATTAGTGTCTTTGTTTCTATACTCCTTTTAGGGCTTTTATTATATTTATTAAGAGTAATTAAAATTCGAAGAAGACTTAATCTAGAATTGATAAAAAAGAACCAAGAATATTTAGAAGCCAAATTAGAATCTGAAAAATTAGCTCAGGCTAAATCGCGATTTTTATCGACTATGAGTCATGAGCTACGTACTCCGCTTTATGGTATTATTGGTTTGAGCACAATCCTTAATAATGATGAAAACCTAAAATCTCATAAATCCGAATTGCAAAGCCTAAAGTTTTCGGCAGATTATTTACTTAATCTCGTAAATGATGTACTGACGTTAAATAAAATGGATTCTAACGAAAAAAACAAACTAGAATCTAAAGCATTCGTTCTTAAAGATTTTCTTAATAATATTAAGGAGTCACTAGAATATATTACTGGACAAACAAACAACGATTTTATTATTTCGCTAGACTCTAAAATTCCAGATTGGATAAAAGGCGATCAGACAAAATTATCGCAGATTCTTATTAATTTAATAGGAAATGCATTAAAATTCACAGACAATGGACACGTGCAACTTGCTGTTACATTATTAGAGAATGTAAAAAACAACTTAATAATAAAATTTGAAGTAAAAGATAATGGAAAGGGAATTTCCGAAATTGATCAGCAAAAAATATTTAAAGAATTTAGACAATTAAAGCATCAAGGTTATTTTCAAGGATCTGGCTTAGGACTTACTATTGTACAAAAGTTGCTTATAGATATGGGGTCAAACATTCAATTGGAAAGTGTGGTAGATGAAGGTTCAAATTTCTTTTTTGAAATGACTTTTGCTATTGCTAAAAAGAAAACACCTCAGGAAGATATTTGCGACAAAACTACTATTGAAGTTCTTCAAGGCAAGAAAGTCTTGGTCGTAGATGATAACAGTATTAATCTTCTTGTGACAAAAAAAACATTGGAATCTCATGGCATATTTGTAGAAGTTGCCACAAATGGTTTAGAGAGTATTGATAAGATAAAACAAACAGATTACGACATTGTACTAATGGATGTTAATATGCCAATAATGAACGGCATAGAGGCTACCAAGAAAATACGAGAACTTAATAAGTCCGTTATTATTATTGCCCTTACTGCAGTAACCCAGGACGAACAGGAAAATCGTTTCAAAGACTCACAATTTGACGATGCCATTGTAAAACCATATAAAATGAATGAGTTTTTAAACACCCTTGCCTCTAACCTTATTAAGAATTACCAGAGCAAGTCTTAAAAAAGTCAGTATTTACATAAAGTTTAATCTACTAAAAAATTGATTTTCAATTCTGAAAAATGTTTTTTTTCTTGAACTGATTGCTTTAGAAAAAGAAGCTAACATCAAATTTTCAGTATACAGAATACTAAATTTTATTACCTTGTAATACTTTTCTATGGCATGTGTATTAATATGGTATATACAAACATATAAAAGCAGTAAAACACATAACTTAAAATCTTGATTTACAGCTAATCAAAATTATTTTTATTCATTTTAAAACCTTGATTCGTTACCTAAGTAAGAGATTAATTTTATGAAAAGACTACTTACACATTTCATTCCTATTGTTGTTGTTTTTTTTATTTTTCAAAATAAAGGATTTTCTCAAAAAACAGATACCATTGTCCATATAAACGGAAATATACTTACTGGAGATTTCAAAAAAATGGAATATGGCGTTGCGTCTTGGGATATGACAGGACTTGGAACTGTTAACCTTGAAGAATATGTTATAAATACTATCCGATCTAAAAAACTTTTCGAAATAAAGTTAAAAAATGGATTGGTTTACTTTGGATCTTTTGGCCTGACAGAAGCTCCCCGAAAAGTTTATATTATAAAATCTGATGGTAAAGAATTAATTGCCATGGATGATATCGTCGAAATTTATCCTATCAAAAAAACATTCTGGAACAGAACCACTGGTAATTTTAGCCTAGGGGCAAATTTTTCAAAAGGTAGCAATGTAGGAACGATAGCCTTTTCAGGAAATTTAAGCTACAGAAAACGAAAAACCTATTCCGATTTAACATGGGATTTAAACAACACCTACCAAGGAGACACACTGAGTTCTAACAAAACTGATGTTTCTCTTACATGGCAACGTTTATTAAAAAATCAATGGTCTGCAGGTGTAATTGTAGGTACTACACAAAACAGTGAATTAGGAACAAAACTCCGTATTAACTTAAGTGGTGTTGGTCTTAAAGATTTAGCCTATAATAGTTGGAACAGACTGTATGCTGGAACAGGATTAAGTGTGGCTCGAGAAACCCCATATGATAATGGAAATATTACCACCAACCTAGCTGGGTTATTTCAAGTAGTATGGAAAGTATATAAATATTCCTCTCCAAAAATCTGGGTAAATTCCAATATTAATTATGTCCCTTACTTTACCGGACCCGAAAGATATCTCGCTAGTTTTAACTTGAACCCGCAAGTCAGTATATTTAGTAATAACTTTAAAGTTGGTTTTACGTTGTATTATAACTACGATAGTAATCCGACATCGGATGCCTCTACAAATGATTACGGATTGAACCTACAATTCACGTATTCCTTTCATTAATACTAATCATTAAACATCATTTTAAAAATGATTCGTGACTATTTAAAACGATTACAAAAATTAATTGAAGTACAATTTCACTAATAAAAATATAAGCATTAAGTATTAATTTTTAAAGCTTGTGTATATTTACAACGTCCACAATTATTTAAATTTGACGCTATTAAGATTACAAAATTAAAAACTATGGCTAATAGCGCAATGTTGGCCTGAAGTTAAAATAAACACATTTAAGAATGATTGCAAGAAAAGGAATAGGTTTTAAAAGTCTTATAAAATGGTCGGGAGGCTATTATTTTTGGCTCTCAATCTTTAATGGAATAATAGCTTTGCTTTATCAATTTGAAATTATAAGAGTAACGATTCCCTGGTTACCTGTCTCTGTAATTGGTACAGCTGTTGCATTTTATGTTGGTTTTAAAAATAATAGTGCATACGAAAGACTTTGGGAGGCTAGAAAAGGCTGGGGAGGCATCGTAAACGAGAGCCGAACTTGGGGCATGTTAGTAGACAGTTACATAAATAACCAAAATACAGATAAAGACAAAAGTGATTCTGAGTTACATGAAATAAAAAAACGTCTTATCTACAGGCATATTGCCTGGCTTTATAGCCATAGAAGTCAGCTTTTAATCCATAAACCTTGGGAACATTTGGCGCCAAAAGGAAAAACAAAAATTACGATAGGTTACTTTAGGAAAAATTTTGGCACTGGCCTTTTGGACGATGGTATAACCAAAGAAGAATTAAAGCTCTTTTTACCCGAAGACGAATATGACAGGTTAATTAATTATGCAAATACAGCAACTCATATTATAAACGAACAATCAAGAGATTTACAAAAACTTAGAAAAGAGAATTTAATTAACGATTTCCGACTTATACAAATGGAAGATGTTTTGAGAAGTTTTTACAAATTTCAAGGCATGAACGAACGTATTAAATCATTTCCTCTTCCAAGACAATATTCATCGTTAAGTCACTATTTTGTTGCAATCTTCATTCTATTATTACCCTTTAGTATGATTCCTGAATTAATGACTTTTGAAAATTGGATTTTTTGGTTTTCTGTACCGATAACCTCACTTATTGGTTGGGTATATATCATGATGGAGCTTGTGGGCGACTCTTCAGAAAACCCTTTTCAAGGACTTATAAACGACATTCCAATGATGTCCATTTGCCGCACGATAGAAATAGATTTAAAGGAAATGCTTCATGAAAAGGATCTTCCAGAACCAATCAAAATAATAAACGGCGTTTTAAATTAAAAAAACCTTTACCTAAAAACCACTAAAGAATAATTATTACTTTTAAGTCTAACTAACATTGCATTGACAAAAAAACACAACTAAATCTAATGACTCATACCCCAATTCCAACATTTCCACTAGCCTTAACCGTAATGTTAGGTCCACAAATTTTAGTAGCAATTTTATTAATTACTAGAAAAGATCCTATTAAAAGTTCTTTAGTTTACATCGCATCGATTGTATTAACGTTAATCGCTACAACTTTAATGTACTACATGTTAGTAGATATTACTCACTTTCAAGACACAACTTTAGGCGGCAGACCGATGTTAAAATACGTTATCGTTGCTTTTATTGTGTTCTTAATAATTAAGTTAATAGCTAACCGTCACAAAGCTACAAAACCTCCTAAATGGATGAAAAGTATCTCTACTGCCTCACTACGTAGAATTTTTATAATTGGGTTTAGCCTTATCGCTTTTATGCCCGCAGATATTGTAGCAGCCTTTTCTGTAGGAAGCCTTTTAAATAATAATCCAAAAGGATTTTGGGCTGCATTGCCATTTTTTGGAGCCGTTACACTTATAGCAGCCACCCCTTTAATTTTTTACACCCTTTTAGGTAAAAAAGGCCCCGCATATTTAAAGAAAGTAAATGAGTGGCTTAACACACATGGTTATGTAATTAACATTATTGTTTTGTTATTTTTTATATATCTATTGCTTTATTAATATAATTAAATGGTGAAGAGTTAACAGATCAATTCATCTAATCACATAATTTTCTTCTAAAATAAAACGTTCATAAATCAAATATTAGCATCCTAAAATCAAGGTGTATTAATATACATCGGTATAACAATTCTCAAGACCATTACTACTGGAACATGTCTAAAATTCATTCCAAATAGTAATGGTTTTTTATCTTAATTCTACTCATTTCTAATTTTCAAGATTCAAATGTTAAAGTAAATTGACAGCCTTCTATGTATTAATTTTTAATTTATATTTGCCGAAAATTTGAGCTTTTTACTCCGATTTTTAAATCAATTTTTAACCATTAAATAATAAATTAACAATGAAACAATTATTAAGTGCAACATTATTTCCAATGCGGAAGTTGCTATTTTTATCATCCATCTGTTTACTTGCTTTAGGGTGTTACCCTGATAGAGGCGGTGAATCTGTAGATGATTTTGATGCAGTATATACTACGTATTCACCTGAATATAATTTTGAAGCAACATACACTTATTCTTTACCAGACAATGTCGTTGATCTAGATGACTCGGAAGAAAATAGTCCAGAGTATATCGATCAAGAATATAGCAATGCCATTTTAGGAACGGTTAGAACTAATTTAAATGCTTTAGGTTGGACAGAAGTGACTACAGATGAAGCTGAAGTTGTTATTGTAGCGGCTGCTTTCGATCAGACATTTTTATCTTACAACCCAGGTTGGTGGAATTGGTACTACCCATGGTATCCAGGTTGGGGCTGGGGATATCCAGGCTACTACCCAGGCTACGTTAGCGGTTACACTTCAGGATCTATTCTAGTACAAATGACGTATCCAGAAGATACAAATAGTGATAACGAAGTTCCTGTTATATGGTTAGGTGCTTTAAATGGATTGATTCAAGGTAGCGAACAAAATATTATCAGTAGAATTACAACTAACATAAACCAAGCGTTCTCTCAACCTCCATTTAACAACTAAAATTGTATTTATGAAACTTAAATTTATAATGATTGTTAGTATGTTAACACTAACAATTTCAGCAATAGCACAAGACAACAAGTATAATCTTAATTATATAATCGGATTTCCAACCGGAGCCACAGCAGATTTTACAGAATCGACAAGTTGGAGAGGTATTGGATTCGATTACACCCATATGATTGATAAACAATGGGGTTTTGGTGCGAGTATAGAAATGCAAACGTTCTACGACGAATTAGGAAAAGTTACAACAACTGAAGGCACAGAAACTATAACGGCTAATCGTTATAATTATATTAATAGTATTCCTCTTTATTTAACAGGTTCTTACTTTTTAAATGAAACTGGTAAATTCACACCATTTGTTGCTCTTGGAATTGGTACTATGTACAATAATCAGGAACAAGATCTTGGACTTTATACTATCGAACAAAATGCATGGCAATTTAGTATGCGCCCAGAAATAGGATTCGAATACGAAATAAACTATGGTTTTGGTCTTCGTGGTGCATTTAGATATAATTATGCTTCAAAATCAGGAGATTTAGAAGGCTTTTCTCATTTAGGATTGGCTATCGGAGTGGTTTGGAGTAACTAATAAAACATTCTTTTATATTAAATCCGGACTTATTAATCTGGATTTAATATAAAATCTGATTAGTTTTTTTAAAATTTAGTTTATATTTAAAGAGAATATCAGTTATTTTTTAACTAAAAAACTGATAATATTGTAAAACCTAAAAAATAATTAAAGTGAAATCGAACTTAAAAAATTTACAAATATTGTTAATGACATTATTTGTAACAACTGCGACAATCGCACAAGTAAAAAGTGATTTCGACAAATCTGTTGATTTTTCGAAATACAAAACATATTCAATTGAAGGCTGGGAAAAGGATAGCGACAAAGCTATAAATTCCTTTGACAAAGAAAGAATCACAACTGCTATCGAGTCTGAGTTCTCTTCTAGAGGGATTACTTTAGTAGCAACTGGTGGTGATGCAGCTATAACACTTTACATTGTTATAGACAACAAATCGAGCACAACAGCTTACACCAGTTTTAACGGTGGCTTAGGTTACGGCGGAGGCTGGGGCTGGGGATATCGCGGTATGGCCATGGGTGGCATGGGTATGGGCGGAACAGCGACCACAACCTACTCTCAAGACGATTATCAACAAGGTACTTTTGTTGTTGATATGTATGATGCTACTAGTAAAAAATTATTATGGCAAGGTGTTATTACATCTGTAGTAAAAGAAAACCCTAAAAAGAGAGAGAAATCTATTCCTAAAAAGATTTCAAAAATGTTTGCAGACTATCCTATAAAACCATTAAAATAGGTCTCTTTTGTACTTTCAGAATACCTTTTAAAGATATAAAAGATCCATCCTATGCATTATAAGATGGATCTTTTTTTTTGAGATTATATTTGTATTCAATTAAATTCACAGTGTCTTTTTATACCCTTGCAATGTGATTTATAAAAGTGTAAATTGCACTAAAAATACTACACACTAACATAAGTCATTATTACTTAAAACTAACTTCATATGAAAAAAAAATCATTACAAATCACTGCTTTGACAGCTTTTAGTGCCTTTGCATTACTAACTAGTTGTGAGCAAGCTGATAAAAAAACAGCAGAGACTAAACCTGTTGTAACACAAGAAGCAAGCACATCTGACGAAGGTCTGACTTCAGAAGAAAAGAAAACAAAAGCGGCTTCCATACCAGATAAGGTACAAACTGCAGCAGGAGAACTTACATTTTTTGATGGTGTGCCAACAGGTAATACAAGCGAATTAGTATACGATTATCTAGACCGTGCTAGAGGTGTAGACGTTTTTCTTGATAATATTGGGCCGCTATCTATTTATAGTCTTCAGGTTGCTGTTGCTGCACAAGGTGCAGATGCACCTAATAAAGTTGCCATTTGGGAGCAGTTAATGGATTCGCGCACCCCTGTTATTACCGCTAACACATCTACTATGTATGCCTATTTTTGGACTGACTTAGCAAAAGATGGTCCAACGGTAATTCAGATTCCACCAGGAATGCTTGGTTTCATGGACGATGCTTGGCAACGTTATGTGGGCAATATGGGTGTCGTAGGTCCGGATAAAGGTAAAGGAGGAAAATATCTTGTAATCCCTCCAGGATATACTGGTGAGATCCCTGAAGGTTATTTTATTTTAAAACCAAAAACCAATAGAAACTTTATTTTCTTGAGAGGTTCTATCGCTAAAGGATTAGAAGCTGCCACAGATAATTTCAAACAAGGACTAAAAATTTATCCGTTAAAGGACAAAGCGAACCCAGCACCAACAGAATTAGTAAACATGTCGGGGCGTTCTTTCCAAACCATTTTCCCGAATACAATAGAATATTTCGAAATGTTGAACGCTATTGTTCAAGGAGAGCCAGATGATGCTATTGATGCTGAAGTTCGTGGTGAGTTAGCGGCTATTGGAATTGTAAATGGAAAGCCATTTGCTCCAGATGCGCGAATGACTAAACTTCTTACAGAAGCGGCAACTCTAGGTAATGCGGCTGGTCGTGCCATTACATATGCACCTCGTATTCCTGGTGTAGAGATCTATCCAGGAACAAAACACAACTGGGATATGGCTTATGCTAGTAAAAACACCTCGTTTGAAGCAGACGGTATTATGGATTTAGATGCTAGAGTATTTTTCTACTTTAATGCAGGTGGTGTAACCCCAGCAATGGCGGTAACACATGCAGGAGCTGGTTCTGATTATGCTTTAGGTATGTTAGATAGTGATTCTAAGCCTTTTGATGGTTCTAAAACCTACAAATTACATTTACCTCCAAACGTACCAGTAAACGATTTTTGGGCTGTAACAATTTACGACACCCAAACACGTTGTATGTTGCAAACCAATCAATTATTTCCAACTGTAGGTAGCCAAACCGATGGTTTTGTAAAAAATGAAGATGGATCTTACGACTTATATTTTGCTCCAAAAGCACCAAAAGGACATGAAAGCAACTGGTTAGAAACTGTACCAGGTAAAAGTTGGTTTAGTATTTTACGTATGTACGGCCCACTTGAACCATGGATCGATAAAACATGGATACCAGGTAATATTGAAATAGTGAAATAAAAAATAATTCTAACTATTTAATAAACACGAATTAACATGAAAAAAACATTTAAAAACCTTGCGATGGCCGCAGTTACCTTACTTGTAGTGGCTACGCCAGATGCTTTCTCTCAGGAGAAGTCTTCACAAACTAAGCTAACACCAGAAGCCGTTGCAGAACAAGCCTACACTTATGGACTACAGCAGGCCATCTATTATGGACAACGTTGGACGTATACCCAAAATGATGTAAAAGGCAATCAGGTCTATACAGGTCTTAACCGTTTTGCTTGGGTACGTAAGCAAATTACACCTGATTATCCGGTAGTTACACCAAACGCAACCACACTTTACGGTTTGGGTTTTGTCGATTTAAGAGAAGGACCAGTTGTTGTTGAGGTGCCAGAGATTACTGATCGTTATTTCAGTGTTCAAATCATGGATCAATATGGAATTTTCCGCATAATTGTTGGTTCGCCTTTCAACGGTACAGCTGCACGTAAATATATTTTAGTGCCACCAGGTTATACTAAAGATATACCTGCAGATTTTGCAACGACAGATATTTTTCAATGGCCATCTTTAACTGCTTCTGCAATTGCGCGTATGGCAGTTGAAACAGGATCTGCAGCCGAGATTAAAGAAATCAACGGTTACCAAGACGAACTAACAATGACGCCGTTGGCAGATTGGTTGGCTAATGGTAACAAAGGAATTCCTGAAGCTGACAGAAAAATTGTAAAAGGAGACTTTTTTATCCCAGCTGGTTTACCTGAATATCAATTTGGACAAGTTGACAAACAGACACCTGAGCAATATTTTACATTGCTTAGTGTTATTTTAAATGATGTAACTATGCCTACTATCGAAGATTCTATGATGGAGGCAAAAATGCTTAAAGAACTTGAACAATTCAATATTGGTAAAGGCTTAACTTTTGATTGGAGCAAACTTACAACAGCACAGCAAAATGCATTAACGACCGGTTTTAAAGCTGGATTTGCTGATGTTCGTAAAACATTAAAAACTAACATGATTAATATGAATGGTTGGGGTGTAGTGCGTAACGATGGTGGATTTGAAACCCATTGGATGGATCGTGCCATTATTGCAGATGCTGCTTGGGGTGCACCAGACAAAAATGTCTCTCATGCTGGAGCATTTTTATTTACAGATTCAACAGGAAAACCTTTTAGTGGTGAAAATAAATATACGATGACTTTTGATATGAAGGACTTACCTCCAGTAACTCAATTTTGGTCAATTCCAATTTATGATGCTAATGGTTATTTTGTTGCTAATGAGATTAACAGATATACCATTAACAGTTTTATGTTAGCCGCTGGTGATTTAGTAGCTAAAGATGGAAAACTTGTTATTTATATACAAAAAGATAAGCCAACAGATCCAGAAAAAGCTAAGAATTGGTTACCTGCACCAAAAGAAGGTTTCCGTTTTACTGCAAGATACTATGGTCCTTATGCACCACTTGTAAACGGTTCTTATAACATGCCAAAAGTAGTACCAGTTAAGTAATATAATATGTAAAAGACATGATGCCGTAAAGCAAACCCTGTTTTTGTATTACAGATTTATTTAAAGTACGGATTAACTCTTCCAAGTTAATCCGTACTTTTTTTGTATTACAGATTTAATACTCATCTAAAAAACAACGATATACGAGCTAAATTTATTATATATATAAATTAAATAATTCACAGATAAGAAATTTAACTTCTGAATTGTTTTATTTTAATAAATTATTACCTTGCATTAGAATACTAAATTCTATACTAGAATATTAGAAAAATAAACTCATGAAAAATAAATCATTAAAAATTATTGCGATAACCCTTTTCAGTGGACTAACACTGATGCTAGGTTGTAAACAAGCCGATAAGAAGACAGAAGAAACCAAATCGGAAGTATCTGTGCTTACCGCTGAAGAAGCAACTAAAATCGGTGTCGAAGGTGTCGTTTACGGGATGCCTCTAGTTATTATGGATCTGACTAAAAACGTTTCCACAAATGTCGCTGGCCCAGAACCAGACGCACATGCACCAATCAATCAATTTGGAAATATGGCTGCTTATCCGCCTGCAACAGATCATAGCGTAGTAAGAATGAATGTAGACACACTATATTCATGGGGATGGCTTGACTTATCTGATGGACCTGTAGTTGTTACAATTCCAGATACTGGAGACAGATACTACTTAATGCCTCTAGTAGATGCATGGACAAATGTATTTGCCTCTCCTGGTAAACGCACAGGAATTAAAGCTGGAAATTTTGTTATTACCGGTCCAGGTTGGAAAGGTGATACACCAGAAGGTATGACTGTTTACAAATCTCCGACTAGTATGGTTTGGACACTTGGTAGAACTCAGGCTAACGGACCAAAAGACTACCCTGCAGTTCACAAAATTCAGGATGGTTACAAAATCACTCCACTTAGTGCTTGGGGAACAGATTATACTGCTCCTGCTGGCGTTGTTAATCCTAATATAAATATGGATCCTCCAATTAAGCAATTGGAAGCGATGAGTACTACTGAGTTCTTTAATGCACTTACAGAACTTATGGTGAAAAATCCTGCTTATGCTGAAGATGCACCAGTATTAGAAAAACTTGCTATGATTGGTGTTGTTCCTGGTGAGAAATTCGACCTTTCTAAACTAGATCCAGCTGTTGCCAAAGCGCTAGAGAACGTTGTTCCTATGGCCTTAGGTAAACTAAAAACAGCACCTCTTGCTGCACCTGTTGATGGTTGGGAAGTTCCACCTGCGAAAGTTGCAGATGCTGGTACAGATTATGGTTTACGCGCTGTAGTTGCAATGATTGGCCTAGGTGCTAACATTACTGCTGATGCTATTTATCCGAATGCTTTTGAAGACGCAGATGGAAACAAGCTGAATGGAGAGAATAACTATGTGCTTCATTTTGACAAAGGAGAAACTCCTCCTACAAATAGTTTCTGGTCGTTAACTATGTATAATGCAGAATCTTTCTTTGTTGAAAATCCGATTAATCGTTACAACATCGCTGGTTGGATGCCACTAAAATATAATGACGACGGATCTCTAGATGTTTACATCCAGAAAGAGTCTCCAGGAAAAGCAAAAGAGTCTAACTGGTTACCTGCAGCTGCTGGAACATTTAGTGTGACTCTTAGAGTTTATTGGCCTAAGGAAACTATGATAGATGGAAGTTGGAAAACTCCAGGAATTAAGATGGTTAAAGAATAAGACTATTTATTAAATATTTATCTAAAGTACGGATTCGCTCGAAAGAGTTAATTCGTACTTTTTTTATTTAAGAATTAATCTTTTAAGTCAGTACCGATCTAATATATACTAGAACTATTTTTTTTAACACAAGCTCGTGTAGAGAGTTATCAATTTTAAATATTCAAGTTACACTTTTAATCAAACATAAAAATATTAACTAACATCACATTGCTTTATAATAGGTATTTATAGTTCTACCAAAATTTCTATTACTGACCAGTTACTTAAACCAAAATCTCTTTATTTCACAGGGAATACATCGACTTCAAAGCTGAAGATCCGTTCGTGGTTGATCTACTTCTTGGAATGCTTGGATTTGTTGACGATGCTTGGTTCAGACAAAGTGAAAGGCGGTAAATACTTATGGTTACAACCAGGTTATACTGGGCATGTTCCTGATGGTTACCTAATAATAAAATCTACAACAACTTGATGTTCCTACACGGATCAATCAAAAATAGGTTAGCACCAAATTGCAAAGCGAGTAACAGTTTGCAAACGTTAACGGGGAAAACTGATTTATTATATTAAAAATGCACGCATTATTAGAGCCATGAATCGAAAAAACGTAGAGACTAGGTGAGATTGAAATAGTAAAAGAACAATACGATTTAAAATACACCAATACTCATATTAATTTACGTGGTTGGGAAAATTAAAAAAACCGGAAGACTTTAAAAGTTTCCGGTTTTTTGTTTTAATACGTTATGCAACATATAGAATATCTAAAAAGACTTCTATTTTAATTTTAAGCTAAAATGGTATTAGTTAGATTAACGACCTATAGGAATTCCTATTGCAAAAAACACACGAAATTTATCAGTACTATTTACCCATGTAAAGTCTAAATCTATAGGGCCTATAATAGAATTATAAGATAGTTTACCTCCTGCTGAAACTAAGCTACTCGGATCTAAATTATCATCCCATTCTCCACTAGGAGAAAAAGCATCTTCTGCATAATCATTAAAATCACCGAACCCTACAGAACCAACATTGAAATGAGGTGTTAGGTATAAATTATTAATAAATTCATATTGAAAAGCAATATTAACACCCATAAATTGACTTGCGGGTAATTCGTTTTCTAATAAACCAGAAAACACAAAATCGTTATCACGCGGACGCTTAAAATCACCTCCCAAATAATAGTTAGCACCATAGCCATATTCTTGAAAAGACAAATCGTCTCCGCTCGATTTATCTAAAAAGGTAAATCCTATTTTGGCTCCTAATATTAAACTCATTTTTTTATTTAAACTTTTTATATATTGATAGTTTAATCTAAATTGAGTAAAATCTGTTATATGCCCAGATTCATCAGTATCTAATGACGTATCATAGTAGTTAACTTCCATATCGTTAGTTAATGCTCTACCAAGTTTTACTTCTAAATTGGCTCCTTCACTAGGAAAAAACACTTCATTTAATGAATTGTAAACAAACTGTCCATAAATTTCGATAGTATTAAATTTATAATCTACTAAATTCAAAACATTGTTTACTACTGCCGGATCTGCATCTGGTTTAAGAGACGTGTGCTCGTATTCTAAACCAATACCTGCATAACTTTTAAGCGTATTTATGTTGCGATTAATTTGGTTATCGAACTGAAGATATCTAAACTTCATTTCGTCTATAGAATTTCCCTTTATAATAACATCTTGATTTAAGTTTTCTCCAAAGACTTCCGATCTAAACCACCAGTCTTTATTATTCCCAAATATTTTTTGATATTGGACTTTAAACTTTGGTTCTTGTGCAACATCTAGAGTCACTAAAAAACGAGATGAAGCTCCTAATATATTTCGTCCCGTATAATTAAGTAAGATCCCTACACCTCTAGTGTTATCAAAATGAGCAGCCAACTTCACTTGATTGTGGGATTTTTCGATGGCTGAAATTTCTAAAGTTGTATCATCACCA
Organism: Formosa sejongensis; assembly: GCF_033447105.1. NCBI lineage: Bacteria > Pseudomonadati > Bacteroidota > Flavobacteriia > Flavobacteriales > Flavobacteriaceae > Formosa > Formosa sejongensis. Next base: position 202,436 of record NZ_JAWQUN010000006.1, read on the forward strand.
TCAAGAATTTGAGTTGCAGAAATAGATTTAAATAAATTAGTCCCCAAAATTTTATTAACGTGATTTTCACCTTCAACAATGGTATAGTCTTCTTTTACTTTTAAACCAGATCTAGCCTCTACTAAGCGTAAGTTCTCTTTACTTATACCTTTATAAACAATAGTATCAAAAATAACACTTTTTGGCACTTCAGGTAATGCATGTGCTCTTTGCTTATAAGGCTTAAGCATTTTTGCAAGATCGACAAGTTGTCCCACACTAGCCTCAGTTGCTATTTTACCTTCATCGTAAATCAAGGTGCTTTTATCAAAATCACCTGCAGAGAAAGTAAGGTTTGGCACGTGATTTACTAAAATATCGCACTCTTTTTCATGAGCTGCATCTAGCAAACTACTTGAAAGCATCCCTGTTTGAAACATTAAATTTGGAAGACTGTTTAGTTGTTCCTTAGTTTGTAAACCACCAGACACTTCACTTCCTATAATAAAATCTGCTCCCCAATCTATTGCGACATCTACAGCAAAATTATTTAAGACTCCTCCATCTACTAGTAAAGTATTTTTATATTCTACAGGAGCAAAAACACCAGGAATAGACATACTAGAACGCATAGCTATTGCAAGAGAACCTTCGTCTAAAATCACTTGTTTACCAAATACAATATCTGTTGCCATTGCTCTAAACGGAATCGCATAATCATCGAAGCTATTAACGTTATATACAGGATATGTGATGGTTTGAAAAAACTCTCTTAAATTTTGATCGTTTAAAATTGCCAATACAGGTTTAGGTTTTTTATCAATCACTTCGAAGCCTACAGAAAAGCGCTCGAATTCACTTTTTTCCTCGTTACTTACATCATTAACAGATACTTTTCCTCCAAATAGAGTAACCCAATCTGCTGTTTCGGCAATTTCTGCAATTTGATTTCCAGAATAACCTATCGAATATAAAGCACCTACAATTGTCCCCATACTTGTACCCACAACTAAATCGGGAACAATCCCTAACGAATCCAACTTTTGTAAAAGCGGAATATGTGCAATTCCTAAAGCTCCACCTCCACTTAGCACTAACGCTACTTTTGGTTTTTCTTTGGCATCCTCCTGAGCTTGCGCTACATTGGATAATAAAATACAGCTTAATAGAAAGCTTAGTTTTAGTAATTTTTTCATCAAATGGTTGATTTATTTTGAACGTTATTCTTAATTTCTAAGGTAATAAACACACCTAAACCAGATGTATAATTTCCCTTAAGCAATACTTTATATATGTATTAAACTCTTTTTAATTGATAACACTTATACATGTGCTTCCGAGGATTTTATCATATATTATTAGTTACTAAATAAAGGTAACAACTTATAAGTCTGCTATAGTATGCGACACTTATAAGTTATTACCTTTAGTAATCTTTAATCTTTTATATCATACTACATTTAAATTTTATCTATAATTAGTAAACAAAAAATAAGAGTATTATTATAATTATTTTATGCGTTTTTAAAGTAAGAAACGATAATTAAATGATAAGAGAAAAGATCTTCTATCTGCTAAAATACTGGTTTCAGTTCTTAACATCAGGTGTTTGTTATATTGAAATTGCATACCTACAACACCACTCCAACTTTCGGCTAAACCTTTATTTAAACTATATAAAATCGTTCCATCACCACTTGCATTTTCAATATGATCTACAATTGGAGTTAAAATTTTATCTGCAGCTTTTTTCTCGGCTGGAGTTGCTTCATTAGCATACCAATCGTTATAATTAGTTACAATTTCATTTCGTTTATCGTCTGAATTTGGCAACAATTCATCAAACGTAATACTTCCTGTAGAACCTCCAGAGGTGTTTATATACATTGCTCCTGCCCAAAAACTTAAATTTCTTGTAGGCTTATTTTTAAACACAAACGACTTTCCAAAACGTGCACCAAATACACTAACAGGAACTGCTTTATCTACAAGTTCTGGCTTGGTCCATGTAAAATTAAAATCTGTTGCTAAATAAAATGTTCCAATTCCAAATGCGGTTAATACTCCAACACCTGCAGTGCTCGCACTTTGATCTACAACAGAAGTAAATTTTATAGGATAGGTAAGATTCACTTCCGTTTTAACATTTGAATATCCAATGATCCCGTAAACATTTAAAAATGGAAACACCCAAAGGTCTGGTCTAAAATTTATAGTATACGTTGTATTAACATTATCTGCAGTAGTTATAAAGCTAGCATCTGTTAACGGTAAATCTATATTGTCTGTTTGTAATCCTAATTGTAAATTATTAATTAACAAACCTTGTTCCATCCAGATGTAATTAACCATTGCCCCAACTGGATATGGAATATCTACGCCCATCTTATACGCTTTTTCTCCCCATATTGGAAAGGTATGATCGTAATCTATCTGTTTTAGACTATCTACATAGGCTTGGTTAATATCTCGGACTTTAGTGTTCGGGTATTGCGCATATGTATTTTGAATTCCAAAAAACCCAAAAACCAATAGTATAAATAAAAATTGTGATATCTTCTTAAAACAAGTACTCATTGGTGTTCCTTTTGTTTTCATTTTCAAGTCAAAAAACAAGCTTACTTATCATCCTTTTTAGATTCTTTCTTCTCCTTTTTAGATTCTTTTTTCTCTTCAGGCTTCTTGTCTCCCTTTTTAGAAACACCACCAATTGGAATACCAAGTCCTAAATAAACAGAGCGATTATATTGCTTAGGTTCGGCGTTATTATTATTAATATTAACTAGACCGTAGTAATATTTTATATGCAAGCTCAATCCTTTAGGCTTATTCCCTAAATCATAGCTTAAACCCGCTAATAAACCTGCATCTAAATGTGCAATATTATCTTTAATACTTAATTTATAGGTTAAATCGTCTTTCGCTTCTATGTCTTGTAAAAAGTAATCATAGGCCTTAGAACGTAGTCCTAACATAACTCCTAAACCACCATAAAACCCACCATGTATTTGTCGTTTTATAACTAAAGGCACATTAAAATAATTTATTTTTCTTTGTACAGATCCGCCTTCAAACAACTCATCTAATTCAGTATTATCTAATGAATACACTGCGATATCTTTTGAACCCATTGTTGATTTCACAATAACACCAGTATAAAATTTCCAAATAGGTTCTTTATTTATATTGATATCAAAATAAAAACCAAGATCAAAATTTGACATATAATTAGAAGGAATACCTTCTAAGCCTGAAAAATTCACACCTCCTTCTAATCCAAACTCAACGTTAGGTGAATTTAATTTGTCTCCAAAAAGTAAGGAAATTAATACTTGTGATTGTGCTTGATATCCTGTTAACAGGATAATAACCCACAGTGCTAATTGCTTTTTCATAAAAAATATTATTTAACCGTATATCCTTTTCCTTCCATACAAGCGGTAAAGGCATTATTATAATCAGTTGCCGCAGCTTGGCTTTTACTTGAAGCAGCTTGAGCATTTTGTTGTTCTTGTTTTTGCTCTCCTTGTACTTTAGCACGTCTACCTCTAAGACCTCCTAAAACGGCTCCAATTGCAGCACCTTCTCCGGTATCTCCAGCAATTGCTCCAATTGCAGCTCCTGCTCCAGCACCTAAAGCACCACCCTTAATAGCAGAACCATCTGGTGATTTATCTACGGGCGCAGCGGTATATTGTGTTGGATTCATAGGATCGTAACCTGTTTGCTCCTTAGCCCATGAATAACATGCTGATTCATCTGAGTTCTGGGTCGCTTGATCTTGACCTTTTGCAGGGAATACGTATAAACCCAAACCGGATGCTATAGAAGAATTTTGACTTGATTGCGCATTGGCCATAAATGCTCCTGCTACAAGCATGAATAGTGTTATTTGTATTTTTTTCATGTGAAATAAAAGAAATTTATTAATATTAATAAAAAGACTAATTACTGTCAAAGTGATTAATAAAAGTGAATATGATTAAATCACTTTTAAGGGTCAAATATAAAGTCTTTTTAACAAAGATTAACATATTATTATAATAATATAGTTTCTAGCTTTAAAGATTAACAATTTTTAAAAGCTAAACTTATTAAACACCTATATGTAAGTATCTTAAAAACAAAAAACCCACGAGATTAACGTAGGTTTTTGTTTTTAAAATCATGCTTAAAAATGTACTCCTATTATAAGGAGAACGAATATTTAACTTATCGTCAATTTCGATTTAAATAACGTATTCAAATTGTAAAAAGACTTAACAGCAGCATGTGTTATTATTTACTTGCGTGTTTTAGTTTGGGAACAAAAAGGCTGCTTGAATTCTTAATTGTGATTCTGGTCCATTATCAGGTCTTACTACATTATAATAGTAACCAAGTTGTGCATTAATAGGTAATTTACCTACACGCACTAATTTACCAAATCCAGCTCCTAAAGGCACTGTCCATTGATTCCCTGATTCAGCTTCCCAGTTCGCAGTTATGATTGGCGCTGTGTTGATATACCATTTTTTTGGTAAGTTTTTTACCGCAAAAATTTGTGAGTAAAAGTAATTTACATCAGGTGCATATTCAGATCCTGCAAACGACCATGTATTTTGAAGTATACCTCCAATGGTCCATCCTTTAGGTTGAACTAATAAAACAACAGAAGGTCCAGCAGACCATTTATCTGTACCTGTATAATCGCTAGTTGCAGTAGGAATCCCTAAAGCTAAACCACCACCATAAATAAGTTTAGTCGCTTTTTTAGGTGTAAGAAATAAGCTTAAGCTAATATCTCCTAATCCATATTCACTATCGTGTTCTCCAACAGGCTGAGAAATTAATGGAATAATCGTTCTCGTAATTAAATTAAATTTATCATTTATTGAAATAGGAATTACCGGCTGAATATTTGTTGTGTTTTGCGTACGGTTAAATTCTCCAACTCCAAAATTGATATTATTTTGAACAGGCACACTAATCATACTCGCAATAGGGTTCTGAATTTTTTTCTCTAGGTCTGAAGCAGATTCTGGAGCAGCAGTAGCTGCTTCAGTTGCTGTTTTTTCTGCCTGAGCAAAAATACTTACGCTACTTAAAAGTAGAGCGATTAATAAAAGGTTGAATTTTTTCATTGTATTCTAATATTTAAAAAAGTTATTTTAATTAATTTAAATTCGCGCGCGAAATTAACATTTATTTTGGATTAGTTGGTCGTTTTTGCTATTGTTTTTTTCTTGCTTTTCAGAAAATTAGTGGTCCAAATTAATTCAAGTTCAAATGCATTTGTTTGAAAATGTTCTTCGTTATTATAGGTAGTACTATATTTTAAATTTCCGTAGAACACATTAGGTATAACCTGATATCCAATACCACCACCAACAACACTCATTTTATCTTTTACACTTGGATCCCAATACACATCAGATCCCGTATCTTCTCCAACTTGCCATGCATTTCCTCCTTGTATTGTAATTTCAAGTCTATCGGTTACATATTGGCTAATTCCGTACTCTAAAATAAAACGAGATCCCGGACGTACGTTTGTATCTTTAACCGTACTATGCCATCCATAAGAAGGCATAATCATAAGTGCAGTCGCTTTTTGAGGTAATGGATAATAATACACTGCAGCCTGTAACAATTGTGTCCAATAGCCAAGCCCTACATTATCACTTCCTCCTACTTCATACCGTCCTGTAGGTGCATAAAACATATACAACGCAGCGATATCAAAATTCTTTAATCCCCAAGACAACATTATTGGTGCAATGGTTAAATCTCCAAATCCAGATGCACCTCCATCTACAGTCTGATTGTTAGTTAACTCTCCTAATGCAACACCTGTACTTGTAGTTGTGTAATTAGGCGATGCGATAAACATATATTGTGCATTTCCTAAAAAATCTATTTTTGGAGATGCGTATACAAACATCATGCTATTTACATAACCAGAAATATCGACATCTATAGGATAGGTTACTCCGTCGTATTCAAGGGCATTTACACGATCTCCATTTCTATCGTGAAAGGAGTTAGACTTCATATATATATTATAATCCATAACGAATAAACCATCCGTTCCAGGGTTCGCATAATCTCGAACTCCAATAATTCCCGGCGTATAACCTCCCGATAAAAAAGGAGATATTTTAGGAGGTGTTTGTGCTAATGCGGTATTCGCGACTAACATGCATATAAAAAGATTAAGTAAAGTTTTCATATCATATAAAAAATTTAAATTTTGTTTTGTTTAATTTCAATCGTATGTATAATACAGACAACAACATGTGTACATGGTGCGTTTTAAGACACCATGAACTATGCTGAAATTTATTATTTTTTTACTAATTCAATTTCACTTGGTCTCCATGTTTTGTTTATCCATGGTTCTAGTGGTCCGTACATACGTAAAATACTAAACCAACTTTTCCCTGGAAGTGTTTGCAACCAGTTATTTTCTTTTCCAGCTGGTGCTTTTGGTCCGAAATACAGATCGTAAGATCCGTCTTTATTTTTTTCGAATCCCTTAGATTGACTTCCTGCTGTTGGGAATGGCTGATCTGTTTGTAATAACGAGCGTGTTTGCGTATCGTAAATCGTTACGGCCCAAAAGTCGTTTACAGGAACATTTGGAGGCAAATGTAACTTGTATGTTTTAGAGCCATCAAAAGATTTCTTATCTGCATCTAAATATGCAATGGCATAATCAGATCCTGACCCTGCGCGTGTCATTGCCATAGCTGGTGTAACTCCAGTTGCATTGTATAAAAAGATGACACGTGCATCTAAATTCATTGCTCCGTCTGCTTCAAAAGAAGTATTCTTATTTGCATAACCCATAGTCCAAGAACTATTTGTATCTGGATAAATGTACACACCATCTATACGTGGCTTGTAAGTAATTGCTCTTGCTGAAGCCGCTCCAATTACAGCCGCTTCATTTAGTAATTTCGTCATCCTTGCATCAGGAGCAAAAGGCTTTCCTTTCACTATTCCGATAGACGCCAATAAACCTCTAGCTTCAGAGTCAATAGCATCGATAGGTTCTACTTGCACTAATGTATTAAGGTCTTCATAGAAACTAACATCATTATGAACCAGGGTACTATATTTTTTTCCTGAAAAGTTAACAAACTTAGTTGCTGGTGGATTATCGGCCTTAGATAACGGATAAATCTTAAGGTTTGACTTTATATTTTCAACAGCTTTAGGTAATCCATCTTTAATAGAGGCACGTAAAAACATTAAATTATTATACGTATCAGTCTTAATTACAAAATAACCTTCTGGTACTTCTCCGGTGTAACCTGGAGGTAACCATAAATACTTTCCACCTTTACCTTTATCTGGGCCTATAACACCCATATTGCTTATAAATCTAAACCAAGCATCGTCAATAAAACCTAACATTCCAGGTGGCAATTCTACAACTAATGGACCTTCCTTAAGATCGATATACGTTAGAGCATACATTGTAGATGTATTTCCTGTTAAATATAAAGACTCCGATTTAAGTAAGTCTTCGGTAATAGATACTGTGTTACTGGTTGCTCCGATGCTAGCATTCCCTTTACGCATAGCGTTAAGCGACCCAGAACCCTGATTATCAAGAAAGACTTGAACTGCACGCATACGGTCAAGATTATCGTATACCGTTTCTACTGTTGCATCTGTTGGCACACCATCGAAAAATTCTAATTTCCCAATAGGAGTTTCTACCTCATTAGCTATGCCAATTACTTTCAAATCAATATCTGAAGGTGATTGCGCATAACTTGGCAATGTAACAAAAGCCCCAATAAGTGCAATTGTTAGATAATTAAAAGTTTTTTTCATCATCATTTTAATTTAAGTTAGTTATTTGTAAAAAAGTACTGGCAACCGTAACAAAGTATACCAGTACTTTAAAAAATCTCTCATTTATTATTTTACTAATTCAACTTCACCTGGTTTCCATGTTTTGTTAATCCATGGCTCCAATGGTCCGTACATACGTAAGATGTTAAACCAACTTTTTCCTGGAACAGTTTCTAACCAATTGTTTTCTTTCCCAGCTGGTGCTTTTGGTCCAAAATACAGATCGTAAGACCCGTCTTTATTTTTTTCAAATCCTTTTGTTTGACTTCCTTTTGTTGGAAATAACTGACTTGTTTGCAACTGACAACGTGTTTGAGTGTCGTAAATCGTTACAGCCCAGAAATCGTTTACAGGAACATTTGGAGGTAAATGCAATTTATAAGTCTTCGCACCATCAAATGGTTTATCGTTATTATCTAATGTACCAATTGCATAATCAGAACCAGCACCTGCATGTGTTACAGCCATTGCTGGCGTTACACCACCTGCATTGAAGTAGAAAAATGTACGTGCATCTAAATCCATAATACCGTCTGCTTCAAACGAGGTATTTTTGTTAGCATACCCCATATCCCAATTCATACCACTACCTGGATAGATTTCTACACCCTCAATACGAGGCGCATAGGTAATTGCACGACCTGCAGCATTACCTAAGGTTGCAGCTTCTGTAAGTAATTTTGTCATTCTTGCATCTGGAGCAAATGGCTTTCCATTTACAATACCAATAGCAGCTAACTCTCCACGAATTTCAGCATCGATAGCATCTTCTGGTTCACCTTGAACAATCGTGTTTAACATATTATAATACTCTAAAGTACTTGGAAAAATAGTCTGGAACGAGCGACCTGACATGTTTACCAATTCGGTAGGTGCAGGATTCGCTTTATCTTTTAAAGGATATACTCTTAATCCTTTTTTGAAATTATCTGTTGCAGCCTCTAATCCTTTAGCGATTGAACCTCTCAAGAAAATAAAGTTTCTGTGTGTTTTAGGTTTTAAGATAAAATATCCTTCAGGAATTTCACCAGTATATCCAGGAGGAATCACAAGATAGTCCCCTCCTTTACCTTTATCTGGACCTACAACACCCATATTTCCAACAAAACGTTGCCAAGCATCGTCCATAAAACCAAGCATTCCTGGAGGCAATTGGATAACTGTTGGGCCATCTTTTGCTAAATCTGTCCAGAAATACGCGTACATAGTAGACGTATTAGACGTAATTACAGGCGTACGAGAATCCATTAACTGCTCCCAAATGGCAATTTTATTAGGTGCATCGGCACCTTGTTCTGCCAAAGCATATTGAAGACTATAAATAGATACAGCCCCAATATTATCAAGAAAAACATCTACTCCGCGAGCACGGTCAAGATAATCGTATACCAATTCGCTAGTATTCCCTACAGGTACACCATCGAAAAATTCCAGTCTACCAGCAACTGTTTCAACTTTGTCTGGCATAGATGCAGCTTCTGTTTTCTCTGCTTCACTTAACTTACTATAATCAGTTTGCGCATAACTTGGCAATGTAGCAAATGCCCCAATAAGTGCGATTGCGAAATAACTTAATGGTTTTTTAATCATAATTTTCAGTTTTAAAAATGGTTTTGTTTATTAAACTTTATCTATAAATTGTTCACCTCCCTAGATTTGATTGGTCATAGAACTTTAATTAAAAAAATAAAGCTTTTATGAATCTTAAATTTCAGCGCCTTTTTGAAATGAACTACTTATTTCATTCATTATTTTTTAGCATTCTTTAATTGAAAAGCCATTGAAATATTAGCCAATCCGAATAATAAAATACCACAGCCCATCCAGAATGTAATAGCAAATACACCTGCAAATAGGTTATTCATAATAACGTAACCGACAAATACAGTAAGTGCCCCACCTAGTAATGTAATCCACCAGTTACTATTTCCTAATTTTTTTAATCCAAATGAACCTGCAAACAGCATAACGCCATAAAAGATCATCCAGAAACCAATAATAAAAGGGAATGTTGTTGCTGTAATTGCTGGATTAGAAAGCAATATAGAAGCTAATAAAATATCTATAATACCTTCTGCTAGTCTCCAGCCCCATTGATCGTCCCAATGGCGATTAGATATTGCGGCAAAGGTTATTGAAACCCCTGTTACCATAAGTGCAATACCAATATATAATGCCAAACCTACTAAGGCTTCTGCAGGATGATTAAAAGTAAAAAATGCAAGTGCTATTAAAACAATGCCTTTAAGAAGTGTAAGCCACCAATATTTTGTTTGATTATTCATGTTAAAATTATTTTAAATAAAAAAGAGGAGAAACTAATCTGTGTATGAATATTCCAATACGCAGAATAGCCCTCCTCATTTAGTAAAATTTCAGAAACTATTTATTAAAAAATTGGTTTGTTATTTAACCAATTCAATTTCGCTAGGTCTCCAAGTTTTGTCTAACCAAGGCTCAAGAGGCCCGTACATTCTTAATACAGTAAACCAACTTTTACCAGGAATGGTTTGTAACCAGTTATTTTCAAACCCTTTAGGCGCTTCAGGAGCAAAATACACATCCATAGAACCATCAGCATTTAATTTAAATCCTTCAGTTTGGCTACCTACACTAGGTCTTGCTTGATCTGTTTGTAATTGAGATCGTGTTTGAGTGTCATACAAGGTAAATGCCCAGAAGTTATTAACTGGTACATTTGCAGGTAAATGTACTTTATAGGTTTTAGCACCATCCATGGCTTTTTTATCCGCATCTACAAAAGCAACTCCGTAATCAGATCCTTTTCCAGGGAATGAAACTGCCATAGCAGGTGTTACTACAGTATAGCAATAGTAGAAGAAATCTCTAGCATCACTATTCATAGTCATTTTATCTTTACCATTAAAGAATACATTTTTATCTAAGAATCCCATCATCCAAGAACTATTTGTATCTGGATAAATTTGAACTCCTTTCATATTATCAACACTTCCGCTTGTTCTTGGGTACCACACGATAGCACGTACAGTAGCATTCCCAATAGCAACAGCATCCGTTAGAATTTTTTTCATTCTAGCATCTGGAGCAAATGGTTTTCCTTTTTCAATACCAATAGAAGCAAATAGACCTCTTGTTTCAGGGTCTAACATGGCTAAGGGCTCTTCTTGAATGGTTTTGTTAACCTCTTCATAGAAAGAATAATCGTTATGGTGAATGGTATTGAATGGTGTGTTAGATCCATTTACAAAATTCATTGCGGGAGGATTAGAAGCCATAGATAACGGATATACTTTTACCGTTTCTTTAGCTAAAGCTACAGCTTTCTCTAAACCATCAGCAATACCTACACGCATAAAATTCCATACTTTATAAGTTGGCGAATGCACTACGTAGTAACCTGAAGGAATATCACCTTCGTATCCTGGAGGCAACACCAACCATTTTCCACCTTTACCTTTGTCTGGTCCAAAAACACCGATATCACTAATATACTCAAACCAAGCAGAGTTAAAACCACCTAATAACCCTGGAGGAGCTTCAACAACCATTGGTCCGTTTGCTTTTAAATCTAACGATGGAATAACATATAAAGTAGACGTATTTCCTGTTAGGAACGTTTCTTTAGAATCCATCAATTCTTCAAAAATTAAAATATCATTGAATTTTACGTTCGCACCAATAGTTTTTGGACCTTCCATTAATTCTCTAACAGATGCACCCTGAATACCTTTTAAAAAGGCATCGACACCTCTTGAACGGTCTAAGTTATCATACACTAATTGTACGGTTTCCTCTGATGGCGTACCATCGAAAAAATTTAAAGTTCCAATAGATGTATCTACTACATCTGGTGTTAATATTCCTTTAGGAATATCGGTTGTTTGCGTGTACGTGCCAACTGCAGGTTCTTCCATAGGGGATTCTGCTTTAGCAGGAGTATCTTCCTTTTTGGTTTCCTGACAACTAAAAAAAGCTGAAAGGACAACTCCAGTAATTAGTAATTTGTAATTCATAAGTTTTTGTTTACAGTATTAAATTTAATAATTATATATAAAAACACCAACAAGAACAAAAATCATGTAGGGCTTTAAATATCACTTTCAAAAAAGCACGGTTTATGCTTTACTAATTCAATTCACTTGGCCTCCAAGTGTCGTCCATACAAGATTTAAAATAGAACATTAAAACATCTGTGAATTCCATAAAAACAACACCATCAGCCTTATAAAAACATATATAGGACCTACGAATCGTATTAATTATAATAGTTCACAAAAAAAAATTACATATTCTAATTACTTAATAGCACGCTAATTTGCATTACAAATGTATTCATTTACACGTGAAAATTCTAAAAAAAATAATTATTAAGAAGTAAGTCAGATGTAATTATTGTTGACTAATAAATAATTTTTAAAACCGATTTTTTTTTCAGATTCATTTTGCAGAAGCGACTTTAATTCATTAAAATTTTACAATTCGTTATTTTATATGAAGCAGAAGAAGGTTGAATTATTTAAATATAAAACAAACATATACTACGTTATTAAAGGACAATTCAGACCATAGCATCCTAAATTAAGACTAAAAATTTTTATGCCCGTATCGCACCTAATCACTATCGCATATTATTTTTTGTCTGATCTTTTTGAATGCTACCGATATAAAACGAACTCAAAAAACAAGAAATTAGAACTTAAAAACACCTCAATTAAAACCAAAACCAACATCCATTTAACGGTTAAATAACCAAGTTTAATTGACAGAACAAGACCTTATAATTATATTATAGTATCTTGTAATAAAACTAACATAAAAACCAACATGATGAAAATGTTTTATTATATAGGCTTAGTTGCGCTTTTCCTTTTTGGAAATATTGAGCACACACTAGCGCAACAAGTACTACCATTCCCTCCCACGCCTTCGGCTAGTGAGGCTGGCCCAACTATGCAAACCTCCACATACAAGAAAAGGGTAGATCCAAAACGTCTTCCTGATGATGCACCTAATATTTTAATTATTTTAATTGATGATGTTGGTCCTGCAACACCTTCTACCTACGGTGGAGAAATAAACACACCAAACTTAAGTCGTATAGCAGATCTTGGTATCGGTTATAACAGGTTTCACTCTACAGCCATGTGTTCACCTACGCGAGCTTCATTACTTACGGGAAGAAATCATACGGGCGTTGCAAATGGTCAGATTGCTGAGATTGCAAATGATTGGGCAGGTTTTAGCGGAACAATTCCAAAAACATCTGCAACCATAGCCGAAGTTTTAAAAAATTATGGTTACAATACGAGTGCTTTCGGAAAATGGCATAATACACCGGCAGAACAAACCACTTCTAAAGGCCCATTTGAATACTGGCCAGCAGGTTATGGTTTTGAGTATTTTTATGGATTCCTTGCTGGAGAAGCGTCACAATACGAACCACAAATGGTACGTAATACAACGCCGGTAAAACATCCTGAAACAACCCAAGGTCATGACGAATATCACCTGACTGAAGATATTACAGACGATGCTATACTTTGGTTAAGAGAACAGCAAGCTTTTGCTCCAGACAAACCATTCTTTATGTATTGGGCGCCTGGTGCAGTACATGGCCCACATCAGGTTAATGCCAGATGGGCAGATAAATACAAAGGTAAATTTGACGACGGTTGGGATGCCTATAGAGAACGCGCATTTAAAAGACAGAAAGAATTAGGATGGATTCCTCAAGACACTAAATTGACTGCCCGTAATGAAACCATGACAGCTTGGAAAGACATTCCAGAATCTCAAAGACCATTTCAAATACGGTTGATGGAACTTTTTGCTGGATTTGCTGAACATACAGATTATAATGTAGGTTTAATTTTTGATGAGTTAGAAGCACAAGGAAGATTTGATAACACCATAGTGTTTTACATATGGGGTGACAATGGTTCGTCTGCAGAAGGACAAGATGGCTCTATTAGTGAACTGCTAGCTCAGAACGGAATTCCTACTACTGTAGATCAACAAATTGAAGCTTTGAATAAACTTGGAGGTTTAGATGTATTAGGAACAGCAAAAACAGACAATATGTATAATGCAGGTTGGGCTTGGGCTGGATCTACACCGTACAAATCAACAAAATTAATTGCAGCTCACTTTGGTGGTACGCGTCAGCCAATGGCTATTTCTTGGCCTAAAAAAATAAAGCATGATAATACACCAAGACCACAGTTTCACCATGTGATTGATATTGTTCCTACAATTTATGAAATTACAAATATCACCCCTCCTTTACAGGTAAATGGGTTTGCACAAGACCCTATTGATGGGGTAAGTATGGAATATACCTTTGCCGATCCATTAGCAAAAGGGACCCGAAATGTTCAATTTTTCGATATTATGGGTAGCCGTGGTGTATATTACGATGGTTGGTTTGCTTCTGCTTTCGGGATTAGATCTCCTTGGTTACCAGGTCTTCCTGCAGGTGCCGCGAGTTGGAATCCAGAAAATGACACTTGGGAACTTTATAATATTGATGAAGACTGGAGTCAGGCAAATGATTTGTCTAAAAAAATGCCAGAGAAATTGCAATCAATGAAAGATTTATTCCTTGTTGAGTCTGCTAAATATAAAAACCTTCCAATTGGTGGAGGGCTTTGGTCTGCTATTTATCACCCAGAAGATGCACCTTCAACACCATATACAGAATGGACGTTTAGTGGTCCTATTACACGTATGCCAGAATTTACGGCACCTAAATTAGGGAAGTTTGACAATAATGTGAGTTTAAATATAAATGTGCCAGAAAATGCTAGTGGTGTGCTGTATTCTCTTGGAGGTTTTTCAGGAGGACTTACTTGCTATGTATTAGATGGTTACTTATGTTATGAATATAACTTGTTTGAAATTGAAAGAACGAAATTAAAATCTAAAGCAAAATTACCACTAGGTGATGTTAAAATAGAAGTGGTTTCAAGAATCGTTTCTCCTAAACGTGGTGCGCCATTAGATGTTACACTTAAAGTTGATGGAAAAGAAGTTGCTCAAGGTCAAGTGCCAATAACAGCTGCATTTACATTTACTGCAAACGACTGTCTTGACTTTGGTAGTGATTTAGGTTCTCCAGTATCTACAGATTATTTTGATATTGCACCATTTCCTTTTAATGGAACACTAGGTATTTCAAAAATTTGGTATCCTGAAAAGTAAAATAAACCACTAAACTCTTATTTTAAATAGAGATCTCGGTAATTAATACATGCCTGAAAATAATATTTTTAGGCATGTATTTTGTTTAAACATACTGACAATTAAAACTCTAGAAAGCATAAATCAAACGATAAACACTTCTGGGCTAATTATAAAATTTTGAATACATATTAAATAAAAAGTCTTTTTTGGATATTCGTTTTTGGCAATATTTATGCATTATTTGGTCAGTCGGTAGATAAACAGGCTTGAGAAGATTATGCTCTGAACTATGCTTTTTAATTTAAAAGCGAATTAGGAACTGCCTATTGGAATTCCTTAAATAATTTGATAACCATTGAAAAAGCTTTAAACAAAAGGATTGAATTTAATTTTTCTGGCTTTGTTTCTTACAAGAATCAATCGTCAACCTAAAATACTTTGGAAATACGATCCGTTATAGGGTTTAGATACCATTATAAACTATAAAAAAACGACCGCTTAGAACATTAGTGCGTTTTGAAAATAGACATATTGAAGACCTTGATCACCATACCTGGATCACAACAAATCGTATAAGAATTCGTCCAGAATGGCTTACGCATCCATAAAAAGCTAAATAATCATGAGGATAAAGTTTGGTATATTATTGCTGATGCAGAGTATTTCATCAATATAAATGGAAGTACAGAAGACACCTTTGATGATCTAGCACAGCTAAGAGCAGGTATAGGTTTTAGGTTTAATTATGCCTACCGAGCTGAATTGATATATAATACAATTTTCTAAAAATTCTGTTGATGAGCAAATAAACCAATCGGCACACATATTAAATTTTAGGCTTAAGCAGTATGTAAAGCGAAAGAATCATAAAAATAAACAAATTCGTGAAAACTCTTTATAATCTATTAAAGAATTTATATTACTTTTAAAATCCGAAAACATTTCATAAATAAAAACCAACTAAAAATGAAAAAATTAATCAGTACCTTATTTCTTATACTCATAGTAATGAGTTGTTCTACTAAAAAAGATAATTCTGAAAAGAATGTTGCAATAATTGAAAACTATATTCAAGCTGTAGAAGATTTGGATTACGAAACAATGTCTGCTTTGCTAGATGATGAATACATAGGTATAGGTCCTTCTTATGGAGACACTATTAGAAAAACTAATGCGGTAAAAAACTGGAAATGGAATGCAGAAAACTTATACGATAGTATTGACTACACAGAATCTAAAAGCGCACCTATAGTTATCTCTACTGGTAAGAATCAAGGCGAATGGGTTTCTAACTGGGCTCAGACTAATATTACTTACAAAAACAACAATGAAACAGTAATAATATGGTCTAACTCTATCTACCAAATTGTGAATGACAAAATCGTAAAAAGTTATACGTTTTATAACGAAGCAGATGCTTTAGAACAATTAGGTTATACGTTTATAAACTTTAATGATTTTTAATAGATTAAAATTAACACAATGATAAAAAATATATTTTCACTTATAGTTGTATTACTATTTACGAATACTTTATTAGCTCAATCCTCAGCAAATTCATCCATTGCTTCTGGTTTAGGATTGTATGTTTTTCCTTCAAACAATCAGAGTCAAGAAACTCAAAATACCGATGAAACAGCTTGCTACTCTTGGGCCAAACAACAAACAGGATACGACCCTATGAATCCTACATTATATGTACCTGCTCAAGCAAGCACGTCTCCAGACGGTACTGCTCTTGTTGGAAGTGCTGTTGGTGCGGGTGCGGGAGCTGCAATTGGAGCCATAGCAGGAAATGCTGGTGAAGGCGCTGCAATTGGTGCGGTTTTAGGTGCGCTTAGAGGTCGAAGAGCGAAAGTGGAGGGCGATCAAGCACAACAACAACAAAACAATCAAGCCGCAGCACAAGCAACAGCCAACGCTAAAAGCGATTATAGCAAAGCTTTTTCTGCTTGTATGGACGGTAAAGGTTATACTGTAAAATAAAGCTTAATCACCCTGCTTTTACTATTTAATATTTGTAAATTACATAAGCCATTTCGTTTATATTAAAAACCCATAACTGTCGTGTTATGGGTTTTTTATTTACTTTGTATTGCTAAGGTTTCTAGTTCTGAAATCAAACCTGTACTAAACATTAATATATGTTCATTTTTTTCATTGATTAATGGATCCTTCGACTTCGCTCTGGATAGACTAAGCAAAAAAAATCTAGGCTTACAAACTTTTATCTAAATTTTCGATAGGCCCAACAAAAAACAAAATTCAACTTATATAGAAAAAGTATCTACCTAAGCACAAGTAATTCCATAAAGTCAACAGCGGTACATCTCTTTAGAACGCTACTGTAATGACAACCTAAATTTTTCAGCAACAACTAACAAACAATTTTTAAATACTATTAATGTATATCCGTATTAACTCATAATAGTTATTAGTTTCAGTTTGATCAGAGTCGAAAGCTATTACATACCATCTCGACGCCGCTCGATTTGACATTAAGTTAATTAAAACACTACATCATGACACTTAGCGGACATGCAATCCCATTAAAATTTAAGAATAAACGCGATTTTAATCTTCTGCTTAACTTATGTTAATTTCAATTCAAAAAGTTAATTCGTAAAAATCTGTTCCGTTTTAAATCACTTTTTATTATTTTCGTTTAACATCAAGTCATTTTTACGATATAACCTCCCCAAAAACGTATATTTTTTTTAGTGACTTTAACCTGTTTTTTCAAAGCTGAATGCCTACAAAACCATTAAAAAAAGAAGAACAACCTACAATTACAAACGAAGAAATTCTGGATGAATTAAATAAGATTATTTCTAATCCTTCACTTTTAAAATCTCCTGTTCTTACTAACTTTCTATGTTTTATTGTTAATGAAACTCTAGAAAACCATTCTAATATATTAAAAGAATATACCATTGGAGTTAATGCTCTTGGAAAGCCTGAAGACTTTAACCCGCAAATTGATGCTATTGTTAGAATTCATGCAGGTAGACTTAGACGGGTATTAAACAAATATTATTTACACGACGGAAAATCAGATGTAATAAGAATAGAACTTATTAAAGGGACGTATATACCCGTATTTAGAATTCAAAAAATTAATGATGCAACTAAAGTAATACCAACCCAAAACAATCCCGTTCAACACTCAAGGTCTCGACTTACTCTTGCAGTACTACCCTTTCGTAATTTGTGTCCGGACAATACATTTTTATTTTTTATTGATGGTTTTGGAGAAGAGCTTACACGTATATTTAGTACCAGTCAAAATATTGCAGTAGTCGCACACCATTCCACCTTAAAATACGCAAATACTTTAACCGACTTAAGAACAATAGGTTCCGATCTTGGGGTTCACTATCTCATAACAGGATCAGTTAGGCGGACTTCTAAAGAAATTAGAGTAAGTGTAGGACTTGTAGAAACATTTAAAGGCACACAAGTTTGGTCTAAAAATTACATCCATACGCCTCACATTGATAAAGACATGGAAATTCAGGATCAAATTAATTACGATGTTTTTTCTATTTTAAGTGGTCTCTATGGTATTATTATTACAGACACGATGGATACCGCTTTCCAAAAAGACAAAAAATTAGATTTAGAATCTTTTGATGCTATTTTATGGAACTATTACGCCCAAAGAACCCATTCTTTAGAGGATTGTAAAATGGCACAGATCTCTTTAGAGAAATGCCATAAAAAAAATCCCAATAATGTAATGTGCTTAACCGTTCTGGGGAGTTTATATCTGGATTTTTACAGCTTAGGTTATCCTAATATAGAAGACCCCGTAAATAAAGCATTCGAGCTCATTAATAAAGCTACAAAAATTGCTCCTCAATTTCAATACGCTCAGGTAATCTTGGGATGGGTAAATATTTATCTAGGCAAAAAAGAAAAAGCCTTAAAAGCGTTCGATTATAGTTTGGAATTAGCAACTCCATCGGCTTCAGACAAAGGAACTTTGGGATTTGGATTAGTTTGTGCAGGCAAATACAATCAAGGTTTTAGTTTACTAAAACAATCCGTAGACTTTAATCCGCATTGCCCTTGGTGGTACCATATGGGTTTTTTCTGTATTCACTATAAAAACGGCGATTATGAAAAGGCACTTTCGTACACTAAAAAAATGAATGTTTCAGAAGATGTTGTTTTTCTACCATTGCTAAAATTAGCTGTTATGGGACAATTAGAAATGTTCGTAGAAGCGAAAGCTGAAATTGATATCCTTAATAATAAGTTTAACCATATTGTTAGTAATTTAAAGAACCATTTAGATAGCTTTTTATTAGACAACAATCTGGTCGACAACATTATAATTGGAGCTAGAAAAGCGGGGCTTACTACCATATATAATATCGCCTAAACAATAAATATTCACAACACTTAACGGTTAAATAACGGAACAAAACGTTACATGTATACTCGTGAGATCTATTTAAATAGTAAAAAATAAAATTCCTATTCATAGAATATTTCTCAGTTTTAAATTAAAAACCGGGTTTTAATTTTGGATATAGAAAACGTTTAATACATATTATAATTAACACCGAATTGACATACTAAAACAAAACAACAAATCTGACACAATTAGCTTATTTTAAACTATTTACAACACATACTAAACAGTATATTTCTAATACAATAACACTCTTTTTGTTTTAGAAATTTTAAATTTTTTATGAAGTAATCCCTACGCTGTTTATAATAACATTTACACTTTCGTTAAAAGGAAATCCTAAAAACAGTATCACAGCTAGACCAAAAAAGTTAAAGGATTCACAAATAATTACCATCGTCTTACTTATTTAATTAATTGATGTCTTTTTTAAACACCAATACAAATAGTTTTTTTTGTAATTTCACACTCGAAAACTGCAATCCAATTCAACAGCTGAAGTGACTTGCTTTTATAAAACTAAAACCAATTATGATAACATCGCTTCTTAATAGCTATTCTAGAGCATTTGTTTTTCTACTCATTTTTTCAATATTAGCCCCAACATCATACGGTCAAACAGAGACAAAAGAGGAGAAACCTAAAAAAGAGAAATTTAGTTTCAAAATGCTTAAAGACCCTCAGGACGGGATGTTTGATTTAAGTGATCTTTTAATAGAGCATCATGGTTTTATTCCAGTGCCTCAAATCATTACTGAGAAATCGCTTGGTGGTTTTGGATTTATGTTAGCACCTATTTTCATTGAACCTAATAAAATTAAAGAACAGGATGGTAAACCAGTAGCTCCAAACATCACTGGAGGATTTGCAGGTTATACCGCCAATCAAACTTGGGGCGTTGGTGCTTTTCGAAAAGCATCTTTACCAGAATATCATTTAAAATATACTGCTGGTGCCGTGTATGCCAATGTTAACATGGATTTTTATAGAACACTTCCTATTGTTGGCGAACAAACCTTCGATTTTAATTTTAGAATTGCAGGAGCCTACCTTTCTGTTTTAAGACAAATTGCTAAAACCGAATTATATCTTGGTTTAGAATACTTTTTTGGACATAATGAAATTAAGCCTAATTTTGAGAATGATAGAGTAGCCGATTTCGTAAAAGACAAGGATTACAGCAGTAATATAGGAAGTTTAGGTCTTGATTTAGAATTTGATAAACGAGACAATATGTTTACGCCTAATTATGGTTGGTACATCACGTCTGAATTTCGTGTAAATGCAAATTGGACTGGAAGTGATTATAATTTTCAGAATTTTAATGCCGACTTCATTAAGTATTTTCAATTCACCCCAAAATGGGTTAGTGGTTTTCGTTTAGATAACCAATTTCAGTTTGGAGATGCTCCTTTTTATTTAAAACCATCGATTCAAGTAAGAGGTGTGCCTATGGCAAAATACCAAGGAGATCAAGTATATTCGTTGATGACAGAACAACGTTACGACTTTGTTGAAAGATGGAGTGGTATCGCTTTTGGTGGACTTTCTAAAGCACCGACTGAAAAAGTAAACTTTAATGAATCTGACTTAATCGCTAATTACGGTGGAGGATTCCGATATTTAATAGCTCGAAAATTTCAATTAAGAAGTGGTGTAGATGTCGCTTGGACAAATAAAGGCGATTTTGGATGGTATATTGTTTTTGGATGTGCTTGGAATTCTTTCAATTAAACACCTATCTATTTCTATTATATTACCGCAACACCTTGTGTATTTACGTTTTAAATATAAAAAATCTAAAAATAGCATAGGCATTTGTAGCAACACGAGAATTAATCTTTTTCGATTCCCATTTCTGGAAGCATTAATAAGGAACCTACAAAAAAGCAAAACGCACCAATTAGTGTAAAAATAAGGCTCATTTCAACAGAAAAATTGCTAGCACCTCCGTGTGGAACAAACGCAAAGAAAGCAGAAATCATAAAGGCGATACATCCCAAAAGGTTAATAAAAACGACCCACCACGACATGTTTTTTATCTGCCATATCCAATACCGATGTCCGACTTCTATAAAGGCCAGATATCCTGAAACCAGAAAGAGAATAGATCCTGCAAAATCGGGTGTCCAAATCCATAAATCGGACTGTAAATTGTTTAGGTTAGATTTTGTGCCTTCAAAAGTATTGATATTGAAAAGCAAGGTTCCTACAAACTGAAATAGCGCACTTAAAAAACCCAAAGACCACAAATTCAAACCTTTTCTTTCTGTCTGAAAATCTGTCGAATTACTCAGTTTTTTATTTGCAAGAAATACTTGCAACAACTGAAGGAATGCAGCTGTTGTAAAAGGAATTGACCCCAGAAAGAAAACAAAATTAACTTCTGTTGTACTAAGTTTAAAATGCAATGCTATTGCCGGCCATAAACTTAAAACACTTCCTAACATAAACAGGAAGGAGCCCAAGGCAAATATCATACTGATCCACCAATTTAGGGTAGCCACTTTCTTAAAACCATTCCAAAAGGCCTTTCGGACCGATTTAAAATCTTTTAAAAAAGCAGCCTCTAAACCTTTTCTATGGAGCCTAGACTCCCAAGTATGGATTACACCACTAAAATCACTAAATATTAACTTTGTTACAAAAGGACCAAACCCTTCTGTCTTAAGTATTGTTTTATCTTTCAAATCGATACGCTACTAATGTTTAAAACCTGAAGCTTCTTCTTTGCTAAGTGGTACTTGTATCGGGTGTTTTTTAAAGAAATCGACAGCATCTTTAATATCTGTAAATAGAGAGTCTGCTAAATCAAAACTTACACCGTGACGCACAAGAATACGCTGAATTGCAACATCTTCACAATTTGATGGCAGTGAATATGCTGGCACTTGCCAACCTTTAATTCTAAGTCTGTCTGCAAGATCATACAATGTAAATCCTGGATCTGTACCTTCTTTAATCTTCCAACACAATGCTGGGATTCCTGACGCCATGTCTCCATTATAAATAATATCAAACAAGTCTAATTTTTCCAATTCTGCTGAAATGTATTGCGCTGTTCTATAACAAGCTGAATGCACTTTAGCATAACCTTCTTTTCCTAATCTGATAAAATTGTAATATTGTGCAATTACTTGCCCACCGGGACGTGAAAAGTTTAAAGAAATATCTCTCATATTACCTCCTAAATAATTTACCCAAAACACAAGTTCTTCCGGTAAATCAGTTGCTTCACGCCAAATAACCCAGCCCACACCAAGTGGACACAATCCAAATTTATGGCCAGAAGTATTGATTGATTTTACTCTTGGAATTTGAAAATCCCATTCCAATCCTGGGGCACAAAAAGGTGCTAAAAACCCACCACTTGCACCATCAACATGGATAGGAATATCCAGACCCGATTCTTCTTGAAATTTATCTAAAGCCGCAGCGACTTCTTTAACAGGTTCGTATTGACATGTAAATGTAACACCCAAAGTAGGTACTACACCAATAGTATTTTCATCACAACGTTTTAAGACTTCTTCTGGCGTCATTAAATAACGATCTTTATCCATCGGAATTTCACGATGTTCGATATTCCAGTATCGTGCAAATTTGTGCCAACATACCTGAACAGGTCCTGAAATTAAATTCGGCTTGTCAAAAGGTTTACCAGCAGCTTTTTGTTTGGCTTCCCATTTTCTAAGCATTGCCATTCCGCCAAGCATTGCAGCTTCACTAGAACCTACGGTAGAACAACCAGCAGTTTCAGTAGAATTAGGAGAATTCCATAAATCAGCCAACATATGTACACAACGTTTTTCAATCTCAGCAGTTTGAGGATATTCATCCTTATCGACCATATTCTTATCCATACACTCGTCCATTAACTTGTGTACTTCTGGTTCAGACCATGTTTGACAAAAAGTAGCTAAGTTTTGTCGTGAATTACCATCCAGCATTAATTCATCGTGTACAACTTCATAGGCTAATCGGGGATCACTCTCTAAATTTGGCATTTTAAATTTAGGAACCCTACCCTCCATTTCTTCTGTAGCAAATACATCTAAGTTAGACTTGTAATCCGTTGGTTTTTCAGCTTTTTCGCTCATTTATAGTATTGTTTATGACTCGTTAATCTTACTTTACTTAATTGATATAGGCAAGTTACATATTTGTGGAATAAAAAGAACAGATTCAGCAACGGAATCCCTGTGCTATGTCTAAAAAGTTGAGTGTATTTTCTATAATTATTTTATTTTTCAGTTTCAATTAGTCATAAGTCCTCATCAATATAACAATTTACACAACTCATTTACAGGCATTTAATTCCTATCAATTATGAATAACACAAAACGACTATTTCGACATTAAATTACGAGGTAAAAAAAAACATATATAGGATACAAGCTGTTCTATAATAACAAATCATCAGTTTTAGATAACTATCATTAATAAAAAAATAAAAATACACCACAATTATTACGAAGTTAAAAACATTTCTTATTTTAGGCTCATCTAATACAGATTACAAACAACTTAATTATAACGCAACTAAAAGACATTTTCAAACAATTTAAAAGAACTTACACCTATGAAAAATCTATTTTTACTATTAATATTAACCTTTTGTATCTCTGCTAATGCGCAAAGTATTCTTGGGCAATGGGATTCTTACGACGATAAAACCAAAAAAAAAAAGGCACTCATTGAGATTTATAAAACAAACGATATTTATTACGCTAAAATTGTAAGTAAATATATTGGAGAAAAAGATTCAACTTGTGAAAAATGCGAAGGCGCAAAAAAAGACAAGCCAATTGTTGGGTTAGTTATAATTGAAGATCTTAAGAAAGACGGTAAAGAATATAACGACGGAACCATTTTAGATCCAGAAAATGGTGAAGTTTATAGCTGCTATTTAAAATTAGTAGATGATAATAAACTTAAGGTAAGAGGTTATATGGGTGTCGCACTTTTAGGAAGAACTCAGTATTGGATTAGAAAGAAATAACCTCTCTTTAATAATTAATATAACAGCACAAGTATCTCTTTGCTTTTTAAGAGAGCAAGACTAAATCAAAATATAAAAACCGTTACTTTTAGACAATAGAGTAACGGTTTTTTATATACTGTAAGTTTCTTAATTACGAAAATATAGCCGTATGCCCAATTGTGGTTCCATATGATTCTGACAAAATAGTATCGACAAAAATCCAATCCGATTTCACTTCCGATGGTGTAAATGTCGCCATTAAAAATCCGCGTCTAGATGCATCAAAATACTGTAATCCATCGACTAGAACAGTCAGAGCCTGTTCAAAACCAGCAATTATAGCTGGATTGGTATCTCCTAAATAGGTTTCAAAACCAGGAGAACTAATACCCGATGTTGCCAATTCTATTCCTACTTCTGTTCCATTTTGTGAGGTTAAAACATTTTTCCATGCATTATGGGTATCTCCTGCCAATGTGACTATCTTTTTACCATTTAATGCATTGTAAATAATCTCACGATCTACAGGGTAACCATCCCAGGCATCTAAATTATAAGGAATAGCAGCCATTACTCGTGTAATTTCCGCAGTTGTAAGTGTAGGATCTTGTTTAACCATTCTTGTTTTAATAGTTACAAGTTCTGTTAAAGTCTGAACAAAATTTGGACTTCCAAATGCCATTAATAACTCGGCTGGAATATACATATTTCCCATTAAAACTTGTTGCCCTAACACTTGCCATTTAGCCGAATTCCCTTGTAGTTCGTTAACCAACCAATTACGCTGTTCTGCACCCAATAATGAGCGAGAAGGATCGCTTAAAGCAGATTGAAATGCAGCTCCGTCTAAACCTGTCGCCGTATAATAATTAGCTAAATCTAATTGTTTATCACGTCCAATAACACGAGTATCTAACATGATTAAATTTACAAGATTACCTATATTAAAGGTTCTGTATATCA
Source organism: Formosa sejongensis (assembly GCF_033447105.1). NCBI lineage: Bacteria > Pseudomonadati > Bacteroidota > Flavobacteriia > Flavobacteriales > Flavobacteriaceae > Formosa > Formosa sejongensis. The sequence continues at coordinate 227,794 of NZ_JAWQUN010000006.1, forward strand.
CTTCATTATTTCCCTCTGTTAATCTCGAAAATGGTAAAAATTCGCTATAAGCCTGAAGTGCTGCTTGCTTACGTACTTGAAAAGAACCTTCTGTAGCTTCATCATGATTTTCGGCACCTTCCTTATAGGTATCATTCGCTATTTCGTGATCGTCCCAAACACAAATAAATGGTTTTTTCTGATGTGCTAATTGTAATGATTTATCGGATCTATATTGTTTGTATCGTGTTCTGTAATCATCTAAAGACAAAATTTCATGTGCGGGTTCATGTTGCCTGTTTAAGAATGCATTTTCTGCTGAAGCACCATAACCTCCAGCCCCATATTCATAAAAATAATCGCCTAAATGCACAATTATGTCTGCGCTAGAAGTTGCCATAGCATCGTAAGCATTAAATAATCCAGCCTGATAGTTAGAACAAGAGCAAACTGCTAATTTAACTTCTGTAGCTTCTATAGGTAGTGTAATAGTTTCCCCAACAACAGAAATCGCATTATCTAAACTATTTATAAAACGGTAATATAATTTTTGATCGGCATTAAATTCCGCTAATTCTACAGCAATAGTTAAATCTCTTGATAACTCTGTAGTTATTTTCCCTGTTCTTAAGATATTAGAAAAATTTACATCTGAAGATACTTCCCAAATAATTTCGCTGTTTGCAGATGCATAGCGTGTCCAGATAATCACACTTGAATTTGTCGGATCGAAACTTGCAACACCTTCATTGAAGTTTTTAATAGACAAAAGAGATTCGTCATAATCGGTCTGATAATTATCATCGTCATTACTACAACTAATAAAATTAGGAGCTAATATAATCCCTCCTGTAGCTATTAAAGCTTTTTTTAGAAACCCACGTCTACCCGCGCCTTTTGATGCCATAATTGAATTTAATTTTTTTCAAAAATGACGCATTTAAAGTTCTTCGCAGTTAGTTAATCTTTAACTGTATGTTACTTTATGTTTTAAATTAAGTCTTTAAAAAACATCTGTTAACATTAAAATATTATTAATATGCTTTTACACCTTTAAATTCATTGCATAACAAACAACTCAAGATTAGATATAGTATAATTCTGAAATTCAAACTTAATCTTGAACACCTTTTTATAGTGAATGAATTCCCACATGTTTCTTATCTCTTAATTCTGAATTTCTAACACGAAGAAGCCCAGAAAGCATAACTCTCTGGGCTTTTAAACTAATTAATACTAACACCTAAAAATTAGTTCTTATAACATCATTTCCTTTAATTTTATTTTTGCTTCAGTATAACCTAATTGAAAAATTCTATCGACATGAACTTTAGAAAAAACATCGTATTCACCAACCTCTATTGGAGAAATAAGCACATCGCAATCATGAAATTTTGTTTCTATAACTTTAAATCTAGAAATCGTATACGCGCGATTAACTATTGTTTTGGTAGACTTTAAGTCCTTTTTTTTGATTTTTGGAAGCGGATTTACATAAACACCAATAATTTTATCGCAATAGACTTTTAAGGGTTCTATTGGAAAATTATTAGTAACACCTCCATCACATAATAGGCAGTCGTTAAATTCTATAGGAGAAAACACTCCTGGTACTGCTGCAGATGCTATTATAGGTGTGGTTATTTTACCTTCATAAAAAAATCGGGTCTTCCCTTCTACCAAGTCTGTAGTCGCAATAAACATCGGGATTTTTAAACTCTCGAAACTATCTTCCTTAAAATAGGCTTCCAATTGTCTTCCCAGTTTTTTCCCATCTAATAAACCAGGTTTGAATAAAGTATAATTATTAATAGAAAACAATTCAATTTCGGTAAAAAGTTCTAAAATTTTCTGCCAATTATGTCCTGCAGCATACAGAGATCCCACAACAGCGCCTGCACTTGTGCCAGAAATATAATCGGGTGTAATACCTAATTCTTCCATAGCTTTTAAAACGCCAATATGTGCAACACCTCTATAACCTCCTCCAGATAATACGAGTCCTATTTTATTTGATGTTTCCATTCTATAATTTTAATGAAATATATTAATTAAAATATACTTTGATACACCTAAACTTAAAAAAAAATTAGAATCGAAGTTACTTCACTTTTTAAATTTCCTTCTGCTAAGCCACTAATTTTTGATTTGATCTTTTTAAATTAAAAGCCACTGCTATTTGCGTAATTCCTATACATAATATATTAACAGCAGAATAAAAGACAACCGTTAACCCTCCTAATAACGGATTCCAAATCATCATAAATGAGAACAGAATCCCTAGTATAGCATTCGCTAAAACTACACGCCAACCTTTTACTAAAGCTTGTTCTAAGTCTACAGAAAACTCTATTCCCATTATAGAACGACATAACAGTATAAAACCTATATAAATAGGTAAAGACCGTTGCAAGGTCAAATCAATTGAATCTATTATTATATTGAATAACTGTTTGTAAATTAAGTTCTCAAGTCTTATTTTTAGGTTATGAAATTACAGAAAGCCCCAACCTTAGCGGACAG